>NZ_OZ012598.1:0-300000 GCF_963942435.1 Shinella sp. WSD5-1
AAGCTACCCGGCCGCGGCCGCGTGGCTGGATGCGCGCCAGAAGGAGATCGACGGGCTGATGGACGTCCGGCGCATGGCCGAGGACCGTTGCCGGAAAGGCGGACTGTCCTTCGGCATCGATCACCTCTACGATGACCGCTACATGATCGAAAGCAATATCGGCATGCGTGCGATGTATGCCGACGTCGTCGTTGCCGGCGAGGGGATCCGTTCGGATGCCGACCTGCGCAGCGCCGCCGTTGCGGCCACGGCTTTTCATTCCGGCACACCGCTTCTCCTGATGCCGAAGGCGGGCCGTGTCAGCCTGAAGCCGAAAAACGTCCTCCTGGCGTGGAATGGCCGCCCGCAGGCTGCCAGCGCCGCGAAGGCCGCGATGGAGATGCTGGTGGGGGCCGATGCGGTCCGCCTCGTCGTCATCGATCCGGATACCTCCTATTTCGGCAACGGCGAGGAGCCGGGCGCCGACATGGCGGCCTTCCTGGCCCGCCATGGGGCGAAAGTCGTCGTCGAGCAGCGCTCGAGCGGGGAGCGCGAGGCGGAAGACGTCATCCGCCAGCATGCGCTCGAACTCGGCTGCGACATGATCGTCATGGGAGCCTATGGCCATTCGCGTCTGCGCGAGCGGATCTTCGGCGGCGTTACCGCGTCGATCCTGGAGAGCTGCGACGTGCCCGTCTTCATGGTGCGGTGACCCTCGAAGCGCCCCGGCCGCCTTCCCGGCGCCGGGGCGCTTCCGCCGCCGTTCAGGCGTTCCAGGACATTGCCGGCGACACCTTTCGCATGAGCGTCTTTTCAAGCTCCAGGACCACCATCGTCACCAAACCGATCGCCAGGATCAGCAGGCCATCCGTCAAGGCGACCGGCGCGCTGCCGAAGAGAGCGTGCATGAACGGAGCGAAGGTGAAGAGGAGCTGCGCGGCGACGACGACGGCGATGGCCGCGAGCACGGCGGGTGTACCCATGGCACCGATCAGGCTGAACGACGTGCGGTGCAGGTATCGCACGTTGAACAGATAGAAGATCTCCATCACCACCAGCATGTTGACCACCATGGTGCGCGCGCCGTCCTCGGCATAGCCCCTGTGGAGCGCGTATTCGAAGATGCCGAAGACGCCGAGCATGAAGATGAGGGAGACGAAGGCGATGCGCCAGACGAGGAAGCGCGAGAGGATCGGCGCGTCGCGCCGGCGCGGCGGGCGGCGCATGACGCCGGGCTCCGAGGGCTCGAAGGCGAGCACCAGGCCGAGCGTCACGGTAAGGATCATGTTGATCCAGAGGATCTGCACCGGCGTCATCGGCAGCGTCAGGCCAAGGAGGATCGCGAAGATCACGCACAGCACCTCGCCGCCATTGGTGGGCAGCGTCCAGCCGATCACCTTGCGGATATTGTCGTAGACCGTGCGGCCCTCGTGCACGGCGGCGACGATGGAGGCGAAATTGTCGTCGAGCAGCACCATCTGGGCGGCCTCCTTGGCCGCCTCCGTGCCCTTGCGGCCCATGGCGACGCCGACATCGGCCTGCTTGACCGCCGGCGCGTCGTTGACGCCGTCGCCGGTCATAGCGACGATATGGCCGTTCGCCTGGAGGGCGCGCACGATGCGCAGCTTGTGCTCGGGCGTGGCGCGGGCGAAGACGCTGACCTCCTCGACGATCCGGCGCAGGTCCTCGTCCGTCATCGCGTCAAGCGCGCTGCCCTCGAGCGCCTTCGGATCGTCGGCGATGGCGAGCTTGCGGGCGATGGCGACGGCGGTGCCGTTGTGGTCGCCGGTGATCATCTTGACGGCGATGCCGGCGGAGCGGCATTCGGCCACCGCCGCGATGGCCTCCTCGCGCGGCGGGTCGATGAAACCCGCGACGCCGAGGAAGGTCAGGCCGGTCTCGACCATGGCGAAAGTCAGCCGCTCGACGTCCCGTCCGGCGGTCCCGACCGCGAAGCCGAGCACGCGCTCGCCCTCGGCGGCGGCCGCGTCGATGCGCTGGCGCCAGTAGGCGGGGTCGATGGCGCCCGGTGCGCCTTCGCCTGCCTGGTTCGTGCACATGGCCAGCACCCGTTCGGGCGCGCCCTTGACGAAGATGCGGCGCGTGCCGTCCGGATCGTCGTGCAGCGTCGCCATGAAACGGTGCTGGGCATCGAACGGAATCTCGTCCAGCCGGCCCCAGATCTCGCGTTCGGTCTCCGGGTGCAGCCCGGCTTTCGCGGCAAGCGTGACGAGCGCGCCTTCCATGGGGTCGCCCAGCACCGCCCACTGTCCGTCACGCTCGATGAGCCGCGCGTCGTTGCACAGCAGCGCGGCGCGGATGAGCGCGTCGCGGACCGGGTCCGACCGTGCCGCGCCGCCGTCCGGGGCCGCAAGCTTGCCCTCCGGCGCATAGCCCGCGCCGGCAAGCTCCGTCACGCCCCCGGCCGTCACGACATGGCGCACGGTCATCTCGTTCTTCGTCAGCGTTCCCGTCTTGTCGGAGCAGATCACCGAGGTCGCGCCGAGCGTCTCGACGGCCGGCAGCCGGCGCACCACGGCATTGCGCGCCGCCATCCGCCGCACGCCGATCGCCAGCGTGATGGTGATGACGGCCGGCAGCCCTTCCGGCACGACGCCGACGGCGAGCGCCACGACCACCATCAGCGCGTCGAGCCAGTCGTAGTGCCTCACCAGCACGGCGAAGACGAAGAGGACGGCGGCCGTGCCGATGGCGAACCAGGTGAAGAACCGGCCGAATTCGTTGATCTGGCGCAGCAGCGGCGTGGTCAGTGTCTGCACGTTGCCGATGAGGTTGGAGATGCGGCCGATCTCGGTGCGGCTGCCCGTCGCCACCACGACGCCGTGCCCCTGGCCGGTGGTGATGAGAGTGCCGGAATGGAGGATCGGCAGCCGGTCGCCGAGCGCGGTGTCGGCCGGCACCGTCTCCTCCCGCTTTTCGGCGGGCACGGATTCGCCGGTCAGGATCGCCTCGTCCGCGGTGAGCCCGCGCGCCCTGATGAGCCGGATGTCGGCCGGCACCTTGTCGCCCGCCTCCAGCACGACGACGTCGCCGGGAACGATCTCGCGGGCATCGACGGTGTGCCGTTCGCCTTCGCGCACGACGACGGTGTGCGGGGCGATCATGTCGCGGATCGCGTCGAGCGCCCGCTCGGCCTTGCCCTCCTGGATGAAACCGACCACGGCGTTGACCACGACGACGATGACGATGACCACGCCGTCGATGACATGGCCGAGCAGCATGGCGGCGAGCGCGGCCGACAGGAGGAAATAGATGAGCGCGTTGTTGAACTGCGCAAGGAAGCGCAGGACCGGATGCGTGCGGGCGGTGGCCGGCAGCTGGTTGGGTCCATGGGTGCCGAGGCGGCGCCCGGCCTCGTCGTGGCCGAGGCCGTCGAGGCCCGTCGCCAGCGCCGCGCAGGTCTCTTCCTTCGTTCGGGCGTGCCAGGCCTGCGGGCGGGGTTGAATATCGACTGCGCTCATGCCCTTCTCCTTCGCCATCATGCCTCCTTTTCCGTTGTGCCCGTCATCCATCCGAACGCGCGCCTCTGCCGGGGACGATCATCACGTCGCACTCCACCCCGTCGAGAAGCGCCTCGGCGACGCTGCCGATCAGCGCGCCGAGAAGGCCGGTCCGCCCGTAAGTGCCGGAAAGGAGCAGGTCGATGTCTTCCCTCACTGCGAATTCCGCCAGAAGGGTCGCGGGATCGCCATGGGCCACCTGGATGCCGACATCCTCTCCTCCTTCCGGCAGGTGGCTTGCGAGGAAGGTCTTCGCATCCTTCCGCGCCAGGTTCGCCCGGCCTTGTTCGGAACCATCCTTGTCGTCGAGAAAACTGCGGAACGGCATGTCGAAGGCGTGGAAAAGCGTGACGCACGACGGCGGGAAGAGCAGGGCGCCCATTTGGAGCGCGCCGGCGGAGGCTTCAGAGAGATCGCTGGCCACCACGATGCGGCGATAGGCCTGCCGCGCCCGCTTCTTCACCACCAGCACCGGCAGGCCGGCCTGGCGCACCACGCTTGCCGTCGTGCCGCCGACCAGCATGTGCCCCAACGCGTCATTGCCGGCAATGCCGGTGACGATCATGTCGCACTTCCTTTCGCGCGCGACGGCGAGGATGACGTCGGCCGGTTCTCCTTCGCGGATATCGACATCCCAGGCGATATCGCCGACATCCGCGAACTCGCGATCGAGATGGTTGGACGCGCGCCGCCTGGCGGCGGCGAGGACGGTGGAGGCGGCGGCGGTCATGCTCACGACGTCGAGCGCATGCACGATCGTCAGCTTCGCCTTCCATGCCCGCGCGAGGTCGAGCGCACGGTCCTGCGCCCTGTCGCAGCGCGCGCTGAGGTCCGTTGCAAGAAGAAGGTGGCGAGGGGGCGTTTCGGCCATGGGCACGTTTCCTTGTCGCGTTGGCGCAGCGAGGCAGCGCGGTTGATGGCGGCGGGGCTCACCCGGCGGTGTCCCCCAGGATCGAGACGGTTTCCTCGGCGATCACCTGTTCCTCGTCGGTGGCGATGACGAAGGCGGCGATACGGCTTGCAGGGGTGCTGATGCGGATCGCGTTCACGGCATTGGCGGCGGGATCGAGGTCGAGGCCGAGCCAGCCGAGCCGCTTGCAGACAGCGGCCCGCACCGCCGGCTGGTTCTCGCCGACGCCGGCGGTGAAGACGACGGCGTCGAGGCCGCCGAGCGTTGCGGCGAGCCGGGCGATCTCGCCAGCAATGCGGAAGGTGAAGAGGTCGATCGCCTCCGTCGCCTCCGTCGCATCGCTGGCAAGAAGGTCGCGGCTGTCGGCGCTGATGCCGGAGACGCCGAGGAGGCCGGATTCGTGGTAGAGGAGATCTTCCACCTCGGTCGGCGTCCGCCCTTCGCGCTGCAGGAGATGCAAGAGCACGCCGGGATCGAGCGCGCCGCAGCGCGTTGCCATCGGGATGCCGTCGAGGGTCGAAAAGCCCATGCTGGTGTCGCGGCTGATGCCGCCCAGCATGCCGCACAGGCTCGCGCCGCTGCCGAGATGGGCGACCACGACCCGGCCGCCGGCCGCCTCCGGCGCCACGCGGGCCAGTTCGCCGGCGATGAACCTGTAGGAAAGGCCGTGGAAGCCGTAGCGCTTGATGCCGCGGTCATGGAGGGCCCGCGGGATGGCGAAGCGGCGCACGAGCGCGTCGTTCGTCCGGTGGAAGGCGGTGTCGAAGGAGGCGGTCTGCGGCAGGTCGGGCAGCAGGCCGGCGATCGCGCGGATCAGGCGCAGGCTCTGCGGCTGGTGGAGCGGCGCCAGCGCCGTCAGCGCGTCGACCGCCGCGATCGTGTCCGCATCGAGGCGCACGGGGCCGTCGAACCGGTCGCCGCCATGCACGACGCGGTGCCCGGCCGCCGCCACGTCGCCCAGGTCGAAGTGGCGGCCGAGAACAGCCAGGGTCTCCGACAGGATGCCGCTCAGATCCTCGTCCGGCCGGGCTTCCAGCGCGGTTTCGATCCGCCGTTCCCCCTCGCTCACCCGCAGCGTCAGCGGATCGTGGCGAAAATCGATCACGCCGCGGGCGATCCGGTCCGGTCCGCCGGCACGAAGCGCGAACAGGCCGATCTTCACGGTGGAGGAGCCGGCATTGAAGGTCAGCAGGGTCTTCACGCGGGCAATCCCTCCGCCGGATACGGTGCGGCGGCCATCTTGGCGAGCGCCGCCGAAGCGATGCGGGCCGAAAGCGGATCGGAACGGCTGGTCAGCACGATGGGCACCCGCGCGCCCAGCACCAGCCCGGCCGCCGTGGCGCCGGCGAAATAGATGAGCTGCTTGGCCAGCATGTTGCCGGCCTCGAGGTCCGGCACGAGCAGGATGTCGGCTTCGCCCGCGACGGGGGAGACGATGCCCTTGGTGCGGGCGGCATCCACGCTGATGGCATTGTCGAAGGCGAGCGGCCCGTCGACCTTCGCGCCGGTGATCTGCCCGCGCGCCGCCATCACGGTCAGCGCCGCGGCGTCGAGCGTCGCCGGCATCTTCGGGTTCACGGTCTCGACGGCGGCAAGCACCGCCACCTTCGGCTCCGCCATGCCGAGGCGGCGCAGGAGATCGACCGCGTTCTGGCAGATGTCGCGCTTGTGCTCCAGCGTCGGCTGGATGTTGATCGCCGCGTCGGTGACGATGAGCGGCTTGTCGTAGGCCGGGACGTCCATGGCATAGACATGGCTGATGCGCCGTTCGGTGCGAAGGCCCGAGCCGGGTGCGACGACGGCGCCGAGAAGCTCGTCCGTGTGCAGGCTGCCCTTGACCAGCACGGCGACCTTGCCCGCCACGGCAAGCTCGACGCCGCGTGCGGCCGCGGCATGGCTGTGGGCGACAGGGTCGATCTCGATGCCGTCGAGAGAGACCTGCGCGGCTTCGGCGGCGGCCCGGATCTTGCCCTCCGGCCCGATGAGGATCGGTTCCAGCAGACCCGCCTCGCGCGCTTCCAGCGCGCCGGCGATGGCCGCGGCCGAGCAGGGATGCACGATGGCGGCCCGGATCGAAGGAAGCGCCCGCGCCTGCTTCACAAGGGCCTCGTAGCGATCGTGCCTTCTCAGCGATACATCGGGCAGCCGCGTGCGCGGCCATTCGATGCTGCGCTCCGGCGCGATCACCGTCGCCGTCCCCTTCAGCACGACCTCGCCCTCGCGGTTGGTGCAGGCCGTGTCGAGCACGACGATGCGTTTTTGCGGCTGCTTCTCCTTCACCGTGACGGTGGCGGTGATGGTGTCGCCGGGGGCGACGGGCTTGCGGAACTGCAGGTCCTGGCCGAGATAGATCGTGCCCGGCCCCGGCAACCGCGTGCCGAGCACGGCCGAGACGAGGGCCGCCGTCCACATGCCATGGGCGACGACATGGCCGAAGAGGCCGGTTTTCGCGAAGGCTGCGTCGAGATGCGCCGGGTTCTGATCGCCGGAGATGGCGGCGAACAGGTCGATGTCGTCGTGCCCGACGAGCCGGACGATCGAGGCCGTATCGCCGGGCTGCAGCTCATCGAAGGTCCTGTTGCGGAGAAAGTCGTCCATCGGCGGTTCACCTTTGCAAGACATGGCTGCCCGGGCATCCGCGAGCGGCGTGCAGGGCGGGGCCGGGTTCGGGTGGTGGCGCACCGGTCCGGCGGATGGCGCCACCCTATAGAGGGCAGTCTCCACGTCCTTTGACACAGATCAAGTTTCATTGCGCCAAACCGCCTAGAATGACACCATGTCGAAACGGAAAACGGGAGTTCGTCATGTCTCATGGCAATACGACGGATGCGGAGCGAATTGCATCCGCCTTCACCTGGCCGATGGTTCCTGTTGGCGCCGACCCGCTGTTCCGCATGTCGTTCGAGATCGGCATTGCGATGTACCGGCAATGGCTCGGGGCATCGTCGCGCCTGCTTCAGGACCAGTCCGCCTATCTCCAGAATCTCGCCGAATGCGCCGATCCCCTCAACATGCTGGTCTGCCAGACGGAGTTCGCCGAGAAATCCGTCGTGGCTGGTCTCGACGAGTTGCGCCGCGGCGTCGACGCGATCACGGACACGGCCTGCGAGCAGCTGACCGTGGACCGGGCACTGCCGCAATAAGCATCTCCGCTTTTTCGGAGCAAACCGGACAGAATGGACGTTGAAGCCTTCGAACAGGCGGCAGGGAGAGAGTGCATGGCAAACGATCCGAACACCGAGGACCTCGCGCTGATCGATCGCTACTGGCGGGCGGCCAATTATCTTTCCGTCGGCCAGATCTACCTGATGGACAATCCGCTGCTGCGCGAGCCGCTGAAGGCGGAGCATGTGAAGCCGCGCCTTCTCGGCCACTGGGGCACCACGCCGGGTCTCAATTTCATCTACGTCCACCTCAACCGGATCATCAAGGCCCGCGATGCCGACATCCTCTACGTCTGCGGCCCCGGCCACGGCGGGCCTGGCATGGTGGCCAACACTTACCTGGAGGGCACCTATTCGGAAGTCTATCCGGAAGTCGGCGAGGACGAGGCGGGGCTGAAAAAGCTCTTCCGGCAGTTCTCCTTCCCCGGCGGCATCCCGAGCCATGCGGCGCCCGAGACGCCGGGCTCGATCCACGAGGGCGGCGAGCTCGGCTATGCGCTGGTGCATGCCTATGGCGCGGCCTTCGACAATCCCGACCTCGTCGTCGCCTGCGTGGTAGGAGATGGCGAGGCCGAGACCGGCCCGCTCGCCGCCGCCTGGCATTCCAACAAATTTTTGAGCCCCTTGCGGGACGGCACGGTGCTGCCCATCCTGCATCTCAACGGCTACAAGATCGCCAACCCGACCGTGCTGGCGCGCCTGCCGGACGAAGAGCTTGCCCATCTCTTCACCGGCTATGGCTACGATCCGATCTTCGTGGAGGGCCACGAGCCGCAGGCCATGCACAGGGACATGGCGGCCGCGCTCGATACGGCCTTCGACCGCATCGCGGCCATCCGCGCCGCGGCGAAGGACGATCCCGCCCGAAGGCCGCGCTGGCCGATGATCGTGCTGCGCAGCCCCAAGGGCTGGACGGGCCCGAAGGAGGTGGACGGCAAGGTGGTCGAGAACCATTGGCGCTCACACCAGGTGCCGGTTTCCGAATGCCGCACGAACGCCGCCCACCGCGACATCCTCGAAGCCTGGATGCGCAGCTACGATCCGGAAGACCTCTTCGACGCGGACGGCCGCCTCAAGCCGGACCTGCGGGCGCTCGCGCCGAGCGGCGAACGCCGCATGGGCGCCAGCCCGCACGCCAATGGCGGCATCCTGCGCAAGGCGCTGCGCACGCCCGATATCGGTGACTATGCGGTCGCCGTGGAGCGGCCCGGCGCTGTGGATGCGCAGGCGACGAAGGTTCTCGGCGATTATCTGCGCGATGTGATCCGGCTGAACGCGGCGGAGAACAATTTCCGCGTCTTCGGGCCGGACGAGACGGCCTCGAACCGGCTCGGCAGCGTCTTCGAGGCGACGGATCGCATATGGATGGCCGAGACGCTGCCGACGGACGATCATCTTGCACCGGACGGCCGCGTCATGGAGGTGCTCAGCGAACATCTCTGCCAGGGCTGGCTGGAAGGCTACCTTCTCACCGGCCGCCACGGCTTCTTCTCCTGCTACGAGGCCTTCATCCATATCGTCGATTCGATGTTCAACCAGCATGCCAAGTGGCTGAAGGTCGCGCGCGAGCTGCCCTGGCGCAAGCCGGTCTCCTCGCTCAACTATCTCCTGACCTCCCATGTCTGGCGGCAGGACCACAACGGCTTCTCCCACCAGGATCCCGGTTTCGTCGACCTCGTCGCCAACAAGGGCGCGGATATCGTGCGCGTCTACCTGCCGCCGGACGCCAACACGCTGCTCTGGGTCGGCGATCATTGCCTGAAGACCTGGAACCGCATCAACGTCATCGTCGCCGGCAAGCAGCCGGCGCCACAATGGCTGACGATGGACGAGGCGGTGCGTCATTGCGAGGCCGGGCTCGGTATCTGGGACTGGGCGGGCACGGAAGAAGGGCTCGGCCCCGACATCGTGATGGCCTGCGCCGGCGACGTGCCAACGATGGAAACCCTCGCCGCCGTCGACCTCCTGCGCCAGGCGCTGCCGCATCTGCGCATCCGCGTCGTCAACGTCGTCGACCTGATGGCGCTGCAATCGCCGCAGCACCATCCGCATGGTGTCTCGGACGGGGATTTCGACCGGGTCTTCACGCGCGACCGGCCGGTGATCTTCGCCTATCACGGCTATCCCTACCTCATCCACCGCCTGGTCTACAAACGTACGAACCACGCGAACATCCATGTCAGGGGCTTCATCGAGGAGGGCACGACGACGACGCCCTTCGACATGGCCGTGATGAACGAACTCGACCGTTACCACCTCGCCATCGAGGCCGTCGAACGCCTGCCGGTTCTGGGGGAGAAGGCGGCGGATATCGTCGCCGGGCTGAAGGGCAAGCTTGCCGAACACCATGCCTATGTGCGCGAGCATGGCGAGGACATGCCGGAAATCCGGGACTGGAAATGGCCCTATCCGCGGCAATAGCCGTGCCGTGGGCAAAGCGGTCCGCGAGGGGAAGGGATCATGCTGTCATTGAAATCGCTCGGCGGCGCCGGAACCGTCACCGGCTCGAAGCATCTGCTTTCCCTGGGTGAGCATCGCATTCTGGTCGATTGCGGTCTCTTCCAGGGCCTGAAGAACCTGCGTGACCTGAACTGGACGCCTCTGCCGGTCTCCCCGCACGCCATCGACGCGGTGATCCTCACCCATGCCCATCTCGATCATAGCGGATACCTGCCGCGGCTGGTGCGCGAGGGCTATCGCGGCAAGGTCTACGCGACGCCGGCCACCCGCGACGTCGCCGAACTGATCCTCATGGACAGCGGTCACCTGCAGGAAAAGGATGCGGACTTCCTCAACCGGCACAAGCTGTCGCGCCACCAGCCGGCCCTTCCGCTCTATGGCGTGCGGGACGCGCAACGGGCCGTCGAGCATGTCTCGACCGTGGAATTCGGGCAGACGGTGCGGTTTGCCAATGGCGCGACCTTCCGCTTCCGTCCCGCCGGGCACATTCTCGGCGCGGCGAGCGTGGACCTCGAATGGGGCGGCCGCCGGGTCGTCTTTTCCGGCGATATCGGCCGCTACGACGATCCGCTCATGCCGGACCCGGCTCCGCCGCCGGAGGCCGACTATATCCTCATCGAATCCACCTACGGCAACCGCATCCACGACAGGACCGACCCGGCCGATGCCCTGCAAGCGGTCATCGACCGGACGGTCAAGCGCGGCGGCACGCTCGTCGTCCCGGCCTTCGCCGTCGGCAGGGCGCAGGAGCTGCTCTACTATTTCTGGAAGCTGAAACGGGCGGGCCGCCTCCCGGCCGTCCCGCTGTTCCTCGACAGTCCCATGGCCATCGACGCGACCGGGCTGATGGGCCGGCACATGCAGGATCACCGCCTCGACATGGAAACCTGCAAGGACGTGTTCTCCATCGCGCGCTACACCGACGACGTCGAGGCCTCGAAGGCGATCAGCACCAACCGGTTCCCCAAGATCGTCATTTCCGCTTCAGGCATGGCGACGGGCGGGCGTGTCCTGCATCACCTCAAGGCCTTCGCGCCCGATGCGCGCAACACCATCCTGCTTGCCGGCTTCCAGGCGGCCGGCACGCGCGGCCGCTCGCTTCAGGAGGGCGCCAGGGAATTGAAGATCCATGGGGCCTGGGTGCCGGTCAATGCGGAGGTGGCGCATCTCGACATGCTCTCGGCCCATGCCGATGCCGACGAACTGATGCGCTGGCTCTCCGCCTGCCCGCGCCCGCCGCGCAAGGTCTTCATCGTGCATGGCGAGGCCGAAGCCTCGGAGGCTTTGCGCATCCGCATCGCGCGGGAGCTCGGATGGGCGAGCGTCGTGCCGCGCCTCGACCAGGAATTCGCGTTGTGAGCCCGGCCGCCCGGGCTCAGGCGGAGCGGAGGTCCTTGCGGATCAGGACGAGGGTCGGATCGTCGGGATAGGGGATAGCGACGAAACCCTGTTCCCGTTCGAGTTCGATGGCCTCGTGGTTTTCGCGGCTCTCGAGCGATTCCAGCGCGTCGACGCCGCGGGCCTGCGCATAGCGCGCCGCATGGCGCAGCATTTCCCAGGCGACACCTTTGTGCTTGTCCTCGGCGCGAACCGAGATCGCCACCTCCGCCTTCGTCATCGACGGATCGCAGGCCACCATCGCCGCCGCGACGATCGCCTTGCCGCCATCGGCAAAGGCAAGGAAGTGTTCGGTCGCACGATGATCGACCCGCGTCATGGCGAGGAGGCGCTCATGGCTCACCTCGCGCACGCCACCGAGGAAACGGAAGCGCAGGTCTGCGGGTGCCACATGGGCGAAGAAGTCGGCCAGAAGCGCCTCGTCCTCGGGGCGGACCGGGCGAATGTGAAGCACGAGCCCGCTGCGGGTGACCAGATCGCAGCTCCAGAGGTCAGCGGCATCCCGCGCGGATGCGCCGCCCGCCCGCTCCGGTTCCTCGTAAACGAGAGTCGTCATCACAGTCTCCTTCGCACGGTTCGATTGATTACGGATACCGGTCATTGTGCACCCGTCGCCGCGCCCCGGCTTTGACACGGGTCAAGGCGGAGCGGGGGGATCGGGTGCAGTCTTTCCAGACCTTCGAACTCCGGGAGACGTAGCCATGACTGCCGCAGATGTTCATTCCACTTCCCCGACGTCCGCCTCGACGGCCAGGCAGGCCAAGCTGCGCCTGGGAGCGCTGACCGCCCTGGTCATCGGCTCGATGATCGGTTCCGGCGTCTTCAGCCTGCCGCAGAACATGGCTGCCGGGGCCGGGCCGCTTGCCATCATGATCGGCTGGGCCATCACCGCGGTCGGCATGCTGGCGCTGGTCTTCGTCTACCAGTCGCTTGCGACCCGCAAGCCGGACCTGGATGCCGGCCCCTATGCCTATGCCAAGGCGGGGTTCGGGCCGTTCATCGGCTTCAACAGCGCCTGGGGTTACTGGATCAGCGCCTGGGTCGGCAACGTGTCCTATGCCGTGGTCGTCTTCAGCGCGCTGTCCTATTTCGTCCCCGCCTTCGGCGACGGCAACACCTGGCAGGCGGTGCTCGGCGCCTCCGTCCTCCTCTGGGTGATCCATTTCCTCATCCTGGCCGGCGTTCGCCAGGCGGCGGTCATCAACCTGGTCGTCACCGTCGCCAAGGTCGCGCCCATCGTGCTGTTCGCCGGCATCGTCGCGGTCGCCTTCAAGGTGGATGTCTTCAATGCCGATTTCACCGGCCTCGGCAATGCCGATCTCGGCTCGATCATGAACCAGGTGAAGAGCACCATGCTGGTGACGCTGTGGGTGTTCATCGGCATCGAGGGCGCGAGCGTCTTCTCGGCGCGCGCGGAGCGGCGCAAGGATATCGCCACGGCCACCGTGCTCGGCTTCTTCACCTGCCTTGCGCTCTATGCGCTGGTCTCGCTGCTGTCCGTCGGCATCCTGAGCCAGCCGGAGCTTTCCGCGCTCAAGAACCCCTCCATGGCGGGCGTACTGGAAGCCGTGGTCGGGCCGTGGGGCGCCGTGCTCATCAATCTGGCGCTCGTCGTTTCCGTCATCGGCGCCTTCCTGAGCTGGACGCTGCTTGCCGCCGAAGTCCCGCATGTCGCCGGACGGGACGGCACCATGCCGAAATTCTTCGGCCATGAGAACGCGCGCGGCGTGCCGGCGACCTCGCTGCTCATCACCAATCTCCTGGTGCAAGCCTTCCTCGTCATCACGCTGTTCGCCCAGAGCACCTATCAGGCGCTGTTCTTCATCGCCTCGGCCGCGATCCTCGTGCCCTACATCTTCTCCGGCGCCTATGCCGCGAAGCTCGCGATCACCGGCGAGGGCTATCGCGAGGGCGAGAGCCGCAACGGTCCGATGCTGATCGGCCTCCTGGCGACGGTCTACGGCCTCTGGCTCGTCTATGCGGCGGGCCTCTCCTACCTTTTCATGTGCGCCGTCCTCTATGCGCCCGGCATCGTCTTCTTCGTCTGGGCGCGGCGTGAGAATGGGGAACGCGTCTTCCACCCGGTGGAGGCCGCCCTTGCCGCCGCGCTCGTCGCCGTGGGGCTCTATGCCGCCTACGCCATGTGGACCGGTGCCGTCAGCGCCCTTTGAACCCAACCGTCGAAAGGAACCGTCATGGCTGCTCTTGGCGCCCATTCCGAAGTCGGCCGGCTGCGCGAGGTGATCGTGCACCGTCCCGATCTCAGCCTCCGCCGCCTCACCCCCGAAAATTGCAAGGCGCTGCTGTTCGACGACGTGCTCTGGGTCAAGCGCGCCCGGCAGGAGCATGACGTCTTCGTCGATGCCCTTCGCGAGCGCGGCGTCACCGTTCACCTCTTCGGCGAGTTGCTGGCCGAGACCCTGGCCCTGCCGGAGGGGCGCGACTGGCTGCTCGACCGGCGCGTCGACGCCTCGATCGTCGGCTACGACATGGTGGGCGAGCTGCGCGGCTGGCTGGACGAGATGCCGGCCGAACAACTCGCATCGCTGCTGGTGGGCGGCATTGCCCGTGCGGAGCTGCCCTTCCGGCCGGCCGGGCTGACGGGCAGGACGCTGCTGCCGCAGGATTTCGTGCTGCCGCCGCTGCCGAACCAGCTCTTCACGCGCGACAGTTCCTGCTGGATCTATCGCGCGGTCTCCGTCAACGCCATGTACTGGCCGGCGCGCAAGCCGGAGGCGGCGAATGTGGAGGCGGTCTACCGGTTCCATCCGCGCTTTCGCGATGCGGACCTGCCCTTCGTCTCGCCGGACAATCCCGGTCCCGGCGTGAGCCTGGAGGGCGGCGACGTCATGCCGGTCGGCGGCGGCGTCGTGCTGGTCGGCATGGGCGAGCGCACCACGCCGCAGGCGGTCGGCGGCTTGGCCCGCAGCCTGTTTGCGGCCGGCGAGGCGACTCGTGTCGTCGCCGCCCTGATGCCGCGCGACCGCTCCTTCATGCATCTCGATACCGTCTTCACCTTCTGCGACCGGGACTTGGCGACCATGTATCCGCCGGTGGTCGAGCGGCTGCGCACCTTCTCGCTGCGACCGGGGGAGGGCGAGGCTGCCGTCGATGTGGTCGAGGAGCAAAGACCCTTCGTGGAGGTGGTGAAGGAGGCGATGGGGCTGAAGAGCCTGCGCATCGTCTCCACCGGCGGCGACGCCTACGAGTCCGAGCGCGAGCAGTGGGACGACGGCAACAATGTCGTCGCCGTCGAGCCGGGCGTGGTCATCGGCTACGACCGCAATGTCTACACCAACACGCTGCTGCGCCGCGCCGGCATAGAGGTCATCACCGTGGAGGGCGCCGAGCTCAGTCGCGGCCGCGGCGGGGGCCACTGCATGACCTGCCCCATCGCACGCGATCCGATCTGACAGAGGAGAAACCGACATGCCCGTCAATCTGCATGGCCGCAACGTGCTGACGTTGGACGATTTTTCCGGCGCGGAGATCCGCTACCTGCTGCGTCTCGCCGCCGAGCTCAAGGCGGCGAAGCAGGCCGGCACGGAGGTGCCGCGCCTTGCCCGCAAGAACATCGCGCTGATCTTCGAAAAGGATTCCACCCGCACCCGCTCCGGCTTCGAGGTCGCGGCCTACGATCAGGGCGCCCATGTCACCTATATCGGTCCGTCCGGCAGCCATATCGGCCACAAGGAGACGATGAAGGACACGGCGCGCGTGCTCGGGCGCATGTACGACGCCATCGAGTTCAGGGGCTTCAGCCAGCATCAGGCGGATGTGCTGGCCGCCTATGCCGGCGTGCCGGTCTATAACGGACTGACCGACGAGGCGCATCCGACCCAGGTTCTCGCCGACTTCATGACGATGCGCGAGTTCACCCACAAGCACCTGTCGGACACGACGCTCGTCTTCGTCGGCGAGGGGCGGGACAATGTGGCGACGTCGCTCGCGATCGGCGCGGCGAAGGTCGGCATGGACATGCGCCTCGCCTCGCCCCGTTCGCTCTGGCCGGATGATGCGTTCTGCGATCGCGTCCGGTCCATGGCGGAGGCGAACGGCGGCAGCTTCCGGCTGGATGAGGACGTGAATGCCGCCGTGCTCGGGGCCGATTTCGTCTATACCGACGTCTGGCTTTCCATGGGCGAGAACGAGAACGCCTGGCGGGAAAGGATAGAGCTCCTGACGCCCTATCGCGTGACCCGCGCGCTTATGGCCGCGACGAGAAGGCCGCATACCAAGTTCATGCATTGCCTGCCGGCCTTCCACAATGCGGAGACGGAGGTCGGGCAGGACATCGCCCGAAGCTACGGCATCGATTGCATGGAGGTCACCGACGAGGTCTTCGAATCCGCCGCGTCGATCGTGTTCGACCAAGCGGAGAACCGCATGCACACGATCAAGGCGATCCTCGTCGCCACCATCGGGGCCTGACATGAGGATCGTCGTCGCCCTCGGCGGCAATGCCCTCTTGAAGCGGGGCGAGCCGATGACGGCCGAGAACCAGCGTGCCAATATCCGGCGGGCGGCGGCCGTGCTGGCCGACCTTGTCGCCGCCGGCCATTCACTGGTGATCACCCACGGCAACGGGCCGCAGGTGGGCCTGCTCGCCCTCCAGGCGGCCGCTTCGCCCGGCCCGCCGTTCCCCCTCGACGTGCTCGATGCCGAAACCGCCGGCATGATCGGCTATGTCCTCCAGCAGGAGCTCGGCAATGCCGTGAAGGACAGGCTGTTCGCCGCGCTCCTGACCCAGGTGAAGGTCGATCCGAACGATCCCGCCTTCGCGACGCCCACCAAGCCCATCGGCCCGGTCTATGACGAGGCGACGGCCCGCCGGCTGGCGGCGGAGCGTGGCTGGCAGGTTGCGCCCGACAACGACAAATGGCGCCGTGTCGTCGCCTCGCCGAAACCCGTGGCGATCCTGGAGGCGGAGGTGCTCGGCTTCCTCGTCGAACGCGGCGTCATCGTCATCTGCGCGGGCGGCGGCGGCATCCCCGTCGTGGAACGGGAGGATGGCAGCCTCATCGGCATCGAGGCCGTCATAGACAAGGACTTCGCCTCCTCGCTCCTGGCGCGGCAGCTCGCTGCGGATTTCCTCCTGATGCTGACCGACGTCGATGCGGTCTATGCCGACTGGGGCCGGCCTTCGGCCCGCCCGCTCGGATTCGTGATGGCCTGCGATCTCGCGCCGGGCGACTTCCCCGCCGGCTCCATGCGGCCGAAGGTCGAGGCGGGGATCGAATTTGCCCGCGCTGCCGGCAAGCCGGCGGCGATCGGACGGCTCGAAGATGCCGTGGAGATCGTCGCGGGACTGCGCGGGACGTGGATAGAGCCGGTCGACCCCTGAAGCGGCCAGCGCTTGATCCGCGTCAAGGTGGTGTTTTGCGGGTGCACTATCCTTTGCCCAGCGAGGCAAACAGGACGGAGGAACAGTCCGATGAGCTACAAGTCCATTCTCGTGAATCTGGATGCCGACAGATCGAACGTTGTGGTCGTGAAGGCGGCAAGCGCGCTGGCGCAGCGCTGGAACGCCAGACTGATCGGATTCTGCGCGGCCGACGCCTATCTGCCGGTCACCGGGCCGGAAGGCGCGACGCTCGCCGGGGAGGTCTGGCAGCAGATGCGCGATGACGACGAGCGCCGGTTCAAGGACCGGCGCAAGGAATTCGAGGCCCTGGTCGCCGGCGCCGCCGAGACCGAATGGCGCGATGCCATGGAAAGACCGACCTATGCCCTCGTCCAGGCATCGAGGGCGGCCGATCTCGTCGTCATGCAGGCTGCCGACGGCGCCGCGACGCGGGATACGGCGCGCCGGTCCGATCCGGGAAGCGCTGTCCTCCAGACGGGCCGCCCCCTGCTGATTGTCGGGACGGGCACGGAACACAGGATCGGTAGGAAGATCGTGGTCGCCTGGAAAGACACGAAGGAAGCGCGGCGGGCGGTCTTTGATGCCATACCGCTGCTCCAGGCAGCCGATGATGTCATCGTGGTCACGGTGGCATCCACCATCGACCAGTGTGCGCGCGCGAGCATTGCCGACATTACCGCCTTTCTCGCTCGCCATGGCGTGGCCGCGCGCAATGAAACGGTGGAGAGCTACCGCGAAAGCGACAGCCTGATCGCGCTTGTCGACCGCTACGATGCCGATCTCGTCGTTTCGGGGGCCTTCGGGCACAGCCGGCTCAGGGAATGGGCCTTCGGCGGTATGACCCGCTCGCTGCTCGATGAAACCCGGCTCAACCGTTTCATGTCGAGCTGACGGAGTTCACGTGCCGGCGAGGCGATGGCGGGACGATTGTAAACGGATTGAAGGAGTGGCGGGATGATGATGGCAGGCGGTCGCCTCGGCTTGGGATTGGTCCTGCTGGCGGTGCTTGCCGCCGGCGGGGTCTATGCTTGGCGGCAGGCCGGAAACGGAGCCCTGCCGGAAGGGCTTGCAAGCGGGAACGGGCGCATCGAGGCGGTCGATATCGACGTCTCGGCGAAATCGCCGGGGCGCATCAGCGAGATCCTCGTCGACGAGGGCGATTTCGTGAAGGCGGGCGATATCCTTGCCCGCATGGATACGGCCGAACTCCAGGCCCGCCGCCGGCAGGCCGAGGCGCAGTCGCAGCGGGCCGCCATCGGCGTGGACACCGCACGGACGCTGATCGTCCAGCGGGAGGCAGAAAGGACGGCGGCGCAGGCCGTCGTCACCCAGCGCGAGGCCGAGCACGATGTCGCCGTGCGCACGCTGGCGCGCTCCGAACAGCTTGCCGCCAGCAACACGATCTCCCAGCAGATCCTCGACAACGGCCGGGCCGCCGAGCGCAGTGCCGCCGCCGCCGTCGCGGCCGCCGGCGCGCAGCTTGCGGCGAGCGAGGCGGCGATCAACGCGGCGCGGGCGCTGGTCGTGGACGCCGAGGCGGCGGTCGCCGCCGCGCATGCCGCGATCGAGGCGATCGACACGGAGATCAACGACGGCACATTGCGCGCGCCCCGCGACGGGCGCGTCCAGTACCGCGTGGCCCAGCCGGGGGAAGTGCTCGGCAGCGGCGGCAGGGTGCTCAATCTCGTCGATCTCGGCGACGTCTACATGACGTTCTTCCTGCCGACGAGCGAGGCCGGCCGCGTGGCGATCGGCACCGAGGTCCGGCTCGTCCTCGACGCCGCGCCGCAATATGTCATTCCCGCGAAGGCGACGTTCGTTTCGGACGTGGCGCAGTTCACGCCGAAGACGGTCGAGACCGAGGAGGAGCGCCAGAAGCTGATGTTCCGCATCAAGGCGCGGATCGCGCCGGAGCTGCTGCAGAAATATATCCAGCAGGTGAAGACCGGGCTTCCGGGCGTCGCCTATATCCGCATCGATCCGAAAGCCGAATGGCCGGCTTTCCTGCAAGGAAACCTGCTGCAATGACCTCGGGCACGCCGGTGGAGCGCCGGGTGGTCCGGCTGGAAGAGGTCGGCCTTTCCTACGGCGGGACGCGCGCGCTCGACGCCGTGAGCCTGGACATGCCGGCCGGCTGCATGGTGGGCCTGATCGGACCCGACGGCGTCGGCAAGTCCAGCCTGCTCTCGCTGATCGCGGGGGCGAGGACGATCCAGCAGGGCCGCGTCGAGGTGCTCGGCGGCGACATGGCGCGGTCCGCCCACCGGCGCGGCGTGTGCTCGCGCATCGCCTACATGCCCCAGGGTCTCGGGCGAAACCTCTACCCGACCCTCTCCGTGGTCGAGAACATCGATTTCTTCGGCCGGCTCTTCGGCCATGGCGGGCAGGAGCGGGAGCGCCGCATCGCCGAGCTGCTCGACGGCACCGGGCTTGCGCCCTTCGCCGACCGGCCCGTGGCCAAGCTTTCGGGCGGCATGAAGCAGAAGCTCGGCCTGTGCTGCGCCCTGATCCACGATCCGGACCTCCTGATCCTCGACGAGCCGACCACCGGGATCGATCCGCTGTCGCGCCGCCAGTTCTGGCGGTTGATCGAGCGCATCCGCAGCGGCCGGGACGGCATGAGCGTGATCGTCGCCACCGCCTATATGGAGGAGGCGGCGCGCTTCGACTGGCTGGTGGCGATGGACGAGGGGAAGGTCCTCGCCTCGGGCACGCCGGCCGATTTTCTTCGCCGCACGGATACCGCCGACCTCGACGCCGCCTTCATCGCCCTGCTGCCCGCCGGAAAGCGCGACGGCCACCGCGCCGTCGTCATGCCGCCGCGCCCGGCCGATGCGGCCGGCGAGACGGCGATCGAGGCGGACCATCTGAGCAAGCGCTTCGGTGATTTCACGGCCGTCGACGATGTGAGCTTCCGCATCGCGCGCGGCGAGATCTTCGGCTTCCTCGGCTCGAACGGCTGCGGCAAGACGACCACGATGAAGATGCTGACCGGCCTTCTGCCTGCAAGCGGCGGACAGGCGCGGCTGTTCGGTCGGCAGATCGATCCGCGCGACCTGACGGTCCGGCGGCGCGTCGGCTACATGTCGCAGGGTTTCTCCCTCTATTCGGAACTCACGGTCCGCCAGAATCTGGAGCTGCACGCGCGCCTGTTCGGCATGCCCCCTTCGGATATCGCGGTGCGGGTCGGGGAGGCGGCGATGAGATTCCAGCTTGCCGATCACATGGAGGCACTGCCCGGCGCCCTGCCGCTTGGTATCCGCCAGCGGCTGTCGCTGGCGGTCGCGACCATCCACAAGCCCGATATCCTTATCCTCGACGAGCCGACGTCCGGCGTCGATCCCGTCGCGCGCGACGCCTTCTGGCGTATCCTCGCCGATCTGTCGCGGCGCGAGGGCGTGACGATCTTCGTGTCGACCCATTTCATGAACGAGGCCGAGCGCTGCGACCGCATCGCGCTGATGCATGCCGGCAAGGTCCTCGTCAGCGACACGCCCGCGGCCATCAAGGCCGCCCGCGGCGCCGAAACGCTGGATGCCGCGTTCGTCGGCTATCTGGAGGAGGCGGCAACGGCGCAGGAAACGCCCGCCCCCGCCATGGAGCCGGCCGGCCACACGACACATCCGCGGCCGCAATCGAGGTTTTTCGCGCCTCGCCGCCTGTTCGCCTATACGCGGCGGGAAACGCTCGAACTGCTGCGCGACCCGATCCGCGCGGCGCTTGCGACCATCGGCAGCCTGATCCTGATGTTCGTCATCGGCTACGGCATCAACATGGATGTCGACAATCTTTCCTTCGCCGTGCTCGACCATGACGATACCGCCATCAGCCGGGACTATGTGCTCCAGCTTTCCGGCTCCCGCTTCTTCACCGAAAAGCCGCCGCTTGCCGGGTATCCGGAGATGGACCGGCGCATGGAAAGCGGCGAACTCAGCCTCGCGCTGGAAATCCCGCCGGGCTTCGGGCGCGACGTGGCGCGGGGCCGGACCGTCGCCATCGGCGCCTGGATCGACGGCGCGATGCCCACGCGGGCGGAGACCGTCCGCGGCTATATCGAAGGCATGCACATGACCTGGCTCGCGCAGAGGGCGCGCGAGGTCTATGGCAAGGCCGCGGCCTCCGGCGATTTCAAGCTGGAGGTGCGCTACCGCTACAATCCGGATGTGCGCAGCCTCGACGCCATCGTGCCGGCCGTCATCCCCATGCTGCTGTTGATGATCCCGTCCATGCTGGCGGTCCTGAGCGTCGTGCGCGAGAAGGAACTGGGATCGATCGTCAATTTCTACGTCACGCCGGTCACGCGGCTGGAATTCCTGATCGGCAAGCAGATCCCCTATGTGCTCGTGGCGATGATGAATTTCCTCCTGCTGACGGCCTTCGCCATCTACGTTTTCGACGTGCCCTTTACCGGCAGTTTCGTCACGTTCGCGGCGGCCGCCTTGCTCTATGTCGTCGTGGCGACCGCCATGGGACTGGTCCTCTCCACCTTCCTGAACAGCCAGATCGCGGCGATCTTCGCGACCGCGCTCGTCACCATGCTGCCGGCCTCGCAATATTCGGGCCTCATCGATCCGGTGACGTCGCTTCAGGGGTTCGGCGCCTTCATCGGCCGGATCTACCCGACGACCCACTTCATCACCATCGCGCGCGGCACCTTCTCCAAGGCGCTCGGTTTTGCCGACCTCGCCGGCGCCTTCGTGCCGCTGCTCGTCGCGGTTCCGGTCCTGATCGGCCTCGGCGCGGTCTTTCTCAGAAAGCAGGCGCGGTGATGCGGGCGGCAAACATCTTTCATCTCGGGGTGAAGGAACTGCGGGGCCTTGCGCGCGACCCCGTGCTTCTCATCCTGATCGTCCATGCCTTCACGCTCGCGATCTATACCGCCTCCAAGGCGATGCCGGAAACGCTCAACCGCGCGCCGATCGCCATCGTGGACGAAGACCGGTCGGCCGTCTCGGTGCGCATCGCCAGCGCCTTCTATCCGCCCTATTTCGTCCCGCCGCGGCTCATCTCGCATCACGAGATGGACAGCCGCATGGATGCCGGTCTCGACACTTTCGCGCTCGATATCCCGCCCGGCTTCCAGCGCGACCTGATCGCCGGCCGCACGCCGACGCTCCAGCTGAACATAGACGCGACGCGCATGTCGCAGGCCTTCGTCGGCGGGGGATATGTCCAGTCGATCCTGTCGGGCGAGATCGGTGAATTCCTCGCCGGGCACCGGCCGGATACCACGCCGCCCGTCGCCCTCGACCTGCGCGCCCGTTTCAACCCGGAGCTCGACAAGGGATGGTTCGGCGCGATCAGCGACGTCATCACCTCGATCACCATGCTGTCGATCGTGCTGACCGGCGCGGCGCTCATCCGCGAGCGCGAGCACGGCACCATCGAGCACCTGCTCGTGATGCCGGTGAGCGCCTTCGAGATCATGCTGGCAAAGATCTGGTCGATGGGTCTTATCGTGCTGGCGGCGTCCGCCCTCTGCCTCGTCTTCGTCGTGGAGGGGCTGCTGGCGGTGCCGCTTCATGGCTCGCTGGGCCTGTTCCTCGCCGGCGCCGCGCTCGACATCTTCGCCATGACCTGCCTCGGCATCTTCCTTGCCACCGTGGCCGGTTCGATGCCGCAGTTCGGGCTACTCCTCATGATGGTGCTGATGCCACTGCAACTGTTGTCGGGTGGGGTCACGCCGCGCGAAAGCATGCCGGAGATCATCCAGATCATCATGCTCGCGGCGCCCAACACGCATTTCGTGATGCTGGCGCAGGCCGTCCTGTTCCGCGGCGCGGGGCTCGATGTCGTCTGGCCGCAACTGGCAGCCATGTTCCTCATCGGTGCAGCGCTCTTTGCGTTCTCGCTCCGCCGGTTCCGGCACTTCCTGATATGACGCCAAGTAAGAAGGTCCTGATCGCCGTTGCGCACCGGCCCGATTGGCGTCTGGTCGCCACCGGCCATCTGCAACCCGCAGCCGCCAGAATGCCGCGGCTAGAGAGCCGCCCGAAGCGTCAGCCCGGGCGGCCGCTGCATTCAGGCACTCATGCGCGGCGGGGTGGGTGGCCCGGACCGCTGCCAGACCGGCGGCATGGCCTGGACAGGCAAGCCCGCTTCAAGGCAGGCCGCAACGAAGGCTTCCCGCGCAACGGCGACCGGCACCTGGCGAAGGAGTGCGGCGCGGCACTTCTCGCAGGCGCGCTTGTAGCGCTGGCCATGGCGAAGCGGCCATTCGTTTTCCAGAAAGTCGAGAGTATCGTTGACGCTGTCGAAGGTACGGCCAAGCCCGTTGGACAGGTGCACATGCAGGGGCGTCGAGAAGAATACGTCAGCCAGCATCGAATTCCTCCTTTCAGTTGGACATCTGGCCTGTTCGATATGGGCAATGCTTTCGCGACTTCAAGAACCCTCGGAGCGGTCGATTGCGAGGTTTTTCGCGCGGAGGATGAGCACGCTGCCGCGGAGGCCAAGCGGCGTTCCAAACGCGCTATCCCGCATTCGGGGTGAGCAGCAGGACAGGCTCGACGTTCAGCGCTTCTGCAATCCGCTCGACCACGGCGAGCGTCGGGTTCTTCTGGCCACGCTCGATGCCGCCCATGTAGGAGTAGGCAAGACCGACCTCGATTGCCAGAGACTCCAAAGTCATGCCGCGTTCCAGACGGACCTTTCGAACGTTCTCCCCTAAAATCTGTGCCATACGCATGGGCCGCATAGCGATGAGTAAACCTTCAGCTTTACCAGTCATTATAGTGACTGATAGGCTGGGGATTTCAGGGTTAGGCTTAGCCGTTCGTATACCCATGGCAGATGCCGTGATGCCCGAGCAGCGGGCGTAGCGCTTGAACGGACATCTGCGGCGAATGGTTCCTGTCCGGCGCCCATGGCGGGCGGCGGCTGGGCAGGCTTAAGGGGAGGTTGATATTGCGAGTTGGTTCTGCCGGTGCGTCCGGCTCATTGCCCAACTTGGCACGGCAGTCATTCCGGTCCTTGCCGACCTTGATCCTCGCCTTGAGCGCGGCCCTTCTTCTCTCCTACGAGCTCTGGCGCAGCTATGCCGCGGCCCGCGAGGACGCTGAACGCAACGTCTCGAACCTCATCCACGTCATGTCCGAGCAGGTCGCCCGCACGATCCAGTCCGTCGACGTCAACCTGCAGGACATTGCCGGCGAACTCGCGGCCGCTCCGGCCATGCCCGACAACGATCCCGCCTTCCGCGCCCGCCTGCACAAGAGACTGGCGTCGATGCCGTTCGTGCGCGCGCTCTTCGTTATCGACCGCGGCGGCTACATTTCCCATGACACCGATTTCCCGAGCACGCCCAGGGTCAGCCTGGCCGACCGGGACTATTTCAGGATCCACCAGAACGATCCTTCCGTTGGAATGCATATCGGCCGGCCGCTGAAGAGCCGTTCGCGCGGCGTCTGGTTCATCAGCCTGAGCCGGGGGATCGAGACGGCGGACGGCAGCTTTGGCGGCATCGTCGTCGCGGCGGTGGAACCGCTCTATTTCCAGAGCTTCTACCAGCAGCTCTGGGTGGGCGGCGGAACGGTCTCGCTGTTTCTTTCCCCGGGGACCCTGCTTGCCCGCTCGCCGGCCAGGGACGAGCTGATCGGCACGTCATTTGCGGGTGTCGAGCCCTTCCGCAGCCTGCTCGCCATGCGCACTTCCGGCGTCGACTGGCGCAAGAGCCCCATCGACGGGGTGATGCGCATCGCCGGCTATCAACGGCTGGACATTGCGCCGGTGATCGTGGTGGTGACGCTCAGCGAGGCCGATGTCATGCGGTCGTGGCGTTCCCATGCGACAGTTCTTCTGGTCGGCGCGGCCATTCTGTTCACCCTGCTCGCCGGCCTCGAATGGCTGTCGCGCCGCAGCCGGCGGCGCGAGGAGGCGGCGCGGCAGCGGCTGGAGACGACCCAGCGGCTGGAGGCCATCGGCCGCTTTGCCGGCAGCATCGCGCACGATTGCGGAAACCTGATGCGGATCATCCGCTCGGCGACCGTCGTCCTGCGCCCCCTGGTCAGGGACCGGCAGGAGGCGGAAAAGCTGCTCGATGAAGTCGACACCTCGCTCGACGCCGGGCGGGCCTTGGTCAACCGGCTGCTCGCCTATGCGCGCAACACCGAAATCCGTCTCGAAGCCGCCGATCCGGGCGAGCTTGTCCGGGAAATCCTGCCGATAGCGCGGCAGGCGGCAGGGCCGGGCATCGCGGTCGCCACCACCTCGGCGGGCGAAGCTGCGGCCTGCCGCATCGACAGGGCACAGTTCCAGGCGGCGATCGTCAACCTGGTGCTGAACGCCCGCGACGCGATGCCCTCGGGCGGGACGATCACGATCGATGTCCGTTCGGTGGAGGATATGGACCTGTCGGGCGCCACGAGCTGGGTGGATGTCAGCGTCACGGACGACGGGATCGGCATGAGCGAGGCGGTCCGGCGCCAGGCATTCGATCCGTTCTTCACGATGAAGGGGACGGGGGAGGGGCATGGCATGGGGTTGAGCCAGACGCAGGAATTCGTCCGGCAATGCGGCGGGCGCGCCGATATCTTCAGCCAGCCGGGCGAGGGCACGACCGTCCGGCTTCGCCTGCCGCAGGATCGGGGCGGTGAAGAGGAGATGAACGGGGCGGAGAAGGTGGAAGCCGATGTCTGAGGGCGTGAAGGCGGATGAAGCACTGGACGTGCTGGTTGCGGATGACCACCCCCTCATCCGCGCGGGTATCCGGGCGTTGCTGGCCGCCCGTCCGCACTGGCGCGTCTGCGCGGAGGCCGAGACGGGCGAGGCCGCGCTTCGGCTCGCGCGCGAACTGCGGCCTCATCTCGCCGTGCTGGATTATTCCCTGCCCGGGATCACCGGACTGGAGGTGACGCGCCAGCTCTGCCGGGAGATGCCGGGGATCGGCGTGCTGGTCTACACCATGCATGCCGACGAGCGGATGCTTCCGGCTCTGCTCGAGGCGGGGGCGCGGGGTTATGTGCTGAAGACGGAGGACGACGCCGCCTTGCTCGCCGCGATGGATGCCGTGGCGGCGGGCGATATCCACATCTCGCCGGAGGCGGCGAACCGGAAGACCATGCAGGGCGCCGCCTCCGTGCTGACGCCGCGGGAAATCGAGGTCGTCCGCCTGGTGGCGTTCGGCGAGACGAACAAGAGCATTGCCGCACAGTTGAATGTCAGCGTGAAGACCGTCGATACGCACCGGACGGCGGCGATGCGCAAGCTCGGCCTCCATACGGCCGTTGACGTGACGCTCTTCGCGATCCGCAACAAGATCATAGAGCCATAGTTTCCTCACGAACCGGCGATTTCCTTGACGCTTGTCAGGTGGTGGACGGAAAAGCCGGCCGCCTCGGGTGTATACCCGATAGTGCCCGCTCCTGCCGGATGCTACGGCGGGCGTTTCGCGGTTGCGATATGGCGGGAATATCCCGGGGCAAGCAGGCCTCCTTGCCGATCACGCCGCCTAAACGGACCTGAGCATGCAGCAGAAACAACCGAGCTTCGTTTCTTCCCGCCACTATATGGATGTCGCGGAGCGCTTCCTGGACGTCGGCTTCTGGAACGCCGACATGACGACGGGGGAGGTGCGCGGAACGGACGGATTCTACCGGATCCTGGGGTTGCCGCGGGACGAGGCGTTCAGCCTCCATCGCTGGGTTAGCCTGCTCCACCCCGACGATCGCGAGGATTTCCGCTCCCTGTACGCCGTCGTCACCATGGGCGTCTCGGTTTCCCGGGAGGTGCGGCTGGTCGACGGGGATCGCCCGCCGCGGCGCATTCGCATCGCCGTGGAAGAGCCGACGACGATGAACCGCATCGTCGGCCTGGTGCAGGATGCCGCCGCGGAGCGGGAGGCGAAGGCCGCCCTCTATCGCGAGCGCGCGCGGCTCAACGCCTTCATCGAGATGGTCGGCGGGGCTTTCTGGGCGCGCGACCTGAACAGCGTGGTGGGGGACCTGCGCGGCTGGGACAGCATGACCGGCCAGCCTCCGGTGCAATGCGGCAAGGAAGGCTGGCTGGAGGCGATCCATCCCGACGACCGCGAGCGGATCGAGGAGACAAGGGAAGCCTGCGAGCGCGACGGCCTTCCGCGCGACATATCCTATCGGCTGCTCTATGCCGATGGCCAATACCGGGAGGTGCTGGCGCGCACGACGCCCGTGCGCCAGGAAAACGGCACGCCGATCGAGTGGATCGGCCTCATCGAGGAAACATGGCGGCGCGATACGGTGGGGTCGCAGAACGACCCGACGCTTCGTCCGCAACAATTGCGTGCCGCGCGCGTGATGCTCGGCTGGTCCGCCGAGACACTCGCCCAGGAGGCAGGTGTCTCCATCGCAACGATCAGGCGATATGAGACCACCGGCGAGCACATGAAGGACGCGACGGTCTCCGCCATCGTCGCCGCGCTGGCGCGGCATGGCCTCGTGCTGACCTCCTCTTCCACGGAAATGGGCCTCAGGCTCCGGCATTCGCACATGCCCGACTGAACGGAGGTCGACGCGTGGAATTATACAATCTTATTCAATTGTTGCGGGCAGAATTCAGCTTTTGAGTAGAATAAGCGCAGTTTTCATGGACAGGGCGAGTGAAAGGGGCCGGTCTCGTTTCATGGTTGTCAAGGGAGCCTTGCTACTTTAGGGCATCCGAATAGATGCGATCGTATCGGTCCGACATGAAGACGGATTCGGGGCTTAGACATCATCATCGAGAAAGCCGCCGAGGTGCCCCATGCAGTCGAGTCCTTCTTCCACTCCAGCCGCGTCTGAAGCTCCGTCCGTCATCACGGGCGACGAGGAGGCCGAGCGCATCCGGCGTCTTGTTGCCCGCATGACCGAGGCGAAGAGGATGCTCGACGGCCTTCTCGCCAATCTGGCGCTGGTCGAGATGTCCATGACGGACTCCACGCCGGACGGCCCAACCCACTGAGCCCGTCCGCACGTTCGTGGACCTGAGGCGCCGGGCAGTTCCCGCCGCGCTTCAGCTATTCAACCATTCGAATGGATCGCAGTGCCGGCAGGTCGACAAGACGTTTGCGTGGGGCGATCTGCTGCGAAATTTTCAACCAGACCCGCTGCCGAGGAGGAACCATGACAGCCTTTTCTTTCGGCCTTGCATCGGATGCAAGCGCCATTCTTGCCGCAATGCACAAATCCCAAGCCATCATCGAGTTCGATTTGACGGGTAAAATACTGACCGCGAACGAGAACTTCTGCCGCGCGCTTGGATATGCGCTGCCGGAGATCATCGGACAGCACCATCGCCTTTTCGTCGATCCGGCGGAGGCCGCCTCCGAGGAATATCGCGCCTTCTGGGCCAAGCTGGCGCGCGGTGAATTCGATCAGCGTCAATACAAGCGCATCGGCAAGGGCGGCAAGGAGATCTGGATCGAGGCGTCGTACAATCCGGTGTTCCGCCGCGGCAGGCCCTTCAAGGTCGTGAAGTTCGCGACCGATATCACCGCGCAGAAGCTGAAGGGCGCCGAGGATGCCGGCAAGCTGGAAGCCCTGTCGCGCGCGCAGGCCGTCATCGAGTTCACGCCGGCCGGCGACATCCTCGCCGCCAACCAGAATTTCCTCGCCACGCTCGGTTACCAGTTGTCCGAGATCGAGGGCCGGCATCACTCGATGTTCTGCGACCCGACCTATTGCCAGAGCCCGCAATACCGCCAGTTCTGGGACCGGCTGAGGGCCGGCGAGTTCGTGGCGGAGGAATTCATGCGCATCGGCAAGGGCGGCCGGCGCATCTATATCCAGGCCTCCTACAATCCGATCTTCGACATGAACGGCAAGGTCTTCAAGGTGGTCAAGTTCGCCACCGACGTGACCGGCCGTGTCGAGAACGTCGAGACGCTGGCCGGTGCTCTGACGCGGCTCGCACAGGGCGACCTGACGCTGCACCTCGCCAACCCGTTCATCCCGAGCCTCGAACAGTTGCGCACCGACTTCAACGGCGCGTCCGAGCGGCTGCGCGCGGCCATGAGCGCGGTCGGCGAGAACGCGCAGGCGATTGCCGCCGGCTCGGGCCAGATCCGCTCTGCCGCCGACGACCTGTCGAGGCGCACCGAACAGCAGGCCGCCTCGGTGGAGGAAACGGCGGCGGCGCTCGAAGAGATCACGACCACGGTCGCCGATTCCAGCCGCCGCGCCGACGAAGCCGGAAAGCTCGTCGCAAGCACCCGCGAGAATGCGGAGAAGTCCGGCGAGGTGGTGCGCAAGGCGATCACGGCCATGGGGCAGATCGAAAGCTCCTCGCGGGAGATCTCCAACATTATCGGCGTGATCGACGACATCGCCTTCCAGACCAACCTCCTGGCGCTCAATGCCGGGGTCGAGGCGGCGCGCGCCGGCGAGGCCGGCAAGGGGTTCGCGGTCGTGGCGCAGGAGGTGCGCGAGCTGGCGCAGCGTTCCGCCAATGCCGCCAAGGAGATCAAGGCGCTCATCAACACGTCCGGCGAGCAGGTGAAGAACGGCGTGTCGCTGGTCGGCCAGACCGGCGAGGCACTGGAGCAGATCGTCCGGCAGGTGCAGGCCATCAACACCAATGTCGCGGCCATCGTCGAGGCGGCGAAGGAGCAGGCGACCGGCCTCGGCGAGATCAACCAGGCCGTCAACACGCTGGACCAGGGCACGCAGCAGAATGCGGCCATGGTCGAGGAATCGACGGCCGCCAGCCACAGTCTCGCCCGGGAGGCCGAAGCCCTCTTCAACCTCTTGGGCCAGTTCCGCGTCGGCGACGATAGCGGCAGAAGCCGGTCGATGGACCTGCACGACCAGCGCCCGGCGGCGTTCCAGCCGCGCAGGCTGGCCGGATAAGACAGGCGCATCCGGAAGGCGCGCCCTGCAGGCGGCGGCGCCCTTCCGGACGACTTGTCCTTCCTCTGTCCGACATGTTGTCCGCCCGTGCCAGGGGAATTCTAGTCATCTCTTTGAAAGGATAAAGTTTTTCAGTTGGTATGCTCTTTGCCTCATCCCTGTCGCCAGCGAGAAACAAGGTGGAAGGGGAAGCCAATATGTACAACGAGGGTCTCTTGATTGCACGCCTGCTCCTGGGCGTACCGTTCATCGTGTGGGGAATATTGAAGCTGCGTGGCGGCGAAGCCAAGTTGGTGCCGGGCCTTCAGGCCTTGGGACTGCCCGATGCCGTGTTCTTCGCCTACCTTATCGGATTCTGCGAGCTTGTCGGCGGGATCGCGATCGTCCTCGGCTATCCGGCGCGTACCGCAGGCATCCTGCTCGGCCTCTGGTGCCTGGTTACGGGCTATGATGCCCATAGGGGCAACATGACCGAACTTCTGAAGAACGTGACCATGGCAGGCGGCTTCTTCGCTCTGGCCACCGTCGGGGCCGGCTCGCTCTCCCTGTTCGGCGGCGCTCCCGGCGGCCTGTTCGCATATCTTCCCTAGGGTGGCGTGCGGCCGGCATCCGACGCGGCCGCGACACTATCGTTGAAGGACGGCAATCAGCCTGCGTGGTCAATAGACGTCGCGCAGGTATCGTTTTTCCCGCTTGAGCCCTGCGACATAGTCGGCCGCTTTATCCGCCGTCAGGCCGCCCTGGGTGGCGATGATCTCGACAAGCGCCTTGTCGACATCGTGCGCCATGCGGCTGGCGTCGCCGCAGACATAGAAGGCGGCGCCTTCCTCCAGCCAGGCGAAAAGCGCCTTGCCGTTTTCGCGCATGCGGGTCTGCACGTAGATTTTCTCTTGCTGGTCGCGGGAGAAGGCAAGGTCGAGCCGGGTCAGGAGCCCGTCGCGGCTCATCTCCGACAACTCGTCCTCGTAGATGAAGTCGCTTTCGCGGTGCTGGTCGCCGAAGAACAGCCAGTTTCGGCCCCTGGCACCCCGGGTACGGCGTTCCTGGAGGAAAGCGCGGAAGGGGGCGATGCCGGTGCCGGGCCCGACCATGATGACGGGCGCGTCATTGTCGGCGGGCAGGCGGAAGGACTTGTTCTGCGAGACGAAAATCCCCGCTTCCGCGCCCTCCGCCACCCGGTCGGCAAGGAAGGTCGAGCAGACGCCGCCGCGGTCGCGGCCGTCCGCGTGGTAGCGCACGCTGGCAATTGTGAGGTGCACGCCGCCGGCGGCCGCATGCGGGCTGGAGGAGATGGAATAGGCGCGGTGCTGGAGCGGTTTCAGCAGGGCGAGAAGGTCCGCAGCCGAAAAGGCCGATGGCGGCGCGAGGGCGAGGAGGTCGCAGATATCCTTGCCCCAGAGGAAGGCATCCAGCGCCTCCTTGTCGCCGTTGCGCAGCACATGGGTCAGCTCCTCGTTGCCGGCGCGGCGCTCCACCTCGGCGATCAGGTCGCGCGAAGGCGTGGAAATCTCGAATTTTTCGGTCAGCGCGGTTTCAAGGCTCGTCTCGCCGGCCGGCGTATGCGGATCGGCCCCGAGGTGTGAGAGGAGCAGCGAAACGAGGGCGGGATCGTTGACGGGCATGACGCCGAGCGCGTCGCCGGCCTCGTATTCCAGCCCGCTGTCGCCGAGGTCGAATTCATAGTGGCGGATTTCCTTGGCCGATGCGCTGCCGGAAAGGCGGCGGTTGACGGCAAGGCGGGACGGATAGGGGTTCTTGCGGCCCCAGCCCGCCGTCTTCGGCACGGCGACGGCAAGCGTCCCGCCGGAAACCGGTACTCCGCCGGCGTTTTCCGCGGCGAGCGGCAGGGCCTGCCCGACCCAGGCCGCAGCCGGATCCTCATAGTCGATGTCGCAGTCGCGCCGGGCGAGGATGCGGGTCGCGCCGAGCTGTTCGAGGCGCATGTCGATGAGCTTTCCGGCCTGGCAGAAGCCGTCATAGCCGGTGTCGCCCAATGCCAGCACGCCGAAGCGCAGGCTCTCCAGCCGCGGCGCGGTGGACGCGGAAATCGCCTCCCAGAAGAGCTGCGCGTTGTCGGGCATCTCGCCTTCGCCATAGGTGGAGGTGATGACGATCAGCCGCTCCATGGCGGCGAGTTGCTCCATGGTGATATCGTCGAGGCCGGCGACCTCGGGGGAAAGACCGAGCGCGCGGGCGTTCGCCGCCGCGTCCATCGCCACCCGTTCGGCGTTGCCCGTCTGGGTGCCGTAGAGGATGTGGAGGCTGGCGGCTTTTACAGGCGCAGCGGCGGCGGCAGTGACAGGCGTTTCGATGGCAAGGCGGGAATGGAGACCGGCGAGGAAACCGGAGAGCCAGGCCCGCTGGTCGGCGTTGAAGGGCGCGTCTTCGGGGATGTAGGGGATCTTCATCGTCTCTGTCTCACTGTCTCGCGGGCGCGAAGCCGGAAATCGCCTGGCGCGCGAACAGCTCCTCGAAGCTGGGGATGCGGCCGATGCGCTCGATGTTGCGGGCGGACTGGTGGAGGATCCAGCCATAGGTACCGGGGCTGTCGATGGCGCGCGTGTTGCGGCCCTTCAGCGCCTGGCGGTAGTCGTCGAGGCGTTTTGCGGCGACCATCACTGCCAAGGCTTCGTCGTCATAATCCGCGATGGCGTCGCGCGCGTAGCGGGCGAGCTTCTGCATCAGGGAGAAATCCTCCGTCAGCAAGAGGTTGCGCACGGCCTTCTCCACGGCGGGATCGGACGGGCCGCGCGCGCCCGGCACGCGGGCAAGGGCAATCGACTGCGCCATGCTGAGCACCGTGTAGTTGTTGAGAAGCGCGAACATGCCCTCCGTATCGGTCTCGCCATAGCCCGGCACGGCGCCGTTGAGGATCGCCCTGCGGTCGCGATAGGCGAGCTTGAACTTGCGCACCTGATGGGCGGCGAGCGCCGTGGAGAGTTCCTCGACGAGGTCCTTGCGGCTCTTCGCCTTCAGGATGGCGTCGCTGTCCTGGTAGAGCAGCAAGGCGCGCGGCAGGCCGTAGACGAAATTGTGCTTCTCGCTCTCCCAGTTTTCGAGGAGCCAGCGCGCCTTGCGGGAGCCCGTTGCCGCCAGGTGCCATTCCAGCAGCAGGCGCACGGTGTCCGCATGCACGGCCGCCATCGGTTCCGTCTCGTCGCCGATCGAGCCGAGCAGGATGGAATCGTGGCTCATCTTCTTCGGCAGGTCGCCATAGGGGTCGTACTGGTAGACGAAGCCGCCGCTCATGCCATTGCCGAAACCCTTGCCGAAGGTGCCGAGGTTGAGCACCGCGCCGTTCGTCATGTATTCGCAGCAGAAATCGCCGACGCCTTCGACCACCGCCGTCGCGCCGGAATTGCGCACGGCGAAGCGGTCGCCGGCCTGGCCCTCGACGAAGAGCCGCCCGCCCGTCGCGCCGAACAGCGCAAAGTTGCCGACCAGCACGTTGCCGCCCGCCTCGTCCGAGCCGCCGCCCGGCGAGCGTACGGCGATGACGCCGCCATTGGCGCTCTTGCCGACGCCGTCGTTGCAGGTGCCGGTATGGGTCAGCGCCATGCCGTCGTTGCAGAAGGCGCCGAAGGACTGGCCGGCCGAACCCGAGGTGGCGATGCGCACGCTGCCGGCATCGAGGAAGCGGCGGCCCCGGTCGTCCTGGCGGACGGCGGGAAGGTGCCGCGCCTGTTCTCCGGTCAGTTCGTGGTTGAGCAGGCGTTCGATGTCGATGGCGAGCTGGCCGCCGACCGTCTTGTTGCAATTGTTGAGATGGCGGTTGCCGCCAAGCTCCACGTCGGCGCGCCGGCCGTCGACGAGGGCGGAGCGCACCAGTTCGATGAAGTTGTCGTCGACGGCGAAATCCTTCTCCATGTAGACGGGATCGGCGATCTTCACCTCCTCGACGACGGCGAGCATGGCGCGCAGGTCAAGCTGCCCGACGCTCGCGGGGTGGTCGAGGAGATGAAGGAGATCGCTGCGGCCGCGCGCCTCGCGCAGTGACGACAGGCCGAGCGCGGCGAGGATTTCCCGCGTCTCGTGCGCGATGTTGAGGAGATATTGCGCCAGCGCCCGCGGATCGCCGTCGAAGACCTCCGGATTGGTGGTGAGGCCGGCGGGGCACTTGATGTTGCAGTTCTTCGCCATCACGCATTTCAGCATCATCAGTGCAGTGGTGCCGAATTCGAAGCTGTCGCCGCCGAGCAGCGCCGACTTGACGACGTCGCTCGCCGTCTGGTGCGCGCCGGAGCAGCGCAGCAGCACCTTCTGGCGCAGGCCGTTGGCGCAAAGCGCCTGATGCACCTCGGCGATGCCGATCTCCGCGGCGCGGCCGGTATATTTGAGGCTGGTGACGGCGGCGGCCCCCGTGCCGCCAGTATTGCCGGCGACATTGATGACGTCCGCGCCCGCCTTGGCGACGCCGACGGCGATGGTGCCGATGCCCTCGGAGGAGACGAGCTTGACGATGACGCGCACCCTTGCGGCCTTGCAGTCGTGGATGAGCTGGGCGAGGTCCTCGATCGAATAGGTGTCGTGGTGCGGTGGCGGGGAGACGAGCTCGACGCCGGGTGTGCCGCCGCGGGCCGCGGCGATCTCCACCGTCACCTTCTGGGCGGGCAGCTGGCCGCCTTCGCCGGGCTTGGCGCCCTGGCCGATCTTGATCTCCAGCTCCTCCAGCATGGGATCGGCGAGGTAGCCGGCCCAGATGCCGAAGCGACCGGAGGCGAACTGCTTGATGCGCGAGGCGCGGATGGTGCCGTAGCGCGAAATGTGCTCGCCGCCCTCGCCGGAATTCGACATGCCGCCGACCATGTTGGTGCCGTGCGCGACAGCCTCGTGGGCGTTTGCCACCAGCGCGCCGTGGCTCATCGCGCCGGAGGCAAGCAGCGGGGTGATCTCGCTCGCCGGCTGTACGCTTTCGAGCGGGATGCTGTCCGGCGCGGTGCGGATGAGCGCGAGATAATTTCGCGCCTCGCCGTCCGCCTGCACCATCAGCGCGCCGCCCTCCAGCCAATGGCCGAGGATATCGCCGCCGAAGCGCATGACGAGCGACTGGCCGAGCGCTGCCAGCCGCGCCAATTCGCCGCCGGTGAGGGTGAGGCGGAACGTATCGCCGGCAAGGGTTTCACAGGCAAGGCCACGCACCAAGAAACTGTTGTTGCCCTTGCGCGAGAAGCGGCCCATCTCCTTGCGGAAATCCTCTGCCGACGAGAGGTAGGTGACGTCAGCCGGCAGCGCGAGCACGTCACGCAGGGCAGCGGGGCGACGGGCGCGCTCCTCGGTCATCTGGCGGATGAAGGTGCGGTAGCCGGGGGTGATGGCGAAGCGGTCTATCGCTTCCGGCGTCAGCTTTTCGTAGCCGTTGTTGCGGTAGGCCGCGTCATCGAGGCCGAAGGCGTCGTCCAGCCGGTTGAGCGTCAGGAGGCGCAGGAACGGGTCGTCGTCCTCCTGCCGGCTTTCGAAGCCGATCTTCTCCTCCGTCATGTCGACGAAGCCGCGCACGGCCGCGGTGCCGAAGGAGTGGCCCGCGCCCTCCGCGCGCTCCTTGAAGAGGCCGAGCAGGGGAATGTCGTCCTCGCGCGTCACCGTCAAGGCCTTCGCGTGCCAGTCGGCGACGGCGGCGGCGATCACCTTGAAGTTCACGCCGCCGACGGGCGTCTTCACATTGGGGAAGTAGCGCTTCAGCACGCGGTCGCCGGTGTCGAGGAAGTTCGGCTCGAAGAACTCGCCGCCGATATAGCTTTCGGCGGTGCAGAGGCCGACCTTGCCCATGGTCTTCATCAGCGCCTTTTCCGCCGCCTTGGCGAAGCGCTTGAAGGCCTTGTCGGCCTCGCCCCCGAACTTCTCCTCGGCGCGGAACTGCACGCCGAGCGGATAGACCGCCGACGCGCCGAAGCCGAGCACGGCGGCGACATGGTGCGAGGAGGCGATCTGCCCGCTTTCGACGACAAGCGACAGCCGGAGGCGCAGGCCTTCCTCGATGAGCTTCTGGTTGACGGCGGATACGACGAGGATCATCGGCAGGGCGGCGCGGGCGCGCGCGACATGCCGGTCGGTGACGACGGCGATGCCGCCCTCTTCCCGGGCGAAGGCCGCGATAGCCTCGCACAGATTATCGATCGCCTTTTCCAGCGCTGCTTCATTGGCGTCGGCATCCTCGAGATCAGGCCTATAGAGCATCTCGAAGCGCTTGACCGGCGTTTCCGCCTGCTCGCGGATGCGCAGCATGTCGAGATGCGTCAGGATCGGGGAGGGCACGACGATCTGGCGCGCGGCCTTCGCGCCGATGTTCGGCTTGGCCCCGAGCGCCACGCGCAGCGTCATGCCGTCCGCCTCGCGGATCGAATCGAGCGGCGGGTTCGTCACCTGCGCGAAGCGCTGCGAGAAGTATTTGGCGACACCGCCTTCCTGGTCGGAGAGCGCGTTGATGGCATTGCCGTAGCCCATGGCGGAAATCTTCTCCGCGCCGGTCTGCAGCATCGGGTCCATCAGGAACTTGAAGCTCTCCTGGTTGAAGGAATAGGCGACGTACCGCTGATGACGCTCGAGGTCGCCGTTGTAGCGAAGCGGCGAACCCTGGGCCTCGGCGGGGATTTCCGGCAGTTCGGCGAGCGTCACGCGCGCCTCGCGCAGGAGCTCGCGATAGGGGCGGCGGGCGGCCAGCATCTCCAGCGCCTCGTTCGTGCCGAAGGCGCGCTTTTGCACATGGTCGTAGCAGAGCATGCCGCCGGCCTCGATGCGGCCGCGACGCAGCACGCTTTCCGGCGGGAAGGCGATCTGGCCGGCCTCCGACATGACGCAGAGATAGTCGGCGGTCTCGACGGTGCGCAGCGGGCGCAGCCCCAGCCGGTCGAGCCGTGCGCCGATAATGTCTCCGTCGCCGAAGATGAGGGCGGCAGGCCCGTCGTTCTTCTCCTCGTAGAGCGAGAAATATTCAAGCATCGCCACGACGTCGGGCGACAGCGTGTCGTCGTTCTCCCAGGCCGGCGGCATCATCGAGACGACGGCGGTGACGAGGTCGAGACCGTCCTCCAACACACGCGCCTGCAAGGTCTGGTCGAACCGGCAGCTGTCCGACTGGCCCTTCGGGCGGATGATCGAGGCGTTCCTAGCGAGCGCGATGGCGGCCTCCGAAAGGCGGTTCTTGCGGTCGGTGTTGAGTTCGCCGTTATGCGCCATCAGCCGGAAGGGCTGGGCCATGGAGGGATGCGGGTCGGTGTTGGTCGAGAACCGCGTGTGGAAATACATGGTGTTGACCGTGTGGTCGGGGTCCACGAGATCACGGAAATAGGGCATCACCTCGTTGGAGTTCAGCCGGCCCTTCAGCACCTGCGTGCGCGCGCTCAGCGAGAGCGGATAGAGGCCGGCGAGCTGCGGCTCGGTATAGGCGCGCGCCTCGATCGCCAGCAGCGCCCTGTGGATGTGGACATCGAATTCCGCCTGGCTCGCCTTTTCGTCATGGCATCCGAAGACCCATTGGCGGATCGGCTGCTGGTGGCGGATCGCCGCCGGGCGGATGGCGCTTTCGTCGATCGGCACGTCGCGGGTTAGCAAGACGGGAAATCCCTGCGCGCAGAAGGCATCCTCGATGATACGCTCACCCTCCAGCCGGAAGACGGGGTCGTTCGGCAGGAAGAAGTTGCCGACGCCGAAGCGCCGCGGCTGAAGGTCGTCCCGGCCCGTCAGCTTGCGGAAGAAGCCGAGGGAGATATCGACGGAAACACCGGCGCCGTCGCCGACGCCTTCGGCCGACGTGCCGCCGCGATGCGGCACGGCGCAAAGCGCCCCGTGGCCCTTCTTCAGGACGTCATGCGTCTGTTTGCCGTCTTTTCGCGTGATGAAACCGACGCCGCAACTGCTCTTCTCTTGCGAGGGATCGTAAAGGCCGAAGGTTTCTTCGCGCGGGTCCAACGTGCATCCTCCTGTCATGATGTGTCAGTGATGCTGACCTATATTAACAGGAGTACTTGAGTCAAGTTTTTGTTCGAAAAATTCGCGATCGGATTGATTGGCGAAATTTTCTGAGCTTTGATGCGCTTGTGGATATGGAAAGGATCGTTCGCCCGTCGATGCTTTTTCCGACCTGAGGGGCGCAGAAGGGCAAAACGCATGTGCGCGAGGAAGACGGGGCCTGCCAGCTATATTCCGGCCTCGCCGTGACGTTTCGGCCTTCGCCGTGAAAGCAACCTTCCCAGAATGAGCCCGGAATAAACGAATAGCGCGCCCGCCTCGGACGTCGGTTTCCGGTATGGGGTCGCAGAGCGTGGATCCCACCTTTTGCGATCCGCTACTGGAAAGATAAAGATCATGCAAAGCGTTTTCCTCGCGGCCACCTTGTCCCTGTGCCCGTTCTTTCTCGATGCGCCTCCGGGACTCTACGGTTATCTCGAGGCCTGCGGCACGATCGTCATTCCGGCGCAATCCGACTTTGCTACTCGCCTTGATGACGGAAAGGCGCGGGCTGGCCTCGACTGCGCCCGCCCGTCGGCTGATGCCGCAGGTGAACGCAGGGGGCATGCATGCAAGCGCCGGATCGGCGTCCACTCCGACACGGCGGAGCTGCGGCCGGCCGACAGGGAAAAGGATGTAATCATGGGATTTTGGGATCGGATCAGGCAGCTTGCAGGCGCCGGCATCGGCGTATCGCCTGCCGCCGCACAGGACAAGGCGGCGACCGCGGCAGAGGAGGGCGGCGAGGCGGCGGATGCTGCCTTCGAGCAGTCTTGGCAGAAGCGGGATGCCTTCTGGGCGGGCGTCGGCAGCGTCGAGAAGGATGTGCTCGGCCATCTGATCAGCCCCGGCCTGATGGGCGGTCCGCAATGGCCGACGACCCGCCAGGCCTACAAGGTCGTCCGGCGGGCACATTCCATCGTCATCGCGACGGACGGCCTTTCCGATCCGTTCGAAGATGGCCGTAAGGGCAATGGCTTCGGCATGGAGCTTTTCGTCGAGACGGCGGACATCCTGCCGGCCCATGCAGGCCGGCCCGGGGATATTTCAAGGCTTTCCGAAAGCTGGGCCTTCGAGCTCGTCAGCCATGTCGCCGGCACGGTGGCAAGGGTCGGCGGCATCTCCGCCCAGCTCGACCAGTATGGCGTCCTGTCCATGGAGCTCCCCGGCGTCAGCCAATCGCACGCGATCGGAAAGCAGGTACCGGCGCGCTATGTGACGGCCGATGACAGTCTCGGCGTCCTGATCGGGATGCCGGTCGAGGGGTTTTCCACGGCCGTGGAGGGCATGCCGCTTTCCCCGGTGCGCGTGGTGCCGGTGACGATCATCACGGCGGCGGAACTCGAAGCCTTGCGGACGGGCGGTGCCGACGCGCGCCGGGCGTTGGCGGAAGCGCTGGCCAGGCAGGGCCGCCATCACCGGTCCTCGCTGCGCTGAGGCCCCGGCACAGGCCGGGTGAAAGCCGTGTCGGTTCACCGCGCAGGCCTTGGCAGGCGCACCTGCGTCAGCGACTTGACCCGGCCGGGCCGGAGCCCCTTCAGCTGCGTCAGCAGATCCTTGGCGGCGGCGTTGCCATAGGCGCGGCGGCTGATGCCGAAGAGCATGACGCCGGGTTTGCCGCCGGCATCGCTGTAGCGGGCATAGCGGTAGGCGTTCCATTCGACGATGTACTGCCCGTCGGTGTCCTTGCTGCTGACGATGAAGTCGAGCAGCGCCTCGCCGGCCGCCTCGTTCTGGATGACGTCCATGTTGACGAGCGGGTCCGTCGCCTTGCGCTGGTTCAGCATCGTCACCTGGGCGCGCACGGCATCCATGACGGTGATGCCGCTTGTGACGGTTTCGACCAGGATCATCTGGTCGTATCGCTCGGCGCGCTGTCCGTCCGGAAGATATTCCTGCTTGATGTAGGTTGCGGAGGGCTGCGCGCTCCAGGCGAGCTTGTAGGCGTCGCCTTCGAAATCGATAGGGCCCGGTATGCCGAGCACATCGGTGGCCTGGGCAAGGGCGGATGTCGCCGTGAGCACGAGCGCGAGGAGCGCGATGCCGAGATGGCGGGCGGGGCGGCTGATCGAACGGGTGGTTGCCATGATCTGTCTCCTTCCGTCAAAAGCGCAAGGCCGCCGGGTTCATCCGGCGGCCTCGTTTTCTTCAGGCGCTCAATCGGCGTCGCCGGTTCTTGCCTTGGCGCCTTCGGCGGGCACCCTTGCCGCCGCGTTGCCGACCGACGCGGCGAGCAGGGCCTGCGTCGGGTCCGCACCCTTGAAGCCCGCCTGCGCGAGGATCTCGTCGAGGATGGGCTTCTGGGCGGTGAAGCTGAGAAGCTGGCTGCTGAGGTCGCCGACGGCATGCCCCGCACCATCGCCGCCATTGCTGCCGTTGCCCGCCAGCGCACCGGCGAGGCCGCCGGCACTGAAGATGCGGATGTCGGAAATCTTCTCGATCGGCTTCATGGCCTGTTCCAGCGCCTGCGGGATGATGGCGACGCGGGCGCGGGCGAGCTCGAACTCGATGATGCTGGCAGAAAGCGCGTTGCGGGCTTCGTTGAGCGCGCGTTCGGCCTGGGCTTCGGCCTGGCCGAGCTCGATGACACCCGTCGCCTTGATCTTGGCGGCTTCCGCATCGGCCTGGGCCTGGATCTTCGTCGCGGCGGCGAGGTTTTCCGCCGCCTGGCGCTCGGCCTCGGCCTTGACGGTGATGGCGGTCGCCTCCTGTTCGGCGGCCTTGCGCGCATCGAGCACCGCGATGCGCTTGGCGCGCTCGGCGATCTCGACTTCCCGTGCCGTCGCCACCTGTTCCTCGGCGGTGATGGCGGCGGCCTTCGCCTCGTCGGCCTTGGCGCGGGCGGCCTGTTCCTGCTCGCTCTTCTCGGCGACGGCGATGGCGGCGTCGATGCGGGCCGTCTCCGTCACGCGGCGGGCTTCCGCCTCGCGCTCGGCGATGCCGCGCTCGGCATCGATGCGAGCGGTCTCGCGGGCCTGGCGCGCCTGGGAGTCGCGTTCGGCAATGCCCTTTTCGGTGTCGAGCCGGGCGGTTTCCTCGCTGAGGCGGGCAAGCTGCTCGGCCTTGGCCGCTTCCGCGCGCGTCTCGGCGGTCTTGTTGGCGATGTCGCGTTCCTGCGTCAGCTCGGCGTCGCGCTGCTCGCGCTCGATGGTGAGGCGGCGCAGCGTGGCTTCGCGGTCCTTGGTGGCGATCTCCACCTCGTTGTCGCGGACGATCTGGTTGCGCTCGCGCTTGCGCTCCTCGGTGATCTTGGTGAGTGCGGTCAGGCCTTCGGCGTCGAAACTGTTGTTCGGGTTGAAATGCTTGATATCCGTCTGGTCGAGGCGGGTCAGCGACACCGATTCCAGTTCGAGGCCGTTCGATTGCAGGTCGTGCGCAACGGCGGCCTGCACGGATTTGACGAATTCGGCGCGCTGCTCCTGCAGGTCGCGCAGCGACATGGTGGCGGCGACCGAACGCAGGCCGTCGACGAACTTCGCCTCGACGAGCGTCTTCAGCGCATCGGCGTCGTTCGTGCGGTCGCCGAGCGTCTGGGCGGCGAGGGCGATGTTCTCCGAATCCGGCTTCACGCGGACATAGAACTCCGCGGTGATGTCGGCGCGCATGCGGTCCTTGGTGATCAGCGATTCGTTTTCGGCGCGCTTGACCTCGAGCCGCAGCGTGCTGAGCGACACCCAGGAATAGGAGTGGAAGATCGGCAGGATGACCGATCCGCCGTCGAGCACGACCTTCTTGCCGCCGAGGCCGGTGCGCACATAGGCCTTGTCGCGCGTGGCGCGGGTGTAGAGCGAGGTCATGATGATGCCGATGACGACGATAGCCGTCACGATGACCCCGGCGATGATTCCTACCGAAAGGAAGTCCATGATCGTTTACCCTCCGTTGTTGGGATAGTGGCCGTCTTCGAGCACCGCCGGGGCGGGAATGGCCTGGAAGAGGCCGTCCTTGCCATCGACGATGAGCACGGACGCGCCCGTCTCGATCACATGCCCCGGCACGGCCCGGGCACGCAGCGTATGGATGTTGTCGTAGCGGTCCTTGATCCGCACCGTGCCGGGATGGCCCTGGTCGAGCGGCCCGAGCGTCACCGTCCCGACGAGACCGATGAAATCGGCCTGTTCCTGCACGCTGGTCTCGTCGCGCGGGATGATCCGCGCCAGACCGCGGGACGACCAGCGGGTGACGGGGATGGCGACGGCGAGCGCGCCGGTGACGGCGGCATAGAGCGGCAGCGGATCGCGGAACTGCGAGATGACCGCCTGCAGGGCAAAGCCGGTCGCCGAGAAGGCGGAAAGCAGGATGACGGCGAGAACGAGGATCGGCACGCCGCCGGCGTTGAGCCAGGACATCCACCCGCCGAGAAGGCCCGATTCCGCGTCACCCGGCCCGTTGAAGTCGAGGCCGTCGTCGATCAGCCCGGAGGCGGAGGCGCCGAGCAGCACCGAGACCAGTTCGACGATGCCGAGGCCCGCCACCGTCAGGAGCGCGATCCAGAAGGGAGCGGTGCCCGGGTGGACGATGGAATCCATCAGCGCTCACCGTGCTTGAAGGCGGCAAGGCGCGCCTCGATCGCCTTCTGGCGCTGCAGGCGCCCCAGTTCCTCGACCTCCGCCGTGCCGTCCATGGCCGGCTTGGAAGGCACGCCGGTGACGCGCTCGACGGCTTCGAGCGCATCGGCAAGGCGCCGGTCGTTGCGCTGGGACGGGGTGGCGGCCGGCGGGGCGGCGCGCTCGGCGCGCCGTGCATCCTCCAGCCGCTTCATCGCGTCGGCGCGGGCCGAGGCGATGCTGCGCAGCGTCGCCTCGGCATCGGCGATCTCGCCGGCATTCTCCAGGATGGCCTTGGACAGCGCGTCGCGCTGGGCTTCGAGGTCGATCTGGACGCCGGTGGCGGCGCGGGCGAGGTCTTCGCGGCCGCTTTCCAGCCCGACCTTGATCTTCTCGTCGAGGTCGCGGATCTCCGCGTCGAGGTCGTCGGCCTTGGCCTTCAGCCGGTGGCCGGCGGCCATGGCGACGCCGAGCGCCGCGCGGGCTTCCTCGGCGATCGCGCCGATCTCGCGGACGGCCTGCTGCGCCACGGCGACCGGGTTCGATGCCTCGGCGGCATCGACCGCAGTGTTGACGACGCCGGCGATGACGCGCCCGAGACGGGCGAGGATACCTTCGTTGGACATGGAAGCCTCCTTCTTCGAATGGATGCCGGCCTGGATGCCGGCATAGAGACAGATGGACGACCCGGCAAAGACGAGCCGCGCTTCGGCAAAATCCACCCAGCCCTCGCGATAGCCGCTCGCCGCGTAGGGCAGCACGATGCGGCCGCCGAGCGTCGCGATGCTCACGCTGTCCGGGCCCTTGACGGCGAATAGCTTGGAATCGAGCGGAATGTCCGCGACGATTTCCCCCGGCTTGCGGCGGCCGTGGTCGCGCAGCGCAAGCGTGACGAGGCGGGCGGGAAGACCCGTCGCCGCGCGGATTTCTTCATAGGCCGCCTGGTGCAGCGCCACGACATTGGCGCCCTTGGTCCGGTCCAGGATCGCCATGGCCTGCTGATAGGCCTCCAGCGTCTCGGACAGCGCCTGGCGCATGTCCGGGGTGGGCTGAAGGACGAGCCTGAGGCTGGATGTGAACTTCGTTGCCATGGTTAAATATATAAAGCACTTCATTGGTGCTTTCAAGGCCAAATTTTAAGCGACTGCCTATTCAACGGATGAGGCCGGCAGACTCTTCGGTTGGCCGACTGTCGTTTTTCGCGAAACGCGTGTTGCGCACGAAAGGCGCGGTGCCATCTTGCGCGGCCGCCGGCCGCCTGCGAGGCTCGTCCGGTCCTGCAATTGTCGGGAGCGAGGGGATGGGCCGTTTCGTCGATATCGCTGTCTTTCGCGCGCATCGCTTCAGCCTGGGGCGGGACGCGGAAACGGGTGCCCTTTACCTTTCAACGCCCGTCAGCGGTTTCAACCGCGCCGCGGAATACGAGGCCTATTTCCGCATCAGCGCCGAAGCGTTCGAGCGGTTTCGCGCCGACCCTGATACGGCCGAGGCGTTCCTGGAGGCCTGCCGGAACCATGAGCATGAAGACCGGCGGCTGGCTTGACCGGCCGGCAGGGCCGTCAAAAGCGAAGACCGGCATGCGTTTCGGCCTTGAATTTGAAATAAGCCGGTTATGTTGATCGTCTTATCTGGGTCGCGCCCGTGACCGGTCAGGCCGTTCGATATCGTCAAGAAGTGTCTTCATGCAGATTTTCCCCCGTTCCTTCCGCATTGGTCTCTCCCTCGTCTTTCTCGTCTTCCTCGCCGCGCCCGCATTCGCGCAAGCTCCGACGCAGGCGGCCATCGCGCGCTCCGACGTCATCGCGGCGGAGATGAAGGCGCTTGCCGAAGGCGGCGACCTGGAAGGCGCACGCCGCAAGGCGGAGGCGGCGAGCGCCCGGTTCAAGGCGGAGGGAGAAGCCTGGCTTGCGGCAAGCTATGCGGTCTCGGCTGTCGACTATGCGATGCGCGTGGGCGATGCGGCGCGTGTCGATGCCGATTACTATCCGCGCATGGGGGAGCTGCTCGCAACGCTCGAGCCGGTCGAGGAGACCCGGGCCAATCTCCTGCTCGAACTCCTGATGGACGCGAAGGGCCGGCTCGGCGACAAGGACCGGCAGGATGCGCTGGCGGAGCTTTATGAGGAGCGGATCCGCAAGGCCCACGGCAAGGACAGCGCCGAGGACATCGACGCCCGGGTGCGCACCGCCTACAGCCTGCTGGAGAGCCAGCGCCTGGAGGACGGCCGCAGGCGGCTGCGCGCCGCGCTGGCCGCCTCGGCGAAGACGGAGCTGCATGCCGTGACGCTGCGGCACTATACGCAGGCGGTGCGCAGCTTCCAGGCGAGCGGACTCAACGACGACGCGGCGGCGCTCTTGCGGGAAGCGGAGCAGACGCCCGCCGTCCGCGCCGAGGTGAAGGAGCTTGCCGACTTCTACCTCGCCTATGCGGAGTTCCGCAGCGCGGTGCCCGACAGCCAGCAGCATTTCGTGCCGCTCTATTCGATGGCGACCAATCTCTATGCCCGCTTCTACGGCCATGAGTCTCCGGAACTGATCCACGCGACCGACAAGCTGGCGAGCGCGCTGTCGGATGTCGGGCAATATGGCACGGCGATCGACCTCGAACGGCGCAATTACGAGATCGCGCAGAAATCGCTCGGCGACGACGACACCGTCACCTGGCGCATCGCCAACAACCTCGCCGACATGCTGCGCGGCATGGGCTCGCCCTCGCGGGCGCTGGAATATGACCTGAAGGTGCTGGAGAACCGTACCCGTCACTACGGCCGGAACCATTTCAACACGCTGGTGAGCGCCAACAACACCGCGCAGAACTATCTCGATCTCGGCAACTATGCCGAGGCACGCCGCTATTTCGCGCTGTGCCTGGAAATATCCCGGGCACTCGGCGATCCCGTGACGATTGCCGGCATGGAGGCCTGGCTCGCCTATACCGACCTGATCTCGGGCGCCCGGCCGATGGATGCGGCGGCGGTCGGGCGCGTCGAGGCGCTCGTCACCGATTCCAACTATCCGGCGATCCTCAGCATGAAGGCGGCCTATCTGCTGGCGGATCATTTCGCCAGGGCGGGCAATGCGGAACGGCAGATCAAGCATCTGCAGCAGGCCTACAGCATCGCCGCGGGCGAGATGAGCACCGGTCATCCGCTCGCCTTTGCCGGGCGCATCGCCATCGCCAATGCGAAGGCCGCGACGGATGCGGCCACGGCCGCCGGGGAATTCGCCGGCATCGACCAGGACATGCTGCGCTGGGTGCATCTGCAGGTCTCGGTGGCCGGCGGGCGGGAGGTCGGCGAGGCGGTGCGCGCCATGGCCGACGGCATGCTCTATGACTATGCGCGCTTTGCCGAACAACACCCGTCCGCCGTGCCGGCCTTTGCGGATGCCGCCCGGCGCTGGCCCTCGCTTGCCACCGCCGATGCGGACAACGCGCTGAAACTTGCCCGTTTGATCGATCGCTCGGATAGCGAGACCGCCCGCCTGCTCGACCGCATCACACGCCTGTCGCGCATCGCCCGCGAGATCTTCGCCGCCGATGTCGAGCAGGATCTCGCCTATGCCTATCTCTCCGACACCAAGGCGCTGGAGCAGCAGCTGCACGAGCGCATCGTCGCGCGCTATCGGCTGGATCGCGAGACGATCCTGAACCAGCCGTTGCCGACCCCGGGGGACCTCTTGGGCGCGGACCAGGCGCTCGTCCAGTATTTCACGACCCGCAAATGGCGGGTGGACCGAGAGAGCGCCGATCCGGTCGCGGATGCGCGGCTCTACGCCATCGTCTGGCGCAAGGACGCGGCGCCGATCCTGCGGGCGCTCGGCGATCCGCGCAGGCTGCTGGCGGGCGGCGATGACATGGTGGCGGCGCTCCAGACGCGTGACCGCAGTGCTGACGAGGGCAGGGGGCTGCTGGTCCAGGCGAGCAAGCGCGCCTTCGCGCGGCTGCATGACGCGCTGATTACGCCGATCGATGCCGACATCGCCGGCGCCGGGACCGTCTTCATCGTGCCGGACGGGCAATTGTTCGCCTTGCCCTTCTCCCTTCTCGAGGACCGGGCCGGCACGCTGCTCGAAGAGCGTTTCACGCTCAGGCTCCTGACCGAGCCGGAAGCGCTCTACCGGGCCGTGGAGGATCGTGCGCTGCCGTCCGACGGCCGGATCGTGCTGGCGGGCGGCATCGACTATGCGAAGGGCGAGGAGGCGGGCGCCATGCCGCTGCCGGGAACGCTGCGCGAGGTGGAGGCGATCGGCAAGATCCTGTCCGGTCCGGGCCTGAAGATCGAGACCCTTTCCGGTGAGGCCGTCGGCGAGGCGGCGCTGCGCGAGCGCATGGCGGGGGCGACCGTCGCCCATCTGGCGACGCACGGCGCCTATGGCAGCGCGAAGAACGGCGGGGCCAGCAATGTCGATACGCTGTGGCAGAGCGAGGTCATCCTCGCCCGGTCGGGCGATACGCACGCCATGCGCCGCGACGAGAAGGACGGGCGGCTCTACGCCTTCGAGCTGATGGGCTGGGATCTCTCCGGTCTCGACCTGCTGGTGCTGTCGGCCTGCGAAACCGGCCGCGGCGACGAGGCCTTCGTGGGGGGACTGCGCGGCCTGCCGACCGCGGCGAACCTTGCCGGCGCCAGGCGCTCCCTCCTGACGCTCTGGCCCGTCGCCGACGATGGCACCGCCGATTTCATGGTGCGCTTCTACGAGCACCTGAAGGACGGGCAGGCCTATGCCGAAGCGCTGCGCAGCACCCGTCGCGACGCTATCGAAGGCCGCATCCCCGCGGCCCGGGATCCGCTTGTCTGGGCCGCCTTCGTGCTGTTCGAAAACTGATGGCGGCGGATGCCGCTTGGTCTATCTGGCTCCCGAGCGGAACCGGGCGTGGCGAGCCGCATCCACCCGGCAGTCATGTCTCCTTGCGGACAAAGCTGGCATTGCCGAGGCCGGTGCCGATCGTCACGGCGGCCCACCGCTTCACATCCGCCATGCGCGGCACCTCCGACAGGCCCTGCACCACCGCGTCGTTGTGCATGATGACGAAGGTCGGCTGGTCGGCGATCTCGGGGATTGCCTTGCGCAGGGCTTCGGGAAGATTGAAGTGCGTGCTTTCCCAGTTGCCGCCCGGCAGGTTCTGTCCGCCCCGCGCGATCGATCCGTCGGCAGCGATGACGCCTGGGCAGCCGATGCCGATGACGGGCGCCAGCGCGAGCTCGGCCTTCTTCGCCTTGGCGATGAGCGTTTCGATCATGCGCACGAGATATTCGATGGTCGCGGTGCGGCGGGGCTCGTCGTCGGCATGGCGCCATAGCTCCGATTTCCACACCCTGGCCTTGGAAAAATCCGGCTTGTCGTCGAGGTTGAGCTTGATGACGCCCGCGCGGATGTTGGTGCCGCCGATGTCGACGGCGAGGATCGCGTCGTGGCCCTTCAGCATCCAGGAGGGAATGAGGTGCACGGCGCCGAGCAGCCCGGCCTCGTCCGGATGATGGGCGATCGGCACGATCTCCACCTTCAGGCCCTCGGCCTTGAGCCGGATCTGGGCACGGGCGATCGCCATGAGGCCCGCCTGGCTATCCTTGAAGCCGCCGCCGACCACGATCCGTTCCGTGCCCTTCCAGGTTTCCTCCTTGAGGTAGCGGGCAAGAATGTCCGTGAAATCCGCTGCGAAGTCGTCGACCGCCGCGCGCACCAGGGATGCGGCCTCCGTCTCCTGTTCCTTGAGCAGCGCATCGACCTCCTTCTTGGAGAGCCCGTCCGTCGGCACGTCGCCGAGAGGATCCGGTCCGCCCGCGCGAACCCGTTTCCGCCACGCCTCGATGGCATCGCGGAAGGCGGATTTGTTGGCCTTGTCGCCAATGAAGCCTTCCTTGTCGCGCAATTCGAGATTGTAGCTGGTCACCTCGACGGCCGGCAGATCATCGGCCCCGTGAGTGACGGGGGCGTTGTTCTCTTCCGTTCGCTGCGCCTTCTTCTGCTGCTTGCCCATGTCGTCTCCTCTGCCCGATGCGAGGACACAATGCGCCGGAGAAAAACTTGTTCCTGGCGAGACTTCGCCGTCAGCCCTTGCCGCCCGGCCGGAGCGAACTACTTGCTTGCCGATGAACAAACAGGACAAATTGCGGCCGTCGGACGCCGCAACCCGCCATCTCGTCCGGCGACTTGTCGACGAACCGGAGCGCTGGGCGCTCTTCCTCGACATCGACGGAACGTTGCTCGACCTTGCGGCGACGCCGGATGCCATCCAGGTCCCCCTTTCGCTTCCGGCGACCCTCGATGCGGTTTCCGCCCGCCTTGGCGGTGCGCTGGCACTGGTCACGGGGCGCAGCCTTCCCTTCGCAGACGGGTTGTTCGCGCCTTTCCGCTTTCCCATCGCCGGCCTGCACGGCGCGGAATTCAGGGGGACGGACGGAGCGACCTCGGTTGTCTCGGTGACGCCCGCCTTCGCCGCGCTGAAGCAGCGCCTGGCCGAGCGGACGGCCTGGATGGAGGGCGTGCTGATCGAGGACAAGGGCGCCGCCGTCGCAGCCCATTACCGGCTGGCGCCCGCCTATGACACGGCGCTCGAGAAGATCATGCGGGACTTTGCCGAGGAGGCAGGCCCCGCCTGGGTGCTGCAGCCCGGCAAGATGGTCTTCGAGATCCGCCCCGCGCGCGCCGACAAGGGAGAGGCCGTCGCCACCTATCTGGAGCAGCCCGCCTTTGCGGGACGCCTGCCGATCGCGATCGGCGACGACCTGACGGACGAGACCATGTTCGCGCTGGCCAATGCCCGTGGCGGCCAGTCGATCCGCGTCGGTTCGCTCGCCACGGCCACCTGCGCCCTCGCCAAGGCGTCGTCACCATCGGCCATCCGCTCGGCGCTGGCCACGATCGCCGCTGCGGGCGACCGGAAGGCGACGGCGGCGTCCTGAGCGGGATGCATCATGCCATTCCGTCGCGGCTGGGATAGGCTCATCCGCCCTGTCGGTCAGGCGGCGGCCGCCTGCTGGTCCTTGAGGAAGGCCGAGATGCGCTTCAACCCTTCCTCCAGCACGGTGCCGTTGTTGGTGAAGCCGATCCGCACATAACCCTCCATGTCCATGGCGCTGCCGGGCGTCAGCATCACGCCGGTGCGCGCCAGCAGGTCTTCGCAGAACGCCACGGAGGACATCGGCAGATGGTATTTCAAGAGCGCGGTTGTGCCGGATTTCGGCTTGATCCAGGAGATCAGCGGCTCGCCGTCGACCCAGGCCGAGAGCGTGGCAAGGTTGGTGCGGGTGATGGCACGGCTGCGGGCGAGGATCTTGTCGCGGTTCTCCAGCGCGATGGCGGCGAAGTGGTCGTCCAGCATGCCGACGCTGATCGTGTTGTAGTCGCGATGGATCGAGACCGCGTGCAGCAGCTCGACCGGGCCGGCGATCCAGCCGAGGCGCAGGCCGGCGAGCGCGAAGGTTTTCGACATGCTGGCGGTGCTGATGCCCTTCTCGTAGAGGTCGGCGATCGAGGCGGTCATGCCGTCGCCCTCCTGGTCCGTGCCGCGGTAGACCTCGTCGCAGAGGATCCAGGCGCCGGCGCCGCGGGCGATCTCGACGATCTTCTCCAGATAGGCGCGGTCCATCAGCGCGCCGGTCGGGTTGTTGGGGTTGTTGATGGCGATGAGCTTCGTGCCCGCTGTCGCCAACCGCCTCAGCTCTTCCAGGTCGGGCAGGAAGCCGGTCGCTTCCGTCAGCCGGAGGATCTGCACGTCGGCGCCGATGCTTTCGGGGATGGAATAGTGCTGCTGGTAGGTCGGCAGCACCGAGATGACGCGGTCGCCCGGCTCGACGAGCGTGCCGTGCACCAGCGCGTTCGCGCCGATCGCGCCATGCGTGATGACGACGTTTTCCATCGCCTGCTTCTCGTAGAGGCCGGCGACCAGCTTGCGCAGGCGCTCGCTGCCTTCGATCGCGCCATAGGTCAGCTTCATCGGCAGAAGCTCGGAGAGGATCGTGTCGGTCTTGCCCGCCATCTCCAGGAGTTCGGCGACGGTGAGGGATTCGACGCAGGTCTCGGCGATGTTCAGCTCGCAGTTGTTCTCGTAGCGGTTCATCCAGATTTCAACGCCGAAATCGCGAATTTTCATGGGCAACTCCTTTGATGTCCCGGCCGGGAACGCGCGGTGGAAATCTGTCGAATGATGAAGGCTGCTATGCTGCAAGGAGTTTATGAGCAGTATACTGCACAGTCAAGGGTACGGTGCTGCTGGGTGCCCGCCGGCAATGTTTCGTGCTGCGATGCATCGACGGCGACGCGGATATCCTCGCCATCACCGTCGCGTCACGCTCTTCGATGAGACTTGGCGGCGGCGGGCAGGCGCGTCCGGATTTAATCGTTCATCAGCCGCAGGGCATCGGGAAGGCCCGGCATGGCGGTGCCTGCACCCTTGCGCGTGACGGTGACGGCGCCGAAGGCATTGGCAAGCCGGCAGCAGTCGTGGCCGCCGATGCCCGTCAGGCGGCCATGGATGTGGCCGGCGGCGAAGGCGTCGCCCGCGCCGGTCGTGTCCACCACGGCGACGGGGAACCAGGGGGCGCTTTCGGCGCCCCCGCGCTGGCAGAGCCTCGATACTGCACCGTCCCCCTTGAGCGCGATGCGTCGCACGCCACCCGCCAGCAGCGCGGCGAGCATCGGCTCAAGGTCGCTCCCCTGCGGCCGATGCAGGAGGCGGGGAAGGTCGGCGCCGTCGAGCAGGATCGTGTCCAGCTTCGGCAGAAGGTTCAGCACCGTGCCGGCGATCGTCGAGGCGACGCCGCCGGGCACGTCGAGGCTGACGGGGATGTCCCGCGCCGCCGCGATGTCGATGGCGCGGCGTGCCGCCTGCGATTGCGGGGTCTGCAGCAGCGCGTAGCCGGAGAGATGGAACAGCGCGGCGCCCTCGAACGCCGCCTCCGCCACGCCGTTAGGCGCCAGCTGCGCATTGGCGCCGCGATAGGCGAACATAGTGCGCTCGCCGCCGGCGCTTACCGTCACCACGTTGATCTGCGTTGGCTCCGCCGGGTCCTCGCCGATGTAGCGGGTGGTGACGCCGGCCCCGGCAAGGTCCGAAAGCGCCTGCCGGCCCCAGGCATCCGCGCCGATGCGGCCGATCAGGCGTGCCTCGTGGCCAGAGCGGGCAAGGGCGATGGCAGTGTTGGTCGCCGAGCCGCCGAGGGCCACCGTCTGGCGCGTGGCGATGCCTTCCCCGCCCTCCGGCGGGTAGAAGGGAATATCGAGCACGAGGTCGATATTGACATCGCCGAGCAGGACGACCGCGGCCATCGGACCGGCCTCACAGATCGATGTGCATCTGCTCGATGGCCTGGTCCACGTCGGCGATGATGTCGTCGATATGCTCGATGCCGACCGAGAAGCGCACCAGGCCGTCGACCACGCCCATCGCCTCGCGCTCCTGGCTCGGAATATCGAGGAAGGCCATGGTGGCGGGAACCTGCGTGGTGGTACGAAGGCCGCCGAGGCTGGCGGCGAAGGAGCACAGCTTCAGCCGCTTGAGCAGGCGCGCGCCGGAGGCTTCGTCGGCGACCTGGAAGGACAGCATCGCCCCGCCGCCCTGCAATTGCTCGCTCGCCGAAGCATAGTTCGGGTGCGAGGGCAGGCCGGGGTAGAAGACGCGCTTGACGCGCGGATGGGCTTCGAGGTGCTTTGCCAGCGCCAGCGCGTTGGCGCACTGTTTTTCGAGGCGCAGCGAAAGCGTCTGCGCGCCGCGCAGCAGGAGCCAGGCATTGAAGGGCGAGAGCGGCGCGCCGAGCTTGTTCAGCGTGTTCCAGCGCACGTCCTCCAGCCAGTCGGCCGGCAGGATGTCGGATTTCAGCGTGATGACGCCGCCGACGGCATCGTTGTGGCCGCCGATGAATTTCGTGGCGCTTTCCACCACGACGTCGACGCCGAATTCATGCGGGCGGCAGACGGCGGGAGAGGCGAAGGTGTTGTCGCAGATGACGACGATGCCGCGGGCGTGCGCGATCTCGACCAGTTCCTTGAGCGGCGGCACCTTCATCGTCGGGTTGGCGATGGCCTCGACATACAAGACCTTGGTCTCGTCGGTGAAGGCGTTCTCGACGGCGCGCACGTCGGTGCAGTCGACGAGGCTGACCTTCAGGCCGAAATCCTTCGCGCGGTGGTCGAAGAATTCATGCGTCGAGGAATAGGTGGTGAGGTCGGCGACGATATGGTCGCCCGCCTTCATGATGCCGAAGAGCGCGTGCGAGATGGCCGCCATGCCGGAGGCGGTGGCAAGGCAGGCGGTGCCGCCGGTCAGCTGTGCGATATGCTCCTCCAGCTTGTATTCGGTCGGGTTGCCGCAGCGCGAGTAGATGTTCACTTCCTTGCGGGCGCCTGCCACGATCTGGTCGTAGATGTCGCCGGCATACTGGAAGTTCGCCGACATGTAGATCGGATAGCTGATCGATTGGGAATGTTCCTCCGGCTCGTAGAAGACGGCGCGGCTGGCGAACTGGTAGTCCTTGGCAGACATGGTTTTACTCCTGGAAAATCATTCCTTCACGGCCCCGCCGATGAGGGCGGCCGTGATCTGGCGTTCGAAATAGATGAAGAGGATAAGCGGGGCGATGGCGGCGATGAGGATGGCCGCCAGCATCACCGGATAGTTGGTGATGTGCTCGCCGACGAAATCGGTGAGGCCGACGGGCAGGGTTTTCCGCGCTGGGTTGTTGATGAAGACGACCGGGAAGAGGAAGTCGTTCCACACCCAGATCATGTTGACGATGGCGACGGTGAACATGGCCGGCCTTGCAATGGGCAGGGCGACCTTGCGGAAGATCTGCCATTCGGAGGCGCCGTCGACGCGGCCGGCGTCGAAAAGCTCGCGCGGCAACGTGTTGAAGAAGGCCTGCATGATGAAGATCGACACCGGCACGTTGAAGGCGGCCGTCGGCAGGATGACGCCGAGATGGGTATCGAGCAGGCCCGCGCCGCGCAGCATGACGACGAGCGGCACCAGCGCCACATAGGCGGGGATCGCCATGGCGGCGGTGAGGGAGAGTTCGACCGCCGGCATCCAGCGTGGGCGGTAGATGGCGAGCGCGTAGCCGGCGAGCGTCGAAACGAGCACGGTGATCAGCGTCGCGCCGGCCATGACGATCAGCGAATTGACCGCATAGCCGCCGAGCGCCCCGCCGCTCCAGGCGCCGATATAGGCGTCGAAATTGAGGCTCGTCGGGAAGGACCAGACGGAGCGCATGAATTCCCTGTTGGTCTTGAAGGTGCTGTAGATCATCCAGACGAAGGGGAAGATCACCATCAGCACATGCAGGGTGAGGAAGGCCAGCACGATGCTGTTCGTGCGGTTCCAGCGGTGGACGACGGTTGGCGTCATGCGTCCCCCTTGCGCTTCATGTAGCGGAAGACGATCCAGGCGGCGAGCGCCGTCAGCACCATCTGCGCGAAGCCGATGGTCGCCGCATAGCCCATCTCGAAGCTGCCGAAGCCCATCTTGTAGAGATAGGTGGAGACCACCTCGCTGGCATGGTTCGGCCCGCCATTGGTGAGCACGAAGACCAGCGAGAAGGTTTTCAGCGAGCCGATGATGGCGAGCAGCGAATTGGCGCGCACGGCGTCCCAGACCATGGGGACGGTGATCGAGACGAATTTGCGCCCATGGCCCGCGCCGTCGATCTCGGCCGCCTCGTAGACGCTTTCCGGCACGGAACGCACGGCGGCGGTGAAGAGCAGCACGTAGAGGCCGAGATAGGTAAAGCTCATCACCACGACGACGGCAAGGAAGGCAGTGTCGGATTCGCCGAGCCAGCCGCGCTTCAGGCTGTCCAGTCCGACGGCTTTCAGGGCGGCGTTCACCAGCCCGAAATAGGGATTGTACATGAAGCGCCAGAGCAGGCCGATGCAAATCTCGCTGACCATGACGGGCACGAGATAGAAGAACAGGAAGATGCGGCTGAAGGCCGGCACGATGCGCACCAGGCAGTAGGCGATGACCAGCGCCAGGAAGACCTGGAAGACGATGGCCGAGAGCGCGACGAGCAGGTTGCGGCCGAGCGAGGCCCAGAAGATCGGGTCGCCTGCAAGCCGCAGCACGTTGCCCACGCCGACGAAGACCGGGGCGGACGCGCCGTCCCACTGGAACATCGACAGCCAGCCGGCATAGACGACGGGATAGGCGACGAAGGCGAAGACGAAGAGGAGGGCCGGCGCGAGGAAAATCAGCGCCGCCCGATTGTGTCTCTTCGCAAAGCCGATGTCCGCGCGCATCATCCCGCCGTTTCCTGGAGGTATTTGCCCGCCGCCGAAGAAGCGCCGGCGGGCTTCTTCCTACTTGTTGGCCTTCAGCGCGTCTTCGAGGCGCTTGGCGCCATCCGCCGGCGCGACGGAGCCGTCGAGAACGCCCTGCAGGGTGGTGTAGTAGATATTGGTCGCGGCCGGCGGCATCGCGGTGTCGTAGAAGGAGTCGAGATGGCCGGCGGCGTTCATCAGCTCGTTGCTGATGCCGTAGAGCACGGGGCCGGCGGCGGCCTCGGTGGTGGCGCCCTTGACGGTCACCATCGTCTTGCGCAGCTCGACATATTTGGTCATCACCTCGGGCGAGGTGAGGAACTTGAGGAGCGTCACGGCGTCGGCCTTGTTCTCCGCCTTCTCCGAAATGCCGAAGGAGGCGGCGACGCCGGCCAGAACGTCGCTCTGGTCGCCGGCCCCGCCCGAAACGCTCGGGAAGGCGAAATAGCCGAGCTCGAAACCTTCCGGCGCATCGGCCGAGGCACCGATCTGCCAGGTGCCGTTGAGCAGCATGGCGGCCTGGCCGTTGAGGAAGAGCATGTTGGCTTCCTGGTCGCTCATGCCGTTGAAGCCGATGGGGAAATAGTCTTTCTGCGCGATCTCGGCGATGGTCTGGAAGGCCTTCTCGCCCTCCGCGCCGAGCGTCGCGCCGGCATCGCCATTGACGAAGGATGCGACGACACCGGAGCCCTTCAGGCGCATTTCCATGTACTGGAACCAGAAGGTGGCCGGCCAGGAATCCTTGTTGCCGAGCGAGAAGGGCACAAGGCCCTCTTCCTTGGCCTTTTCGGCCAGCGCCATCAGCTCGTCATAAGTCTTCGGAACGGTCCAGCCCTTTTCGGCGAACAGCGCCTTATCGTACCAGAAGACCACCGAGTCGACGTCGACCGGCACGGCATAGGTCTTGCCGTCCTTCATGGTCTGGGCGATGGCGCTTTCCAAAAAGCTCTCGCGCCAGCCGTCCTTGGCGAGGTCCGCGTCGAGCGCATACATCTGGCCGCCCTTAACGAAGGCGTTCAGGAAGCCGCCCGGCAGGGTGTAGAACACGTCGGGCGGATTGCCGGAGGCCATGGCGGTGTTGAGCTTGGTCTTGTAGGCCGACTGTTCTGCGGCGACGACATCCAGCGTGATATCCGGATGCTTCTTGGCGAATTCGTCGAGCGCGAAGGTGATGAAATCGATTTTGTCCTGCTGGCCGGCATAGGCATGCCAGAAGGAAAGCGCGCCGGCCGCGGCCGGAAATGCGGTGAGCGCAAGCGCGGCGCCGGCGATGAGAAGACGTTTCAGCTTCACGATATCCTCCCGAAACGGTTGGGCAGCGCCCTCCGCCGCCGTATGCAGTGATGCCACAACAAAAACATGCTGTCCATAGTGACACCACAACATGCCCATGCTAGCGTCCGCTTCAATCGACAGCGTCAGACCGCGAAAGAGCCGCCATGACCGTTGACCTGCGTGGTCCGTCCAATCCCGCGAGCAGCCGGCTGCGCAGCGTGCTGCCGAAACTCTCGGACTCCGAGCGCCGCGTCGCGCTCTGGGTGCTGGACAATGCCGAGGCGACCATCCGCAACTCGATGTCGGCCATCGCCCAGGCGGTGGATGTCAGCGACACGACCGTGCTGCGCATGTGTCGCACCGCCGGCTTCGAGGGTTTTACCGACCTCAAGCTGGCCTTGGCGCAGGAGCCACGCCAGAGCCAGGAAACCATCTCCAGCGAGCCGCATGCCAGCGATCTCCAGGCGGCCGGCCGGTTGTTCCGCGCCGTGGCGCAGGCGATCAGCGATACGCAAGGGGTGCTTTCCGAGGCGACCTTCGCCCGCGCGCTCGATCTCATCGCCGGGGCGCGGCATATCCTCGTCGGCGGCGTCGGCGGGTCGGGCATCGTCGCGCAGGCCTTCTACCAGCGCTGCATCCGCTTGGGGCTGCGCTGCGATGCGCCGGTGGATTCGCAGTTGCAGATCATGCATTCGGCGCTCACCGGGCCGGAAGACCTCGTCGTCGTCATCTCCTATTCCGGCATCACCAGCGACCCCGTGCTCGTGCTCCAGGAGGCAAAGTCGCGCGGGGCGAAGACGCTCTGCATCACCGGCAACAGCGCCTCGCCGCTCGCGCGTCTCGCAGATGTCGTTCTCGTCAGCGTCTCCCACGAGCAGGGCAGTGAGCCGATGGCCGCGCAGATCGCCCAGATGGCGCTGATCGACGCGCTCTATTCGGCCCTCGTCGCGCGCAATGCCGAGCGGGCCCAGCTCACCGAGGAGCGGATGGTCAACGCCATCCTTCCCAAGTCCATCTAGCATCAAGACAGGTATTGCCGTGAAGATCCAGATTTACACCATGCAGACCGTTTCCGAGGCGATCGCCGCGGCAGAAGCGGGCGTCGACTATCTCGGCCTGACGCCTTCCAATCGCGGCCTGCCGGGCGAAATCAGCTTCGCGACGGCGCGCGAGATCGCCGATGCGCTGAAGGGCAAGGCCTCGCGCGTCGCGCTGTCGGTGGAGAGCGATCTTGCTGCCATCGCCGACATGGTCGCCGCCGTCCGGCCGGACGTGCTGCATCTGTGCGGCGACATCACGCTGGTGACGCCGGATCATGTGCGCCAGCTGCGCGAAACCCTGCTGCCGCTCTATCCGGACCTCGGCATCCTGCAGGCCATTCCGATGACCGGACCGGAAGCACTCGATCACGCCGCCGCCTTCGAGCCCTATTGCGACAGCTTCATCCTCGATTCCGTCGCCGCCCATATCGGCGGCATCGGCGCGGCGGGCGTCACCCATGACTGGTCGCTGAGCCGCGCGATCGTCGAGCGCAGCAGGCTGCCGGTCATCCTCGCCGGCGGGCTCGGTCCGGACAATGTCGCGGCCGCCATCGCCGCGGTGAAGCCCTGGGCGGTGGATTCGCTGACCCACACCAACAAGCCGCTGCCCGAAGGCGGCTTCCGCAAGGACATCGACAGGATCAAGGCCTTCGTGACGGCCGCAAGGGCGGCCTGAGCGACGGCCCTTGACGGAAGGAGGGGGGCGGTGCCGCTGGCGCCGCCCTTTCTTTTTCGACCAGAGCGATCCCCTTATGGCTCCATTGGAACTTCTAATTTTCCAGCGGCAGCGAAGATTTCTACCTTGAACCCGTCAAACGGCGCGATTGGCCGCGGTCAAGGGAGTTTTTCGAATGAACATGTTTGCGCGAGGGATGCCGAACCAGCTGCTGCGGCTGCAGGAGATGCACAATGGCGAGAAGGTCCGGCCGACATTTTCGGCGGGCGAGATGGAGCGGCGGCAGAACGCCATGCGGCGCATTCTGGAGGAGCTGAAGCTCGACGCGGCGATCCTCACCTCCTACCACAACATCTGCTATTTCTCCGACTTCCTCTACTGCTCCTTCGGCCGCCGCTACGCCTTCGTCATCACGCCGGAAAAGGCGACCTCGGTTTCCGCCGGCATCGATGCGGGCCAGCCCTGGCGCCGCACCTTCGGCGACAACATCACCTATACCGACTGGCAGCGCGACAACTTCTTCCATGCCCTGCAGACCCTGCTGCCCAAGGTCTCGCGCATCGGCATCGAGTTCGACCAGGTCAATCTCGACCTGCGCCGGCTGCTGGAAGAGGCGTTCCCGCATGTCGAATTCGTCGATATCGGCGCGCCGACCATGTGGCTTCGGACGATCAAGTCGGCCGAGGAGATCGCGCTCATCAAGGAGGGCGCCGCGACGGCCGATATCGGCGGGGCGGCGGTGGCAAACGCCGTTGGCGAGGGCATTCCGGAATACGAGGTGGCGCTGGCGGGCACGCAGGCCATGGTCCGCCACATCGCGAACCGCTTTCCCCATGCCGAGCTGATGGACACCTGGGTCTGGTTCCAGTCGGGCATCAACACGGACGGCGCGCACAATCCGGTGACCTCGCGCCGGGTGGAGAAGGGCGATATCCTCTCGCTCAACTGCTTCCCGATGATCTCGGGTTACTATACCGCGCTGGAGCGCACGCTGTTCCTCGACCATGCCAGCGACGAGCACCTGCGCATCTGGGAAATCAACTGCGCCGTCCATCGCCGCGGCCTCGAGCTGCTGAAGCCCGGCGCGCGCTGCGGCGACATCGCGACGGAACTCAACGAGATCTACCGCGCGCACGGCCTGCTCGGCTATCGCTCCTTCGGCTACGGTCATTCCTTCGGCGTGCTCTCGCACTACTACGGCCGCGAGGCGGGCGTGGAGCTGCGCGAGGACATCAACACCGTGCTGCAGCCGGGCATGGTCGTGTCGATGGAGCCGATGCTGACCATCCCGGACGGCATGCCCGGCGCCGGCGGCTACCGCGAGCACGACATCCTCGTGATGACCGAGACCGGCAGCGAGAACCTCACGGGCTTCCCCTTCGGTCCGGAGCATAATATCCTCCCCGCCTGACCCGTCCGCGGGCAACTTGGAACGGGCCGCCCGATCGGCCCGTTTCCTTTTGGAGCGGTGCCGATCCCGTGAGAAACATTCCGACCGATCTCCTTCGCACCTTTCTCGCGGTCATCGACCTGCGCAGCCATACGCGCGCCGCCGAGCAGCTCGGCCGCACCCAGCCGGCCATCAGCCTGCAGATGAAAAAGCTCCAGGAACTGCTCAACGTTTCCCTCTTCGCAAAGGATGCCAGCGCCCAGCCGACCGAGGCGGGCGAGCTCGTGGCAAGCTATGCGCGGCAGATGCTGACGCTCAACGACGAGATGGTGCTGCGCCTGTCGAGGCGCGACCAGCACGGCAAGATCCGCCTCGGCATTCCCAACGACTATGCCGACCATTTCCTGCCGAAGCTGATGCCGCGCCTCGCCCGCAGCGGCCATGACTTCCGCTTCGAGGTGGTGTGCGATCTCTCGCATGTCCTGCTGCAAGGCCTGCGCAACGGGCTCTACGACCTCGTCGTGGCGATGACGCCGGACGGGCCGGCGGAGGGCGCGTTCATGACCTGGAAGGAACCGCTCGCCTGGGTCGGCGATACGCCGACATCCGTCGTGACGGACGGGAACGCCAACCTGCGCATCGTCTGCTATCCGGAAGGCTGCCTTTATCGCCGTGCGATGCTGACGGCGCTGCAGCGCGACGGGCGGGGCTACGATCTCGTCTATACCAGCCCCAGCCTTGCCGGGCTGGAGGCCGCGGTCGGCTCCGGCTTCGGCAACACAGTGCTTGCCCGCCGCATCGTGCCGCACAAGCTGACGACGCTCGACGAGGCGCTCGGCCTGCCGCGCCTCGCCGATGTCGTGGTCGGCATCTATCTGAGCTCGGATCGCAAGCGCTCGCCGGTCGCCGAAAGCTTCGCGGCGCATTTCGCCGATGCATTCCTTGCGAGCAACCGGGACGGCTGATCAGGCGCGGCGTGCCCGCCCGATCAGGTTCAGCACAACGAAGAGCGCGATTGAGACGGTGGTCAGCAGGCTGGCCGCCGCCATGATCGTCGGGTTGATCTGGTCGCGGATGCCCGAGAACATCTGCACCGGCAGGGTGCGCTGGTCGGCGCCTGTGAGGAACAGGGCGACGATCACCTCGTCGAAGGACACCGCGAAGGCGAGCAGCGCACCCGAGACGATGCCGGGCAGAATGAGCGGCAGCGTGACGGCGAAGAACACGCTGACCGGCCCGGCCCCGAGGCTCGCGCCCGCCCGGCTGAGATTGCTGTCATAGGTCGACAGCGCCGAGAGCACGGTGACGACCACGAAGGGGATGGCAAGGGCCGCATGGGCCAGAACGAGGCCGGTGCGCGTGTTGGTCAGTCCCAGCGAACCGAAGAACATGTAGGCCCCGACGGCGACGATGACGACCGGCATGATCATCGGCGAGATCATCAGCGCCATAACGGCCTTGCGGGCGGGAAAGCCGGGGCGGCTGATGCCCAGGGCGGCGAGCGTGCCGAGAAAGGTCGCAAGAAGGGTGCTGGCGGCGGCAGCGACGAGGCTGTTGGCGAGGCTGTGCATCCAGCGCGCGTTCTGGAAGAAATCCGCATACCAGCGCCACGAATATTCCCGGATCGGGAAGGTGAAGAACGGATCCTTCGAAACCGAGAGCGGGAAGACGACGAAGAGCGGCCCGATCAGGAAGGCGAGCACGGCAAAGGCGAAGAGGACGACGGCGAGGCGGCAGAGCCGTTCGCTGCGGGTCGCGTAAGCGGGAAGCCACATGGTTCTATCCGAGCTTGATGCGCTCCGCGCCGACGAGGCGCAGGAACAGGAGGTAGATGGAAAGCGTCATGACGAGAAGCAGGCCGGCCAGCGCCGCCGCCATGCCCCAGTTCAGGTCGCGGTTAATATAGGTGGCGATGAAGTTCGAGAGCATCTGGTCGCGCGGGCCGCCGACCAGCGCGGGCGTGATGTAGTAACCGAGCGAGAGGATGAAGGTCATCAGGCAGCCGGCGGCGACGCCGGGAAGCGTCTGCGGCGCATAGACCCGCCAGAAGGCGAAGAAGGGCGGGGCGCCGAGCGAACGCGCCGCCCGCATCTGCCCCTCGGGAATCGACTTCATGACGCTGAGGATCGGCAGGATGGTGAAGGGAAGCTGGATATGGGTCATCGCCGTCACCGTGCCGAAGCGCGTCAGCATCAGCTGCAGCTTCTCCGTGGTGAGGCCGAGCGCCAGGAGCACCTGGTTGATGACGCCGTCCGTCTGCAGAAGCACGACCCAGGCGGTGGTGCGCACCAGAAGCGAGGTCCAGAGCGGCAGCAGCACCATCAGCAGCATGAAGCCGGCAATGCGCGCGGGCGCCAGCGAAATGACATAGGCCGTCGGGAAGCCGAGGAGGAGCGTCGCCCCGGTCACGAGGCCGGCGATCCAGAGGGTGCGCCCGAGGATGCCGAGAAAGACGGCCTGGTCTTCTGCCACGCGGGTGACGTCGCCGGACGCATCCTGCTGCAGGTCGACCGCCGTCAGCAGGTAGTAGGGCGTCACGGGCGCGGCATTGCGCTTGATGATCGCCCAGAGGTCCGGGCTTGCCCAGACGGGATCGAGCGCGGCGAATTGCGGGGCGAGGGCGCCGTCCTTGAAATTACCGAGATGGCGCACGACGGACATGATGCGGCTGCGCATGCCGGCGCTCTCGTAGTTCAATCGCTTGCCGAGCGCGGCGGCGGTGTTGTCTTCCTTCGCACGGGTGAGATCGGCAAGCAGCGCCGCGAAGGCTGCCTCGCCCGGTGCAGCCGGCCCGTCCCAGCCGGCAAGGGCCGCGGCGGTCTGCGGCAGGGTATCGCGCACCTCCGGGTTGCGCACGGCCGTCGTGAGGAAGAGCCCGATCGGCGCGGCGAAGGTGACGATGAGGAAGAGGAGCGCCGGCAGCGCCAGCGCCAGCGCGCCGAGCCGGCCCGGCCGTTCGGCCCGCCGGAGCGCGGCGCGCAGGTTCGGGGCCGAGGCGGGGGAGGTGAGGGAAAGGGTCTGCGTCATGGTCACCTCGCCAGCAATCTGCAATCGGCGGCGGAAAACGCCATGCCGACATCGCATCCCGGCAAGACCGCAGCCCCTTCGGCCGCCGGCAGGCTGGCGACAAGGCGTTCGTTGCCGAAGGCTTCGAGGGTGAGGCGCACCCGATCGCCGAGGAAGGTCTTGTCGAGCACCCGGGCCTTTATGCGGTTTTCCGCGCTTCCCGCGTCGTCGAGACCGAGCCGTTCGGGGCGCAGCGAGACGGTGAGATCGCTTCGCGCAGGGTGCGCCGGCCCGCTCGCCGCAAGGCGCGTTCCATCCTTCATCCGCACGAACGCCAGGCCGTTCTCGCTGCCGAGGAATTCGCACGGGAGCGTGTTGTTGTCGCCGATGAAGCCGGCGACGAAGCGGTTCTCCGGGCGGTCGTAGAGCGTCACCGGATCGGAAAGCTGCTGGATGCGGCCGTCGTTGAAGACGGCGATCCGGTCGGACATGGTCAGCGCCTCCGACTGGTCGTGCGTCACGTAGACCATGGTGATGCCGAGCTGCTGCTGGATCCTGCGGATCTCGATCTGCATGTGCTCGCGCAACTGCTTGTCGAGCGCCCCGAGCGGTTCGTCCATCAGGATGAGCTTCGGCTTGAACACCATGGCGCGGGCGAGCGCCACGCGCTGCTGCTGCCCGCCGGAAAGCTGCGCCGGGCGGCGTTCGCCAAGCCCGTCGAGCCTGACCATGGCGAGCGCCTCTGCAACCCGCCTTGCCGCCTCCGCGCCGCGGATGCCGCGGTAGCGCAGCGGAAAGCCGACATTGTCGGCCACCGTCATATGCGGGAAGAGCGCATAGTTCTGGAAGACGAAGCCGATGTCCCGCCGCTCCGGCGGCAGGCGTTCCACCGCCTGTCCTTCCAGCAGGATGCGCCCGTTCGTCGGCTGCTCGAAGCCGCCGAGCATCATCAGCGTCGTCGTCTTGCCTGAGCCGGAAGGGCCGAGCATGGTGAGGAATTCGCCGCGCCGCACGGCAAGGTTCAGGTCCTCCACCACGAGCGTGCGCCCGTCATAGGTCTTCTGCACCCGCTCGAAGACGACCATCGGACTGGCGGCAGGGGTTGGCGGCGGCTCGTCGCCGAGCCGCCTCCTTTCCAGCGTCATCGTGTTCATCCGCCCGCCCCTCAGTTGGAAAGCCAGGTGGTAAAGCGCTTGCGGATCTCGTCGCCGTGGTCTGCCCAGAAGGCGTTGTCGAGCGTGAGCGAAGTCGTCAGGTTGGCCGGGCTCGTCGGCAGGTTCCTGGCGTCTTCCGGCGCCACCTCGGCGGCCGCCGTCGAGCGCACGGGGCCGTAGGGGATATATTTCGCGATGCCGGCCAGCACCTTCGGCTCGACGGCGAAGCGGATGAAGGCGAGCGAGCCCTCGACGTCCTTCGCGCCCTTGGGAATGACCCAGTAATTGGAATCGAGGATCTGGTTGTCCCAGACGATGCCGAAATTGCGGCCTTCCTTGTTGGCGTTGAAGATGCGGCCGTTCCACGCCGTCGTCATCGTCACCTCGCCGGAGGCGAGCAATTGCGGGGCCTGCGCACCCGCCTCCCACCAGACGATCTGGTCCTTGATCGTGTCGAGCTTGGCGAAGGCGCGGTCGAGGCCATCGGGCGTCGCGAGCGTCGCATAGACGTCCTGCGACGGCACGCCGTCGGCCAGGAGCGCGAATTCGAGGTTGGTCGCCGGGTTCTTCCAAAGCCCCCGCTTGCCGGGGAAGGTGGCGAGGTCGAAGAGGTCGGCAAGCTTCGTCGGGGCCTTTTCGAGCTTGTCCTCGTCATAGGAGAGCACCGTCGCATAGACGATCGTGCCGACGCCGCAATCCGAGGTCGTGCCGGCGAGCCATTCGGATTTCGGTCCGATCTTCTCCCAGTCGATCGTTTCGAAAATGCCTTCGTCGCAGCCCTGCAGCAGGGTCGGCGCGTCGACATCGACCACGTCTATCGTCGTGTTGCCGCTGTCGATCATCGCCTTGATCTTGGCGATCTCGCCGCCGTATTCCTGCTCGGACACCGCCCGGCCGGTTTCCTCGGCATAGGCGCTGAACACGGCCTTGCGCTGGGCGTCCTGATAGGCGCCGCCGAAGCTCATGACGGAAAGCGGATCGGCGGCGTTCGCCGCACCGAGGAGCAAGCAGGAGGCGAGCGTCGTCGCTGCCAGAAACATGGGTTTTCTGAACATGGAAATTCCTCTCTGGAGACAGATTCAAATGCCCGTCGCGCCGCCCGTCTTGATCGCGGGCTGTGAGGAAAGCCTATGTTGCGCCATGCTGCGGCGCAAATAAGTAGGTATGATGGAGACATGAGCGCCGCTTATCGGCACGCGGCGGACAAAAAAACGCCCCGTGAAAACGGGGCGTTGCGTCTTGTGTCGCGAAAGGCCGGTCAGGCTGCTTCGCGGTTCTCGATATCGGTCGGGACCGTGGAGATCGTCTTCAGGATCTGCGAAGCGATCTGGTAGGGGTCGCCCTGGGAGTTCGGGCGGCGGTCTTCGAGGTAGCCGCGATAGCCGTTGTTGACGAAGGAGTGCGGCACGCGGATCGAGGCGCCGCGGTCTGCCACGCCATAGCTGAACTGGTGGATCGAGGCCGTTTCATGCTTGCCGGTCAGGCGCATGTGATTGTCCGGGCCGTAGACGGCGATGTGATCGGCGCGGGCCTCGGCGAAAGCACCCATGAGGGCTTCGAAATAGTCCCTGCCGCCGACTTCGCGCATGTAGGCGGTCGAGAAGTTGGCGTGCATGCCCGAGCCGTTCCAGTCGGTGTCGCCAAGCGGCTTGCAGTGGTATTCGACGTCGATGCCGTACTTTTCGGTCAGGCGCTGCAGCAGGTAGCGGGCAAGCCAGATCTCGTCGGCCGCCTTGCGCGAGCCCTTGCCGAAGACCTGGAATTCCCACTGGCCCTTGGCGACCTCGGCATTGATGCCTTCATGGTTGATGCCGGCGGCGAGGCAGATGTCGAGATGTTCCTCGACGATCTTGCGGGCGACGGCGCCGACATTGCTGTAGCCGACGCCGCAGTAGTACGGGCCCTGCGGAGCCGGGAAGCCGGCGTCCGGGAAGCCGAGCGGCCGGCCGTTCTGGTAGAAGAAGTATTCCTGCTCGAAGCCGAACCAGGCGCTTTCGTCGTCGAGGATGGAAGCGCGGGTGTTGGACGGATGCGGCGTCTTGGCGTCCGGCATCATGACTTCGCAGAGGACGAGCACGCCGTTCTTGCGCTCGGGATCGGGATAGCTGGCGACCGGCTTCAGCACGCAGTCCGAGCTCGAGCCTTCGGCCTGCAACGTCGAGGAGCCGTCAAAACCCCAGAGCGGAAGCTGTTCCAGCGTCGGGAAAGCGTCGAATTCCTTGATGAGGGTCTTGCCGCGCAGGTTCGGGGTGGGCTTGTACCCGTCGAGCCAGATGTATTCGAGCTTGTACTTTGTCATTTCGGTCTCTCACTGACGCTGGTTTTGCAAGACCGCCGGACGCTTGGGCAGCCGGCAGCCGGATAGCGAATGAAATGCATCAACCGTGCCAGATCGAAGCGGGCGCCGATATTCGCGAGAAATTCATCCGCCCGGCCTGCGGCTGCCTTCGGGCAAGGCGGCGATGCCGCTGAAAGAAGGGGCGGATTGCACAAAAAATAGGCGGTGCACGGCAGGCTTTGAGGCATCGCTCATTTTCGAGGCCGGCAGCCTTTGCATCGGTTGATGCGCGGCATGGACCGCCTCGCCGGTGCGGATCGGTGTGTTGCGTAGAAATTCGACCGGCCGGCCGGCTCTGTTCGCGGAAATGACAGGCCCGGACTCTCCTTGGCGGCTGCTTGGCGCCGGGCAGGCAGGAATGGCCAGCCAGGCGGAAAAAATTCCCCGATGCCGGGGATAGGGCGCGAACAATAACTCCGCGCACAGGGGTTTGTGGCAATCTATTGCCTATAAAATCTATGGATTATATCTTTTAATGATCCCGTTGACTTGCCAGGAGGATATCATGCCCAAGACCGAATCCAATCCCATCACGCTTGGAACCCGCGCTCCGGACTTCGTTCTGCCCGATGCGAGCGGTGCCGAGTTCAACCTCAAGGACTTCGCGGACAGCCCGGCCTTGCTGGTCGCCTTCATCTCGAACCGCTGCCCCTTCGTGGTGCTGATCCGCGAGGCGCTGGCGCAGTTCGCTCGCGACCATGGCGGGCAGGAACTTGCCGTCGTCGCGATCAACAGCAACGACGCGGAGGCGCATCCGGAAGAAACGCTCGAACGGCTCGGCATCGAGGCGAAGACCTACGGCTACGATTTCCCCTACCTGAAGGACGAAACGCAGGCGGTGGCCAAGGCCTATGGCGCGGCCTGCACACCGGACTTCTTCCTCTACGACGGCGAGCGCCGGCTCGCCTATCACGGCCAGTTCGACGATGCCCGCCCCGGCAACGGCAAGGATGTGACCGGTGCGGACCTGCGGGCGGCCGTGGAGGCCGTGCTGAAGGGCGGCCCCGCTCAGGCGACCCAGGTTCCTTCCATCGGCTGCAACATCAAGTGGACCGCCGGCAACGAGCCCTCCTGGTTCTCCACCGCCGCCTGAACCGATACCCGCATCCCTCGCACGAAACCGGAGCATCATGGCATCGCGTCGCAAGGAACAGTCCCCCGAAGAGGGGCGCCTCATCGAAACGGACGTGCTTGTCGTCGGTGGCGGTCCCGCCGCCGGCTGGGCGGCGCTGTCGGCCGCCGAGGCCGGCGCCCGCGTCGTCCTGGCCGACAAGGGCTATCATGGCACGAGCGGCGCCACGGCGCCGTCGAACACGGGAACCTGGTGCGTGCCGCCGGGCGAGGGGCGGGCGGCTTCCGTCGAGCAGCGTTTCAAGCGCACGGCCGGCCTTGCCGACCGTCGCTGGATGCTGCGCGCCGCCGACCAGGCCTACGAGAACCTCCAGAAGCTGGTGGAATGGGGCTATCCTTTCCCGAGCGAGGAGGACGGCAGCCTCTATATCGCCAATCTGCGCGGGCCGGACTACATGCGCTTCCTGCGCCAGCGCGTGCAGAAGGCCGGCGTTACGATCCTCGATCATCATCCGATCCTCGAACTGCTCGGCGACGACAATCACGTCGCTGGCGCCGCGGGCCTTGCGCGCCGCAACGGGGCGAGCTTCCAGGTCCTGGCGGGGGCCGTGGTTCTGGCCACGGGCGGCTGCGCCTTTTTCGAGCGCATCCTCGGCGGCACGGGGCTGACGGGCGACGGCTACCTCTTCGCCGCGGAGGCCGGTGCATCGTTGTCCGGCATGGAATTCACCGGCAAATATACGCTCGCTCCCCATGGCTCGTCGCTGAACAAGGGCCTGCCGTTCCGCTGGGCCACCTTCTACGGCGCGGACGGCGAGGTGCTGCGCAACGCGCGCGGCGAGCCGTTGACGAACGGCATCGGCGGCGGCGAGCGGCAGGTGGCGGAAGCGCTGCTGGCCGGCCCGGTCTATGCCCGGCTCGACCTTGCCGAGCCCGCCATGCAGGACTGGCTGCGGCGCGGCCAGCCCAACTGCTTCCAGCCCTATGAGCGCATGGGCATCAATCCCTTCACAGACCTCTTCCGTGTCGATCTCAAATACGAGGGCACGGTGCGCGGCACCGGCGGCATCCGCATCGTCTCCTCCGATTGCGGCACCGGCATTGCCGGCCTTTATGCCGCCGGTGACGCGGCGAGCCGCGAGAACGTGACGGGCGGCATTTCCGGCGGCGGTGCGATCAACGCCTCCTGGGCGATCGCCAGCGGCTGGTGGGCCGGCCACGGCGCGGCCCGGCACGCCCACCGCCGGCAGGGGCGCGATGGAAGCCGCCTGCGCCCGCTCGGCACGACGGCTCTTCGCGGCGGTATGGCCGGGCCTGCCATCGACCTTGCCGCGGCCGCCCGCACGGTGCACGACGAGATCGCCCCGCTCGACAAGAGTTATTGGCGCACGTCGGCAACGCTTGAAGCGAGTGAGAGGACGCTGGAGGACATCTGGTCCCGGCTGAACCGGGCGCGGCCGGCGACGGGCATCGAACGCCTGCAGGCCCGCGAGGTCGCCGCCGTCACCGCCAGCGCCCGCTGGACGGTCGCCGCAGCGACATTGCGCACCGAGAGCCGCGGCGTGCACCGCCGGCGCGATTTTCCGGGAGAGAGCGAGGTGCAGGCGAGCCGCATAATCGTTTCCGGCCTCGACCGGGTGACGGCGGTGCGGGAGACCCTTGCCCTCGAAACAGCGCAGGAGGGCTAAGCATGATCGAAGTCGTCTCGGCCGACCGCTGCATCCGCTGCGACATCTGCGAGCGCATCTGTCCGGCCTTCGTCTTCGACCGGGACGAGACGGGGCTTCCCGTCATCGCCCGGCAGGACGACTGCCAGACCTGCTTCCTCTGCGAAATCTACTGCCCGACCGATGCCCTCTATGTCGCCGAACAGGCGGATGGACCGACAGGCATCACAGAGCCCGACGTCCTCGAGCGCGACCTCTTCGGTGCCTATGCCCGCGCGCTCGGCTGGAATCGCGGGCGCGCCGGGGGAACACGGAATGACCCGACCCGCCACATCCGCGTGGCGCAGGTCTGAAAAGGAGATATCCATGGAACGCATCGCCGTCAGCGCCGTGCGCAAATCGTTCAACCTGAAGCCCGGCCAGACCGTGACCGTCGACGGCGTCACGTCCAGCCGCATCGCGGTGCTGGACGGCGTCGATCTCACCATCGACAGCGGCGAGTTCATCACGCTGGTCGGCCCGTCGGGCAGCGGCAAGTCGGTGCTGCTCGACGTGATCGCCGGGCTGACCGAGGCGACCTCGGGTGTCGCCCGCATCGACGGCGTCGAAGTCACCAAGCCCCACGCCCGCACGGCCTATGTCTTCCAGCAATATGCGCTCTTTCCTTGGCGCACGGCGCTGCAGAATGTCGAATACGCGCTGGAAGTGCGAGGCGTTCCCGCGGCCGAGCGGCGCGAGCGGGCGAAAGATTTCCTGCATCTTTTCGGCCTCAAGGGCTTCGAGGACCGTTTCCCCTCGCAGCTTTCCGGCGGCATGCAGCAGCGCGTGGCGATCGCCCGGGCGCTTTCCACCGATCCGCAGGTCCTCCTGATGGACGAGCCCTTCGCCGCGCTCGACGCGCAGACCCGCGACATCCTGCAAAGCGAGCTCCTGCGCATCTGGGAGCAGATCAAGACGACGGTGGTCTTCGTCACCCACTCCATCGACGAGGCGATCTATCTTGCCGACCGCGTCGTGGTGATGACCGCCCGGCCGGCGAGCGTGAAGGAGATCGTCACGATCGACCTGCCGCGCCCGCGCGATCTCGAAATCCGCAACAGCGAGGCCTTCAACGCCTATCGCGGCCGCGTCTGGGAAAGCCTGCGCGACGAAGTCGGCAAGGCCCAGCGCGACTGGACCCTTGCTTCCACCTACGCCAATTGAGGGAGGATCCGATGAGCCTCATCGTCGACCGCAACCTGCCGCTCCGCAACACCTTTTCATTGCGCCGCAAGCGCACCCCTTCCAAGGCGCCGAGCGCTTTCAGCGAGACCGTCTCCACCATCACGCTCGGCCTGCCGGCGCTCGTCGCCTTCGCGCTGCTCTGGGAGATCGCGCCGCGCGCCGGCTGGATCAACGCGCTGTTCTTCCCGCCGCTGAGCCAGGTGCTCGCGGTGCTCTGGGAGATGATCGTCTCCGGCCAGCTTGCCGACCATATCGGCATCAGCCTGCAGCGTGCCGCGATCGGCTTCCTGCTCGCCGTCGTCACCGCCGTGCCGCTCGGCTTCCTGATGGGCCGCTATTCGCTGTTCGAGAAGGCCTCCGACTTCCTCGTCCAGACGCTGCGCAACACCTCGCAATTCGCGCTGCTGCCGGTCTTCATCCTCGTTCTCGGCATCGGCGAGGCCTCCAAGATCGCCATCACCTTCTATGCCGCGGTGTTCTTCCTGCTGATCAACACGATCGTCGGGGTGAAGTCCGTCGATCCGCTGCTCGTCAAGGCGGCGCGCTCCATGGGCACCTCGGACTGGGACCTCTTCAAGAAGGTGATCTTCCCCTCCGCCATACCCTCGATCGTCGCCGGCGCCCGGCTCGGGGTGAAGACCTCGCTCTTCTCGGTGATCGCCGCCGAGATGCTCGCCGCCCAGTCCGGTATCGGCTACCTCATCCAGAATTCGTCGCTGATGCTGGAAACCGACCGCATGTATGCCGGCATCCTGACGCTGACGATCATCGGACTCCTGCTCAACTACCTGCTCGTCGCCGGCGAACGGCGTGCGACGCACTGGCGCGGCAGCGGCGAAAGCGGCCCGAACTGATCCCGATCGCATTGCTTCCTCAATCAACGGCCTGTTCCGAAAGGACCCATCCATGACATCGTTTTCCATCCGTCCGCTGCGCCGGACGCTCCTGAAAATCGCGCTCGCGCTGTCGATCCTGCCCGTTGCAGGCCTTGCGCCGGCCTTGGCCGACGAGGCGAAGCCCGACGTCATCCGCATCGGCTCCACTGCGCCGGGCCACCTGAAGTTCATTCTCTACCGCAACAAGAAGCTGCTGGAGGACGAGTTCGCCAAGGACGGCATCAAGATCGAGTTGACAACCTTCGACGGGGGCTCGGCGGCGACTGTCGCCCTTGGTTCGGGCGCAATCGACTTCACCTATATCGGCAACAACCCGTCGCTGCGCCTTGCGGCCACCGGCGCCGATGTGAAGCTCGTCGGCCTGTCGAGCTGGAACCGTTCCAACGAGACGCAGATCGTCGTAAAGCCGGATTCGCCGATCCAGAAGATCGAGGATCTCAAGGGCAGGAAGGTCGCCTATCTCGCCGGCACGGTGCGCCACTCGACCTTCGCCAAGGCGCTGAAGACGGTGGGTCTCTCGATCAATGACGTGGAAAGCCTCAACCTCGGCATCGAGAGCTCCGGCCCGGCCCTTTCGCGCGGTGATGTCGATGCGGTGGTCGAGAGCACCGGCCCCGTGCAGAAGCTGGTCGAGGAAGGCGAGGCCCGGGTGATCTTCGATGCCGGCGTTTCCGGCAGCCCGGAATGGGCCGTGCCGCATCTCCTCAGCGTCAACGGCGATTTCGCCCGCAAGTATCCCGACATCGTGACGCGCCTTTTGGCCGTCGATATCGCGGCGGCGCGCTGGGCCGATGCCAACCCGGAAGAGACGATCGCGATCTTCGTCAAGGAAACCGGCAACAGCGACAATGCGGTGCGCGCGACCTATCCGGACGGCAAGTTCTTCCAGGATCCCCAGATCACCGAAGAGGCGGTGCGCGCGCTTCAGGGCGAGGAGGCCTTCATGGCCGATGCCGGCCTCCTGAAGGGCAAGGTGAACTACGACACCTGGATCGACCGCTCCTTCTACGACGCAGCCGTCAAGAAGGTGGATGCCAGCAACTGATTTTCGGGCGTTTCCGCATTCTCCCGATTGCGGAAACGTTTTATTCTTTCATCTCAGCGTCATTCCGGCGAAACCGCTTCGCGCTTTCGCCGGAATTGCTCTATAGGACGGGACGGCGGCGTTCGAACGTCGTCGCCCGTTTTGCGATTGCGATGTCCTCCATTCCCTCTCCGCCGATACCGCTTCACCGTACCCGCATCGTCCCGGCCGTCGTCGCCGTGGCCTTCTTCATGCAGATGCTCGACAGCACGATCATCGCGACGTCGCTGCCGGCGATGGCGCAGGCCTTCTCGACGGATGTCGTGGCGCTCAACATCGGTTTCACGGCCTATCTGCTCGCCATGGCCGTGTTCATACCGCCGGCCGGCTGGCTTGCCGACCGGTTCGGCGCACGCGAGGTTTTCCTGACGGCGATCGTTCTTTTCACGCTTTCCTCCGTCGCCTGCGGCTTTTCCGGCTCGCTTGCCGAATTCACCGCGGCGCGGCTCCTCCAGGGCGCATCCGCCGCGCTGATGACGCCCGTCGGGCGCCAGCTCGTGCTGCGCGGCGCGCCGAAGGCGGAACTGGTGCGGGCGATCGCCACCATCACCTGGCCGGCGCTGATCGCGCCGGTGGTCGGGCCGCTGATCGGCGCCTGGGTCACCACCCATGCCGGCTGGGAATGGAATTTCTTCATCAACCTGCCGCTCGGCCTGGTCGGCGTGCTGCTCGTCCTGTTCTTCGTACCGCAGGCGCCGGCCGAAGGCGCGCGACCTTTCGACCTGAAGGGCTTCCTCTTGACGGGAAGCGCGCTCGCGCTGACGCTTGCCGGTCTGGAGCTCTCCAGCGCGCCGACGGGCGGTGCCGGTACGCTTGCCGTTCTCGCCCTCGGCCTTGCCGCCGGCTGGGTCGCCATCCGTCATCTGAGGCGCGCGCCGCATGCTCTGCTCGACATGGCGGTGCTCAAGGTGCCGACCTTCGCCTTCGCGACGCTCTCGGCCGGCACCGCCGGCCGGCTTGCGGTCAATGCCACGCCCTTCCTGCTGCCGCTCCTGTTCCAGGTCGGCCTCGGCCTCGATGCCGTCGAGACCGGCTCGCTCGTGCTCGTCTATTTCCTCGGCAACCTGTTGATGAAGAGCGTGACGACGCCGGCGCTGCGCCTTTTCGGTTTCCGCACGCTGCTCGTCGTCAACGGCCTCGTCGCCGCGCTGACGATCGGCGCCTTTGCCCTTGTCGACGGCGATACGCCGCGCCTCCTGCTGTTTGCGCTGCTGATCGCCTGCGGATTGTCCCGCTCGATGCAGTTCACCGCGCTGACGACGATCGCCTTTGCCGATGTCACGCCCGCCCAGCGAAGCGCGGCGACGACGATCTCGGCCATGCTGCAGCAGCTCGCGCAGCTTCTCGGCGTCGCCGTGGCCGCCGCCGTCATCCGCCTCTCGGCCGCCCTTTTCCCCGAGGCCGCCGGCGGCAGCATGCTGACGGACATCCGTGCCGCCTTCCTGTGCATCGCCGCCATCGGCCTCGTCTCGGCCCTGCGTTTCCTCGCGCTGCCGGCCGGCGCCGGGGCGGAAGTTTCGGGACATCGCCGCCGTCCCTCTTGATTCTCTTCAAGATTGCGGTAGCCTGCGCGCGTTCGACAAGACTGCATGGGAGAGATCGGCCGTAAGGCCGGCGCCGACGGAGCAACCCCCCAGGAAACTCTCAGGCACCAGTGACCGTGCAGTTGAACGATCTGGAGAGAGGCGCTGCGGGCGCCCACCGAAGGGGAAAGCCGCTGTGGCGGGTAAACTCTCAGGTACCGTGACAGATTGGGGAAAACGCGGGCTCCGGCCCGTACCCTGATGTCATACGGAGCGAGAGACTTAATATGCCCCATATCGCCGTTATCGGCGCCGGTATCACCGGCGTCACCACTGCCTATGCCCTTCTGGAACGCGGCTTCGACGTGACCGTGCTCGAAAGCCAGCGTTACGCCGCCATGGAAACCTCCTTTGCCAATGGCGGCCAGCTTTCCGCCAGCAATGCCGAGGTCTGGAACCATTGGTCCACCCTGTTCAAGGGCGTCAAATGGATGATGCGGAACGACGCACCGCTGCTGATGAACCCGCGGCCGACCTGGCACAAATATTCCTGGCTCGCCGAATTCGTCTCGAACATCATGCGCTATCGCGACAACACGGTGGAGACGACGCGGCTGGCGATCGCCGCCCGGCAGCATCTCTTCTCCATCGCCGAGCGCGAGAACATCGATTTCGACCATGTGCGCCGCGGCATCCTGCACATCTACTGGGACAAGGCGAGCTTCGACCATGCGGCGAAGGTCAATGCCCTGCTGACCGAGGGCGGGCTCGACCGCCGGGCGGTGACGGCCGAAGAGGTCAAGTCGATCGAGCCGACGCTGCACGGGGCCTTCCACGGCGGCTTCTACACGCCCTCGGATTCTACCGGCGACATCCACAAGTTCACCTCGGGCCTTGCGAAGGCCTGCCAGCGCCGGGGCGCCCGTTTCCTCTTCGATGCCCGCGTCACGGCCATCGGCAGGAACGGCGCGTTCCGCATCGGCTATGCGACGGGAGAGGGCGCGGCGCACCAGGTCGAGGCGGATGGCGTCGTCGTCTGCGCCGGCACGGCCAGCCGTCAGATCGCCGCCATGCTCGGCGACCGGGTCAACATCTATCCCGTGAAGGGCTATTCGATCACCGTGCATCTCGATGACGAGCGCAGCCAGGCGGCGGCGCCCTGGGTGAGCCTGCTCGACGACCGGGCGAAGATCGTGACCAGCCGCCTCGGCCCGGGCCGCTTCCGCGTCGCCGGCACGGCCGAATTCAACGGCATGAACCGCGACATCCGCCACGACCGCGTCAAGCCGCTCGTCGACTGGACGCGCATGCTGTTTCCCGAGGTCGACACCAATCGTGTCGTGCCCTGGGCGGGCCTGCGCCCGATGATGCCCAACATGATGCCGCGGGTCGGCAGGGGGCGCCAGCCCGGCGTGTTCTACAATACCGGGCACGGCCATCTCGGCTGGACGCTTTCGGCGGCGACCGCGCAGATGGTGACGGACACGATTGCCGGCGAGATGGCGGCAGACTGCGCCATCGCCGCCTGATAGAAGAACGACGAATCTTTCGATAATTCAGGTCCCGGCGGCAGGCTGCCGGGACCTCATGGAAAACCGCAACCCTACGAGGACAGACATGGCCGAACTCACCCTTGTTGCCGCCAACACCATCATCGCCGCCGCCCTTGAGGCTGGTGCAAAGGCCGGCTTCAAGCCGCTCACCGTGGCCGTGCTCGATGCCGGAGGCCACCTGAAGGCCTTCCAGAAGCAGGACGGCGCCTCCATGCTGCGCTACGAGATCGCCTTCGGCAAAGCCTATGGCTCGCTCGCCGTCGGCATGGGCTCGCGCTGGCTGGACAAGAATGCGAAGGAACGCCCGCATTTTATCGAGGGCCTGACTGCCGTCTCGGGCGGCAGGATCGTCGCCGTTCCCGGCGGCGTGCTGATCCGCGATGCGGCCGGAACGCTGCTCGGCGCGGTCGGCGTGACCGGGGATACCTCCGACAATGACGAGATCTGCGCGGTCGCCGGCATCGAGGCAGCGGGTCTCGTCGCCCAGGTCGATTGAGGGCTGATGCCGTCATCGGTTGCCGGGCGGATAGCGTGAGAGCGGAGGTTGGCAAAGCGGGGAAAGAATGCTGTTCTCCGCCCGCATCCGTGCTGATTTCAGGATTCTCAGAAATGACCGACCTGCTCGTGACCAATGTCCGGCCCGATGGCGGCGAGACCGCCGACATCCTGATCAAGGGCGGCAGGATCGCCGCCATCGGCGCGAACCTGCCGCGCGAAGCGGGCGTTCCCGTGCATGACGGCGGCAATGCCGTCGCCATCGCCCCCTTCGTCGAGCCGCATGTGCATCTCGACAAGATCCTCTGGGGCCTGCCGTGGCACAGCATCAACGTGCCGCCCTCGCTGCGCGCGATGATCGACAACGAGGTGGAGATCCGCAAGAACCTGCCCTGGGACACGGAGGAACGGGCCGGCAACCTGATGCGCCAGTGCGTCGCCATGGGCTCCACCCATATCCGCAGCCATGTCGATATCTCCAGCGGCTACAGGCTCGACAACCTCCATGCGGTGCTGCGCGCCCATGAAAAGACGTGCCACGCCGTCGGCCTCGAACTCGTCGCCTTCCCGCAGCTCGGCATGATGATCGATCCCGGCACGGCGGACCTGATGGAGGCGGCGCTCGACGAGGGCGCTTCCGTCATCGGCGGCATCGACCCGACCGATATCGACGGCGACCCCAAGGGACACCTCGACACGATCTTCGACATCGCCAGCCGCAAGGGCGCGAAGATCGACATCCATCTGCACGAGGCGGGCGAACTCGGCCTGTCCGCCTTGAAGATGATCGCCGAGCGCACCAGGGCGAACGGCATGCAAGGCCGCGTCGTCGTCAGCCATGCCTTCTGTCTCGGTGATGGGCCTGCCGATGCGGTGGACGCAATGATCGATATCCTCGCGGAAAACGGCATCGGCATCATCTCGGCGGTGCCGGGCGAGATCGATTTCCCGCCGATGTTCGAGCTGGCGCGCCGCGGCGTCAAATGCGCCGTCGCCTCGGATTCCCTGCGCGACACCTGGAACCCGCATGGCAACGGCGACATGCTGGAGCGCTGCTGGCTATTGTCCTACCGTTCCTATTGCCGCACGGACGAGGAGCTGGTCGCCGCGCTCGACATGGGCACCGGGCGGGGCGCGGACCTTCTCGCGCTCGAAGGCCACGGCCTCAATGTCGGCTGCGAGGGCAGCCTCGTGCTGATCGAGGGCGAAAACCGGGCGCAGATCCTCGTCGACCGGCCGAAGCGCAGCCTGGTGGTCAAGCGCGGCCGCATCGTCGCGCGCGACGGCACCTGGGTGGCGTGAGGCCATGCAACGTCTGCACGGCCTCCTTTTCGAGGCTCAGCGCGGGCTCAGTTTCCAGTAGAGCGTGAAGGCGACCGCAATCAGCATCGCCACGGCGGCGCCGACGACGCCGACGAAGGCGTGGTCGAAGGCGGACTGGGCGAGGGCGATGACCTGCTGCGCCTGGTCCGGCTTGAGGCCATCGGCAAGCACCAGCGCCTCGTCGAGGCTGTCGCGGGCCTCGTCGGCGAGCGCCATGCCCTGCGGCACGACCATCGCCTTTGAATAGAGGGCGGACATCAGGCTTCCGAGCAGCGCGATGCCGAGTGCCCCGCCCAGTTCGAACGAGACTTCCTCCACCGAGGCGGCCATGCCGGCCTGCTCTTCGGGCGCCGAGAGCATGATGACGGTCGACGCCGCCGTCATGGAGGCGCCGGCGCCGAAGCCCATCGCCGCGAGCGCCGCGATCCAGTAGACTGTCGGACCCTGGTGGGTGGCGAGGAAGGCGGCGAGCGCAAGGCCGGACAGCAGCAGCGCGGCCCAGAGCACCCGTTCGCCGCCAAGGCGCGGCAAGGCGAGCCCGGTGAGCGGCCCGGCGAAGAAGGCGGCCGCAGGGATCGGCAGGATGAGCACGCCGGCCTCCAGCGGGGAATAGCCGAGCACGAGCTGCAGCCGCTGGCTGAAGACCAGCTCCACGCCGATAAGGGCGGCGGAGGCGACGAGCGCTGTGGCGACGCCCGCGGTAAAGCGTGGATCGGCAAAGAGCGCGAAATCGATCAACGGCGCCGCGCTGCGGCGCTGGCGGCGAATGAACACCGCCATGGCCGCAAGGCCGATGACAAGCGCGATGACCGCGCTTTCCCAGGAGGGATCGCGCTTTCCCGCTTCCTTTACGGCATAGGTGAGGCCGACGAGGCCGAACATCACCTGCACGGAACCGAGGAGATCCCAGGGGCGGCTGCGGTCTCCCGCACCACGGGTGAGCAGCACGGCGCTCGCCGCCAGCGCGACGAGCACGACCGGAACGTTGATCAGGAAGACGGAGCCCCACCAGAAATATTCAAGCAGCAGCCCGCCGACGACCGGGCCGAGCGCCGCCCCGCCCGAAGCGACCGCGGCCCAGATGCCGATCGCAAAGGCCCGTTCCTTCTCATCCGTGAAGGTGAGGCGGATGAGCGACAGCGTGGCAGGCATCATCATCGCCGCCCCGGCCGCCAGGGCGACGCGCGCGGCAATCAGCAAGGCGGGCGAGGGGGCGAAGGCCGCACCGAGGGAGGCGAGGCCGAACACGATGAGGCCGGCCATGAACATCTGCTTGTGGCCCAGCCGGTCGCCCAGCGTGCCGAGGCCCGGCAGGAGGCCGGCAACGACGAGGGGATAGGCGTTGACGATCCAGAGCTTCTCGGCCGCGGTGGCGGAAAGCGCGTGCGTCAGTTTGGGCAGGGCCGTATAGAGCACCGTCATGTCGATGACGATCAGGAAGAGCGCGCTGGAGACGACGGCGAGGACGAGCCAGCGTTTACCACGGGACATCGGTATGATCCTTGGGCATGGTGTTTCGCGGTTGCATGCGCGTGGGGCGCTATATAAATACATTCGTATTGAAATGGAAGAGGTGAGATGGCAGGACGACCGCGCAGCATAGATCGCGACCGCGTTCTGGACGCCGCCGAGGCCATCGTGGCCGCCGACGGCGCGGCGGGGCTGACCTTCGATGCCGTTGCGCGCGCCGCCGGCATCACGAAGGGCGGCGTGCAATATTGCTTCGGCACGAAGGAGAACCTGATCCGCTCGATGATCGAACGCTGGGGCAGCACGTTCGAGGCGGAAGTGATGGCGCATGCGGGAAACGACCGCTCGCCGCAATCCGTCATCCGCGGGCACCTGCTGGCGACCCGCGACAGCGACGAGGCGGAATATTCACGCTCCGCCGTGATGATGACGGCGCTCTTGCAAAGCCCCGAACAGGTTGCGGCGAGCCGCGTCTGGTACACGCATCGCCTGGCGGGGCTGGACATGGATAAGGCGGAGGACAGGCAGGCCGCGCTCGCCTTCCTCGCCGGCGAAGGCGCCTTCCTGCTGAAGGCCTTCGGCCTCATCGATATCACCGAGGCCCAGTGGGCGGCCCTGTTCGCCGACATGCTCACCCTTGCGGGCGAGCGTGAGGACGGAAAAAGGGACGGGGAAAAGGGTTAGGGCAGGTCCGGCGCCGACGCGATTCCACTTCGGCCGAAAACATTCCGGATGCGAGGGAGGCGGGGCTCAGAGCCTGTATTCGCTGGCGAGCGTCACATGGTGGTGGATGCGGCCTTCGAAGAATTCGGCCAGAACCGACTCGGTCGCCGCGCGGGCTTCGGCGCGCACCGGGCTTGCCAACGCCTCCTCGACGGCCGCAAGGCTCGGATAGTTGATGGCGAGGATCATCGGCAGTTCCGGCGCACCCTCGTCGCGGGCCTCGGCAAACGAGACGCGCACGTCGGTGGCATGTGGAAACTGCCGCCATTTCGGCAGGATGCGCTCGATGACGGCCTTGCGGAAGGCGTCGGTCCGGCCCTCCTTCACCTTGCCCTCGAACAGCGCGTAGCGGGTGATCATTCGAAGTTCTCCTTGTTCGGGCCCCGGAAGAATTCCATCAGCGCCGCCTGGTCCTCGCCGCCGAGGCCGGCGGCCGTCAGCATGCGGTGGATCTCGGCACAGGCCGCCGTCAGCGGCATGGCGGTGTTGGTGCGGCGGGCAAGGTCCTGTGCGCCGGAAAGGTCCTTCACCATGTTGTCGATGCGGCCCGTGCGGCGGTAGTCCTTCGCCACGAAGCGCGGCATGTATTCCTGCAGGATGGCGCTGTCGGCCCGCCCGCCCTTCAGCGCCTCGGGGATCTTTGCCGCGTCGACGCCGGCATCGAGCGCCAGTTGCGTCGCCTCGGCGACGGCAAGGAAGCCGAGGCCGCACAGGACCTGGTTGATCAGCTTGGTCGTCTGGCCGGCGCCGACCGGGCCCATATGGGTGTAGTTGCTGGCGACATGTCGCAGGACCTTATGCGCATCCGCCACGTCGTCCGCCGTTCCGCCGGCCATCAGCGTGAGCTGGCCGAGCAGCGCCTTCGGTGCCCCGCCGGACAGCGGGCTGTCCACCCAGCGCAGGCCCTTTTCCGCCGCATCGGCGGCCAGCTGCTTCGTGGCGTCCGGGTCGATCGAGGACATGTCGATGATGAGCGTGCCGGCCCGCGCGCCGGCGGCGATGCCGGCCTCGCCGAAGACGGCGCGGCGCACGATGGCCGGCGAATTGAGGCTGAGGATCACATAGTCGCTGGCGGCGGCGGCCGCGGCGGCCGTGGGCGCCGCGGCCGCGCCCTTGCCGACCAGTGCGTGCACCTTTTCCGGGTTCGGATCGAAGACGGTCAGGCGGTTGCCGGTTTCGGCAAGCCGCGTGCCGATGGCGCCGCCCATGGCGCCCGCGCCGATCAGCGCGACGGTGTTCGTCATGATGGGGTCTCCTCCAGTTTCGCGGCGATACGGTCGACGATGCTTTCGAGCGTGTCGTCGATATCGACGGTCATGGCATTCTCGTCTTGCGCCGGCGGTTCGAGGGCGGCGAACTGGCTGTCGATGAGGCTCGTCGGCATGAAATGGCCGGCGCGGGCCGACATGCGGGCGGCGATCAGGTCCCTGCTGCCGGAAAGGTGGACGAAGGTGACGGGACCGCGCGCCTCGCGGGCGATGTGGTCGCGGTAGTGGCGCTTGAGGGCCGAGCAGCCGATGATCAGGGTGCCGTCCGGCTGCGCGAGCGTACGACCGACCAGGGTCAGCCAGGGCCAGCGGTCCTCGTCGGTCAGCGGTTCGCCGCGGCTCATCTTCTCGATGTTTTCCGGCGGATGCAGGTCGTCGCCATCGAGATAGATCGCGCCGATGCGGCCGGCAAGCGCCGCGCCGACGGCGGACTTGCCGCAGCCGGCAACGCCCATCAGGACGATGCGCCTGTTTTCCTCAGAGCGAGGCCGTGATGCCGCCGTCGACATAGAGCGTGTGTCCGTTCACGAAGGAGGAAGCGTCGGAGGAAAGGAAGATGCAGGCGCCGACCAGCTCCTCCACCTTGCCCCAGCGGCCGGCCGGCGTGCGCTTTTCCAGCCAGGCGGAGAAGGCGGGATCGGCGACGAGCGCGGCATTCAGCGGCGTATCGAAATAGCCGGGCGCGATCGCGTTGCATTGCAGGCCGTATTTCGCCCAGTCCGTCGCCATGCCCTTGGTGAGGTTGCCGACGGCGCCCTTGGTGGCGGTGTAGGGGGCGATGCCGGGGCGGGCGAGCGCCGTCTGGACGCTGGCGATGTTGATGATCTTGCCCGCGCCGCGGCGGATCATGTGGCGGGCGACGGCCTGTCCGACATTGAAGACGGTGGAGACATTGGTCTTCAGGAGCCGCTCGAAGGCGTCGGCGGGAAAGTCCTCCAGCGGTGTACGATGCTGCATGCCGGCATTGTTGACGAGGATGTCGATGGCGCCGACCTCCGCCTCGAAGGCATCGATTGCCGCGCGCACGGCCGCGTGGTCGGTGGCGTCGAAGGCGAGCGTGTGTTTCGCGCCGAGTTCCTTTGCCGCGGCCGCCAGCTTGCCCGCGTCGCGGCCATTGAGGATGACCTCTGCGCCGGCATCGGCAAGGCCTTTGGCGAGCGCAAGGCCGATGCCCTGCGAGGAGCCGGTGACGAGGGCGCGCTTGCCAGTAAGGTCGAAGAGTTGCGTGCTCATGGATCCTTTGTCTCTTTGTTCCCGCAAGGGCGGATGAAAGCCGTCTTACGCTTTCCTGCCATTGCCGTCAGGCAAAAGCGATCTGCGTCTTCATCGACTGGCCCTTGTCCGAGGCGATCTCGAAGGCCTTCAGGGCGTCGGCGAGCGGCAGCGTATGGGTGATCAGCGGCTTCACGTCGATCAGCCCGCCCTGCATGAGCTTCACCGCCACGGCGAATTCCTCATGGAAGCGGAAAGAGCCGCGCAGGTCCAGTTCCTTGGCCGTGATCGCCATCATCGGCAGGCTCATTTCGCCGCCGAGGCCGAGCTGCACGATGACGCCGCGCGGGCGCAGCGCCTGGATGCCCGCGACGAGCGCCGGCTGCGCGCCGGAGCATTCGTAGAGCACGTCGAAATATCCTTTGTTCTCGCTGAACGGAACAAGGCCGTCGCGGTCTTCCGACAGGTTGACCGTACGGTCCGCGCCGACCGCGCGGGCAAAGCCGAGCGCCCGTTCGGAGAGGTCGGCGGCGACGATCTCGGCCGCGCCGGCCCGCCTTGCCGCGAGGATCGACAAGGTGCCGATCGGCCCGCAGCCGGTGACGAGCACGCGCTTGCCCAGCATTTCGCCGGCCCGGCGCGTGGCGTGCAGCGTGACCGAAAGCGGTTCGGCCATCGCGGCCTCCCCGGCGGAGAGGCCATCGGCCTTCACGCACTGGCTGGCCTTGGCGACCAGCCGCTCGCGGAAAGCGCCCTGGATATGCGGGAAGGGCATGGCCGAGCCGTAGAAGCGCATGTTGAAGCAATGGTTCGGCAGGCCCTTGAGGCAATAGTCGCAAGCCCCGCAGGGCCGCGAGGGCGAGACGGCGACGAGATCGCCGATGGCAAGGCCGGAGACGCCCTCGCCGAGCGCGGCGACATGGCCGGCCACTTCATGGCCGAGGATCATCGGCTCTTTCAGCCGCACCGTGCCGAAACCGCCGTGGTTGTAGTAGTGCAGATCCGAGCCGCAGATGCCGCCGGCGGCAAGGCGGATCTCCACTTCGCCGGGGCCGGGCGCCTCAACGGCGCTCTCCTCGATGCGCAGGTCCTTCACCGCGTGGATGACGATCGCCTTCATGGTCTCTTCCTCACAGAACCGGGGTCGGCAGCGGGCGGCCGTCGAAATGGGCCGACAGGTTGTCGAAGACGAGCTGGCCCATCGCCTTGCGCGTCTCGACCGTGCCGGAGGCCATGTGCGGCTGGAGCAGGACGTTGTCGAGCGCAAGGAAGCGCGGATCGAGGTTCGGCTCGCCCTCGAAGACATCGAGCGCGGCGGAACCGAGCGCCTTGCTTTCGAGCGCGTCGAGAAGGGCGTCCTCGTCGATGTTGGAGGCGCGGGAGATGTTGATCAGCATGCCCTCCGGCCCGAGCGCCGCGATGACCTTGCGGCCGACGATGTGGCGCGTCTCGGCGGAGGCGGCCAGCGTGACGAAGAGGAAGTCGGAGCGGGCGGCCAGTTCCACCGGGTCGGCGATGAAGGTCCAGTCCCCGGCAAAATCCTTCGGGCCGGTATCGCTGTAGGCGATGTCCATGTCGAAACCGGTCAGGCGCTTTGCGACCTCGTAGCCGATGCGGCCGAGGCCGAGAATGCCGGCGCGCTTGCCGTGCACGCGGCGCTTCAGCGGGTAGAGGCCTTTTTTCGCCCAGTCGCCGCTTTTGACCCATGTCTCGCCACCGATGACGCCGCGCGCCTCGGCGAGCATCATCGCCACGCCGAGGTCGGCGACGTCCTTGGTCAGCACGTCGGGCGTGTTGGTGACGCGGATGCCGCGCTGGCGGGCGGCGGCAAGATCCACCGCATCATAGCCGACGCCGTAGACGGAGATGACCTCCAGCTTCGGCAGCGCCTCGATCATCGTCCGGTTCGCGCCAAGCTCGCCGCGCGTGGCGATGCCGCGGATGTTGGCGCCGTGCGCGGCCAGGAACGCCGCCTTGTCGGCCGCCTCGAAATAGCGATGCATGGTGAAGTTGGCGTTCAGGCGCTCTTCGTCCCACGCTGGATACGGCCCAACCTGCAACAGCTCGATCTTGCTCACGGGATTCCTCCGATATGTATTTTGTTATCGATAACATATCGTGCCGCAGGGAATTGTCCAGCCCCATTTCAAAAAGCTATGGGGGTGTTGAAGAGGCTTATATAGCGCCCTTGACAATGATGTTATCGATACCATACGATCATTCCATCGGCTTTGGGAGGAGCAGGTGGAAACGCAGAAACTTCTGGAATTTCGCGCCGTGTCGAAGGAGTTCGGTGGCACGAAAGCGCTGACGAACGTGTCGCTCGACCTCAGGAGCGGCGAGATCCTCGCGCTTCTCGGCGAAAACGGCGCCGGCAAGTCGACCCTCATCAAGACGCTCGCCGGCATCTACCGGCCGGACGGCGGGGACATCCTGTTTCGTGGCGAGCCCTATCACCATCGCCCGCCGCGGCCGAACGAGCGCCAATCGGTCGCCTTCATCCACCAGGACCTCGGCCTCATCGAATGGATGACGGTGGCCGAGAATGTCGGCCTGGCACAGGGCTTTTCGCTGCGCCGCAAGCTGATCGACTGGAACGCCACGGCGCGGCGCACGGCCGAGGCGTTGAAGCTGGTCGGCTGCGATTTCGATCCCTCCACCCGCGTGCAGAGCCTGACGCGCACCGAAAAGTCGCTGGTCGCCATCGCCCGGGCGCTCGCCGTCGAGGCCGACGTGCTCGTCCTAGACGAACCGACAGCGAGCCTTCCGGCCGACGAGGTGGAGCGCCTGTTCGACGCCATCCGGCCGCTCAAGGACCGCGGCGTGGCGATGATCTACGTCTCGCACCGCCTCGACGAGATCTTCCGCATCGCCGACCGCGTCGCCGTGCTGCGCGATGGGCATCTCGTCGGCGAGACGGCCGTCGCCGACACCAATCCGGACGAGCTGATCCGCATGATCGTCGGCCGCAAGGCGGACCAGCTCTTTGCCAAGGCCCATTCGACACCCGGTCCGGTGCTGGTGTCGGTCGGCGACCTTGCCTGCCGTGGTGCCGGCCCCGTCTCCTTCGAGCTCAGGCAGGGCGAGCTTCTCGGCCTTGTCGGCCTGCGCGGCGCGGGGCAGGAGCTGATCGGCCGCGCCCTCTTCGGCGCCGAACCCGCGACGGGCGTGGTGACGATCCGCGGTGCGGCGCCCGATCTTTCCAGCCCGGAAACGGCGATCGCCTCCGGCATCGGGCTGATCGCCCGCGACCGGACGGAGGAATCGGTCGCCATGTCGCTCACGCTGCGGGAAAACACCTTCCTCAATCCCGGCGCGTCCGGGCGTGGGCTTGCGGCTTTCCTGTCGCCGGCCCGCGAAGCCGGCATGGCCGCGGCCATCGGCGAGAAGGTGGGGCTGCGCCCCAACGACCAGGCGCTCGCCATCGAGGCGCTGTCGGGCGGCAACCAGCAGAAGGTGGTGGTCGGGCGCTGGCTTGCGACCGGCCGCAGGCTGCTGATCGCCGAGGACCCGACGGCCGGCGTCGATGTCGGCGCCAAGGCCGACATCTACCGCCTCATCGCCGCGGCGGTGGAGGAAGGGCTCGCCGTCCTCGTGATCTCCACCGACTTCGAGGAGATCGCGCATATCTGCCATCGGGCGCTCGTGTTCTCGCGCGGACGCATCGTTCGCGAGCTGTCCGGCGCCGACCTCACCACCTCCGCCGTCATCGCTGCGGCCTCCGCCTCCGAGGCGGCCTGATTTCCGGGAGAAAGACGATGCAATCCATCCAGTCCAACGCGCTCGAGCCGACGCCCGCCGAACTGAAGGGGCTTTCGACCGGCGAGAAGCTGAAGCGCCTCCTGCCGGTCTATGGCCTCGTCATCCTGACGGTCCTGCTCATCCTCGTCTTCTCGGTCCTGCTGTCGGATACGTTCCCGACGCTGCTCAACCTGCGCTCGATCATCGCCAACAAGACGATCATCGCCATCCTGTCGCTGGCCGCGATGATCCCCATGGCGTGCGGGCGCATCGACCTGACCATCGGCTACGGCATCGTGCTCTGGCATATCCTGGCGATCAGCCTGCAGACCATGCTGGGCCTGCCCTGGCCGCTGGCGGTCGCCGTCGTTCTGATGCTCGGCGCGTTGACCGGCCTCCTGAACGGCCTGCTGGTCGAGGTGGCCAAGATCGACAGCTTCATCGCGACCCTCGGCACCGGCACGGTCATCTATGCCATCGCGCTCTGGCACACAGGCGGCCGGCAGGTGGTCGGTGTCTTGCCGGACGGGTTTCTCGCGCTGAACGGCACCATGCTCTTCGGCCTGCCGATCACCGGCTTCTACGTGCTGGCGCTGGCGATCGTGCTCTGGATCGTGCTCGAATACCTGCCGATCGGCCGCTATGTCTATGCCATCGGCGCCAATCCGAAGGCGGCCGCGCTGAACGGCATTCCGGTCCGCCGTTTCGTCATCGGCGCCTTCATCGCCTCGGGCGTCCTCTCGGCCGTCGCCGGCGTGCTGCTCGCCTCGCGGCTGCGCATCGGCCAGGCGAGCGTCGGCCTCGAATACCTGCTGCCGGCCCTCGTCGGCGCCTTCCTCGGCTCCACCACCATCAAGCCGGGCCGCGTCAATGTCTGGGGCACGATGATCGGCGTCATCATCCTTGCCGTCGGCATTGCCGGCATCCAGCAGTTCGGCGGCTCCTTCTTCGTTGAGCCGCTGTTCAACGGCGTCACGTTGCTCGTCGCCATCGGTATTGCCGGTTACGCCCAGCGCCGCCGTGGCGCTGCGGGCGCCATCAAGCCGAAGGGCGCGCCGGGGGAAGCGGCCGGCAAGCCATCCTGAACCTTCGTTCCATCGTCGCATGTCTCACGTCCAAAGGGAGGACACTATCGTGAAACGCAGAGATTTCCTGGCCACCACGGCCGCCGTCGCCTTCGGCCTGATGCTCGCAAGTCCGGCCTTCGCGGATGCCATGGCGGATGCGAAGGCCGTCGTCGAGAAATATGCCAGCAAGGTCGAGAAATGGGACGGCCCGACGGGCGGCCCGAAGGCGGCGGACGGTAAGACCGTCGTCGTGGTCGCCGCCGACATGAAGAACGGCGGCATCCTCGGCGTCGTCAACGGCATCGAGGAGGCGGCCGCCGCCATCGGCTGGAAGGTGACGGTGCTCGACAGCGCGGGCTCGATCGAGGGCCGTACCGCCTCCTTCGGCCAGGCGCTGACGCTGAAGCCGGGCGGCATCATCATCACCGGTTTCGATGCCGTCGAGCAGAAGCCGGCGATGGAGGAGGCCAAGAAAGCCGGCATTCCGATGGTCGCCTGGCATGCGGCGCCTGCCGTCGGCCCGGTCGAGGAGGTCGGCGTCTTCGCCAACGTGACGACGGACGCCATGGAAGTCTCCAAGGCGGCGGCCGACTATGCCTTCGTCGATGCCGGCGGCAAGCCGGGCGTGATCATCTTCACCGATTCCACCTACGCCATCGCCATCGCCAAGGCCGACAAGATGAAGGCGGAGATCGAGGCGCTCGGCGGCACGGTGCTCGAATATGTCGACACGCCGATCGCCGAGACATCGCAGCGCATGCCGCAGCTCACCACGACGCTCCTGCAAAAATACGGCGAGCAGTGGACCCATTCGCTGGCGATCAACGACATCTATTTCGACTTCATGGGCCCGTCGCTCGCCGCGGCCGGCATTGCGGGCGATGGCGCGCCGAAGAGCGTTGCGGCCGGCGACGGCTCGGAAAGCGCCTACCAGCGCATCCGCGCCAGGCAGTACCAGTCCGTCACCGTGGCCGAGCCGCTCAACCTGCAGGGCTGGCAGCTCGTCGACGAGTTGAACCGCGCCTTCGCGGGCGAGCAGTGGTCGGGCTACGTCTCGCCGCTCCATGTCGTGACGGTGGACAATGTCGAGTTCGATGGCGGGCCGAAGAACAGCTTCGACCCCGACAACGGCTATCGCGACGAATACAAGAAGATCTGGGGCAAATAAGCCTCCTTCCGGCGTCCGGGGGCGGGAGGACCGTCCCCGGGCGCGATCAAAGCCCGGTCTCCATTGCCCTTGCCCGGGACGGCATGATCGGTATCTTGCGCGGGCGTTGGATTGCGAGGGAGGAGTGCCATGTCGTTTTTCGAGGCCGAGGACGCGGTGTTTTCAACCTTCGTGCTGGGAAATGCGCCGCTGAAGAAGCTGGCCGGCGGGTTCGACTGGGTCGAGGGCCCGGTCTGGTTCGGCGATCACGATTGCCTGCTGTTCTCCGACATTCCCAACAACCGCATCCTGCGCTGGAGCCCGGCGCTCGGTATAAGCACGTTCCGCGAGCCTGCCAATTTCTCCAATGGCAACACGCGCGACCGGGAAGGTCGGCTCGTCACCTGCGAGCACGGCACGCGCCGCGTCACCCGCACCGAGCATGACGGCTCCATCACGGTCATCGCCGACCGCTACGAGGGAAAGCGGCTGAACTCGCCGAACGATGTCGTCGTCGCCTCGGACGGTGCCGTGTGGTTCACCGATCCGCATTACGGCATCGCCTCCGACTACGAGGGCACGCGCGCCGAACAGGAGCTGCCCTGCAATGTCTACCGGGTCGACCCGCTTTCGGGGGAGATCCGGGCGGTGCTCACCGATTTCCAATGCCCGAACGGCCTTGCCTTCAGCCCGGACGAGACGCGACTCTATGTTGCCGATACGGGCCGCATCTTCTCCGACGATCCGCGCCATATCCGCGTCTTCGATGTCGGCGAAGGCTGGTCGCTTGCCGGAGGCGACGTCTTCCACGTCGTCAGTCCCGGCTGCGCGGACGGCATGCGCGTCGATGCGGCCGGCAATCTCTGGACCTCGGCCGGCGACGGGGTGCACTGCATCGCGCCGGACGGCCGCCGGCTCGGGAAAATCCTCGTGCCGGAGACGGTATCGAACATCTGCTTCGGCGGCCGGCATGGTCACCGGCTCTTCATCACCGCCACCACATCCCTCTATGCCGTTTCGCTCGCCATCCGCGGCGCGGTCCGGACCACGCGATAGGAACGCCGGACATGCCATTCACCGAAACGACCGCGAAGCTGACGGACGAGGGCGTGCTTGCCATGCTGCAGGGCGCCATCGATGCCGCGAAGGCCTCGGGCCAGCCGCAATGCATCGTCATCGTCGACCAGAGCGGCGTGGTGCTCGGCGCCTTCCGCATGAACGGCTCGCGTTATCTCTCGCTGAAGAGCGCCACGGCCAAGGCCCGCACCGCCGCCTCCATCGGCGCCCCGAGCCACAGCCTGCCCGACCATGCGAAGCTACCGCTTGCGGCGGCCACCCGGGGCGAGGTGACGGGCCTTCGCGGCGGCTTGCCGATCCGCTCGGCCGGAGTGCTCCTCGGCGGCATCGGCGTTGGTTCGGGCTCGGGGGAGCAGGACGAGGAGGTCGCCCGCGCGGCGCTGGCCGCTATCGGCGCGGACGCGGCGTGACCGGCCTTTGCGCGCGTGGGGATAACGGAACGCTCTGCTGGCGCCCGGCTTGCGGCATGGAAGGCCGGCGCGCTACGGTGTGGTAACGATAACGGAGCACGGGGAATGCGCAACGACAAGGCGCCGACCATGGCGGACATCGCCCGCAAGACGGGTGTTTCCCCGATGACGGTATCGCGCGCGTTCAAGTCCGGCAGCCTGATCAACAAGGATACGCGCGACGCGATCCTGAAGGCGGCGGAAGAGCTCGGCTATGTCTTCGATTCCACCGCCTCGAACCTGCGCTCGCAGAAGACGGATTTCATCGCCGTCACCATCCCGTCGATCAACAATGCGAACTTCGCCGATACGGTCGGCGGTCTTTCCGAAACGCTGAGCGCCCGCGGCTTCCAGATCCTGCTCGGCTATACGAACTACGATGTCGAGGAAGAGGAGCGGCTGATCGAGCAGCTCTTGCGCCGCAAGCCGCAGGCCATCGTCGTGACCGGCGGAAAACACACGCCGCGGGCGCGGAGGCTGCTGGAGAACGCCAGCGTGCCCGTCATCGAGACCTGGGACGTGCCGGCCGAGCCGATCGGCCATTTCGTCGGCTTTTCCAATGCCAACGCCGTGCGCAGCATGGTCGATCATTTCGTGGCGGCCGGCTATCGCCGCATCGCCTTCATCGGCGGTGACGCGAGCCGCGATACCCGCGGCAGCGACCGCCGTCTCGGCTTCATTGCCGCGCTCGACAACCACGGCCTTGACGCCTCCCGCCTCATCGATGCGGGCGTGCCGCCGATCTCGATGCGGGAAGGCGCCAATGCCATGGCGCGGCTGCTGGCGGAATTCCCCGATACGGAAGCGGTGATCTGCGTGTCCGACCTTTCGGCCTTCGGGGCGTTGACGGAGTGCCAGCGCCGCGGCGTGCCCGTGCCCGGGCGCATCGCCATCGGCGGCTTCGGCAACTACGAGATCGGCGGCATCTGCGTGCCGGCGCTGACGACCGTCGACGCCCAGGCGCGGCAGATCGGCGAGCGCACCGGCCGCCTCATCCTCGATCTCCTCGACGACCGGCCGGACGTGCCGCATGTCACGATCGAACCGCGGCTGATCGTGCGCGACAGCAGCCGCTAGGCCTTCAATTGCGCCCGCAGTTTGCCGGCGGCGAGGTCCATGAAGGCCTGGATGCGCGGCGTGCGGCGCAGGTCCGGATGGATGAGGAGCCAGACTTCCGATTCCAGCGCGCCGATGAAATCGCCCTGCCGGTCGAGATCGAACGACCGGTGGAGATAATCCGGCAGAAGCGCTCTTCCGAGGCCCGCTGCGGCGGCCTGGGCGGCGGCCCACATGCTGTTCACCCGCAGCACGATCTCCTCCTCCGCAACATGGGCGGTCAGCCAGCGTGCGGCGGGAATGGCCGAAAGGCTGTCGTCGAGCGCGATCCACGGCAGGTCTTCCCTGGTTCCGCTTTTCACGTAGATCGCATAGCGGAACGCGCCTGCCCGCTGGCCGACCAGCGTTTCCGGCGGGGAGCGGGTTGGGCGGATGGCCACTTCGGCCTCATAGCGCGCCATGTCGGCAAAGGTGTTGGAGACCACGAGATCGAAGCGGATGCCGGCATGTTTCCGGCGTACCGGCGGGAGCAGCGTGGAAACCAGCGGGACCAGGGAATCGGGCGTCGTCAGGGTGATGCGGCCCGCAAGCCGCTGTTCGCCGCCCGCCAGTTGCCGCCGCGCCTCGGCAAGGTTTGCCTCCACGTCCATCGCGGCACGGACCAGCTCGCTGCCGAGCGGGGTCGGGACATATTGCCCGCCGAGCCGCTGGAACAGCGGCGCCCCGGCCTCCTGCTCCAGTTCCTTCAGCCGGCGGTAGACGGTGGCGAGGTGTACATTGAGGCCGGCGGCCGCTGGGGCGGGCTTTCCGCTGCGCGCCAGTGCCGCGATCAGGAGCAGGTCGTCGGTCGATAGCATTTTCGCACCATTGCGAACTGGTTTCGCAATTCATGCAGAAGAATTCGCGCTGTTGCAAATCTATATGTCGATCAAAGGAGATCGACATGACCGAACTGTTGCACATCAAGGCTTCGCCCCGTGCGGACCTCTCGCATTCCGGCAAGGCGGCGGCGGGGTTCATCGCCGCGCTTGAAAAACACCATCCCGCGCTTCAGGTCCGCGAGATCGATGTCTGGAAGGCGGACCTGCCGGCTTTCGACGGCCCTCTGCTCGCGGCGAAATATGCGCGCCTCGCCGGCCGTCCTTTCACGCCGCAGGAGGCCGAAAGCTGGGCGGCGATCGAGGATATGGTGCGCAGGCTCGATGCGGCAAAGATAGTGCTTCTCTCCACGCCGATGTGGAACCTCTCCATTCCCTATCGGCTGAAGCATTATATCGACCTCGTCACCCAGCCGGGCCTCAGCTTCCGCTTCGATCCGCAAACCGGCTATACGCCGCTTCTGCGGCCGCGCCCCATCGTCGCGATCCTCGCAAGCTCCGGCGATTTTTCCGAGGGGCCGTCCTGGGGCCGGCCCGATCTTGCCACGCCGTATCTGCGGCAGGCCCTGAAGTTCATCGGCTTTCGCGATGTGGACATCGTCCCCGTCGGCCCCACCGTCGGCAAGCCGGGCGACGTGCTGGCCGCGGCGGAAAAGGCGCAGGCGCAGCTGGCGGCCCTTGCGGAGCGGCTTGCGAGGGTGGACGCATGAGCGCGGCGACGGGTTGGGCGCTCCTGGTTCTGTCCGGCGTGCTGGATGTCTTCTGGGCGCTGGCGACCAAGAAATCGAACGGCATGACGCATTGGGGTTGGGGCCTTCTCTCCATCCTCCTGCTGGCGGCCTTCGTGTTCTCGCTCGCCAGGGCCTTGTCCGTCCTGCCGCTCGGAATGGCCTACGCGGTCTGGACAGGCATCGGCGCGGTCGGCTCCGTTGCCGTCGGCACCATCGTGTTCGGCGAGCCGCTGGGCGCCCAGCGCATCGCTTATGTGGCGATCATCGTGATCGCGATCGTCGGCCTGCATCTCGGCACGGGGCAGGAGGCCTCCGGCTGAGCGGCGTCAGGCCGGGCCGCGTTCGAGTTCGGCGACGAGCCGCGCCAGCATCGCGTCGCACCGGTCGAGCTGCTCGATGCTGACGAATTCGTCGGCCTTGTGACCCTGTTCCATGAAGCCGGGGCCGCAGACCGCGGTGGAAAGGCCGAGGTCCTGATGGAAGAGGCCGCCTTCCGTGCCGAAGGCTACCTTCACGGTCGGCTCGTCCGTCGCGAGGATCCGGCGCAGCAGCCGTATCGCGGGCGCGTCGGAGGGCGTGTCGAGGCCGGGATAGCCGGAAACCGGCTCGATCTCGATGCAGGCCATCGGAAACCGGCCGCGATGCGGCGCGACGATGGCCTCGGCATCGCCGCGGATATCGGCGAGGATGCGCCCCGGATCGTCGCCGGCAATGTTGCGGATCTCGAAGTCGATCTCGCACAGGCTGGGCACCACGTTGAGCGCGGTGCCGCCGTGCATCAGGCCGGCATGGATGGTGGAATAGGGGATGTCGTAGTCCGGGTCGCGCGCGCCCCGCGCAGCCAGCATGTCCTGCCGCGCCTGGAGGGTGGTGATGAAGGCCGCGCCGAGATGCAGCGCATTCAGCGCCTTGGGTGCAAGTGCCGAATGGCCGGCCTCGCCGCGGCAGCAGGCCTTGAGTGCCAGCTTGCCCTTGTGGCCGCTGGCGATGCGCAGGCCCGTCGGCTCGCCGACGATGCAGAGCGCCGGCCCTGCCGGCCGCTTCACCAGCGCCTCGATCATGCCGCGCACGCCGAGACAGCCGATCTCCTCGTCGTAGGAGAGGGCGAGGTGCAGCGGCGCTTTCAGGGGGCGGGTCGCGGCGAAAAGCGCGGCGTGAAGCGCTGCGGCCACGAAACCCTTCATGTCCGCCGTGCCGCGGCCGTAGAGCCGCCCGTCCCGCTCGGCCAGCCGGAACGGATCGGTGCTCCAGTCCTGTCCTTCGGCCGGCACGACGTCGGTATGGCCCGACAGCACCACGCCGCCAGGCCCCTCGGAACCGATGGTCGCCCAGAGATTGGCCCGGCTGCCATCCGGATGCGAAAAGCGCTCGATCCGCGCGCCGGCCGGGCGCAGCAGGCCTTCGACATAATCGAGCAGCGCCAGGTTGGATGTCCGCGACACCGTCGGTTCGGCAACGAGGCGGGCGAGGATATCCGGGGTCGCGGGGATCATGCGCCTGCCGCCGTTCACAGGTCGCCCGGCACGCCGTAGCTCGGCGCCCGGGTGGGGTCCAGCGCGCGCGTGACATAGGCGTCCATTTCCGTGCGCCAGCGTTGCCACAGCGCGGCGCATTCCTCGATCGGATCGCCCTCGGTCCAGTCGACGCGGAGATCCGCGACGTTCCAGGAGACCTTGTCGACCATCACCAGGCCCATCGAATGGACCGGCCCTTCCTCGCCGCCGGCGGCGACCGCCGCCCGCATGGCGGCAATCAGCCGGTCGCCGAGGTGCCGGCCCTCCGCGGCCTCGAAGGCCTCGACCATCGCCTGCGGAATGGCCGTCGTCGTCAGCATGTTGCCGGCGGCAACGACGCCGTTGCCCCGGGCGAAGGCATGGGTGCCGAGGGTCTTGGCGCCGGAAAAGGCGGCCGTACGCCCCTCGGCGTCGACGAGCGCCAGCTGGCGGTATTCGACATGGGGGGCCTCCGCCACCAGCCGCGCAAGCGTGGCTTCCGCCGAAAGGCCGCCCGCCATCAGGTCGAGCCCTTTCGGGCCGAGGCGCGGGTCGGTGACGTTCTGCGTCGAGACCGCACCGATGCCCGCGCGCACATGGGCGCAGCGCGCCGCGACGCTCGGCGAGGAGGAGGAGACGGCGATGCCGAACATGCCGGTATCGGCGCAGCGGCCGGAAACGGAAAAGGTCATGCCGCCCTCCCGTCAGGCCTGGTCGGGAATGACGGCGGTGGCCTCGATCTCGACCAGCCATTCGGGCCGGGCGAGCGCCGTGACGACGAGGCCCGTCGAGACGGGGAAGACGCCTTTCAGATACTTGCCCATCTCCCGATAGACGGCCTCGCGGTAGCGGATGTCGATGAGATAGACGACGACGCGGCAGACATGGCTGAGGTCGGAGCCCGCCTCTTCCAGCAGCATCTTGATGTTTTCCATCGCCTTGCGGGCCTGCGCGGCGGCATCGCCGATGTGCAGGCTTTCGCGCGTGTCTAGGTCCTGCGCGATCTGTCCGCGCACGAAGACCGTGGTGCCGCGCGCCACAACCGCCTGGCAGAGGTCGTTGTCCAGCTTCTGCTCGGGATAGGTGTCCTTGGTGTTGAAGGGGCGGATGCGGGTGTGCACGGGCATGCTTGTCTCCTTGATGGCCGAGCCCTGAACGTATCGGTGCGCCGCGGGCGGGGTAAGTCGTTTTTGCCGATCCCCCGCTTCGGAAAAAGCTATGCCGGGACCGGCCTGCCGCCCGCGGTGCTTATGCGGGATTATTGCAGCAGCTGGGTCCAGACGCGCGTCACCAGATCCTGCGCGGCGGCCGAGCAGGTGCGCGAGAAGGTGATCGGCACGTCCGGATAGAGTTCCGGCGCCTTGTCCTTGGTGTAGACGACCTTCTCCTGCATGACCTTCATCGGCGAGGAATGGGCGTAGAAGTTCATCTGCTCGGTGGCGTTCTCCACCGTCGAGATGAACTCGATGAACTTGACCGCATTGTCCCGGTTCGGCGCGCCCTTCGGGATTGCCAGGCTGTCCATCCAGCCGACAAGGCCTTCCTTGGTCATGGCGAGGCTGACCGGCGAGCCGGCGACGCGGGCCTTGAGGGAATCGCCGTCCCACCAGAAATGGGCGGAGACCTCGCCCGAGGCGAGCCGGCTTGCGATATTGTCGGAGGAATAGACCGCGACGGAGGGCTTTTGCGCCATCAGGAGGTCCAGCACCTTCTTCATCTCCGCCTGGTCCTCCGAGCAGAAGGGCACGCCGAGATAGAGCTGGGCGGCGCCGATCACCTCGTCGGGATAGGAGAGCATGGCGATCTTGCCCTTGAGCTCGCCTTCCGGCTCGAAGAAATACTTGAAGCTGTCGGTCGGGCCCTTGTATTCCTCGGTGTTCACGACGAAGCCGGCGGTGCCATAGGCGAGCGGGATCGAGAAATCCTGCATCTCGTCCCACCATTGATTGCGCCAGCGCTCCTCGATGTTCTGGTAGGCCTGCAGCTTGCTGGCCCCGAAATTCTCGATCAGCCCCTCGTCGATCATCACGCGCAGGAAGTGCTGGGAGGGCGTGGCGATGTCGTAGCCGGAGGAGCCGGCCTGCAGCTTGGTCAGCAGGTCCTCGTTGGAGGTGAAGCTGTCGACATTGACCTTGACGTCGTTCTCCTTGGAGAACTTTTCGATGAGGGCGGGGGATATCGACTCGGCCCAGGCGTAGATGTTCAGCTCGCCCTCCGCCCGCGCGGCGGTGGCAAGGCATAGGGCAAGGGCGGTCGCTGCGAGGTATCGTTTCATTGTCTGTTCCTCTCTTCGTTATGGTTCGGCATTTTCACGGGCGCCGCGCGCCGCAACGAGAAGCGCGACGGTGGCAAGGATGAGCGAGGCCAGGATCAGCAGCGTCGCTATGGCGTTCAGTTCCGGCGAGGTGCCGGCGCGGATCAGCGAGAAGATGTAGACGGGCAGGGTCGTCGAACCGCCCGTCGACAGCATGTTGGAGGTGATGAAGTCGTCCATCGAGATCAGGAAGGCGAGCATCGCGCCGGAGAAGACGCCCGGGAAGATCAGCGGCAGCGTCACCCGGCGGAAGGTCGTCCAGCGGTCGGCATAGAGGTCGGCGCTCGCCTCCTCCAGGTCGAGCGACATGCCCTGCAGGCGGGCGCGGATCGGCAGGAAGGCGAAGGGCGTGCAAAAGGCGGAATGGGCGATGACCAGCCGCAGCATGCCGTTCTGTACGTTGACGAGCGAGAAAAGGATCAGCGTCGCGACGGCCAGCACGATCTCCGGCAGCAGCAGCGGCAGGTTGACGATCGTTTCGCAGAGCTTGCGGTAGCGCACGTTCTTGCCGCGGATGATGGCGAGCGCGGCGGAAAGCGCGATGAGCGTGGAGACGACCGTCGCGACGGCCGCAACGGTCAGCGAGGTTTCGAGCGCGTTCATCAGCGCCCTGTTGTTGAGCGCGGAGGCGTACCAGTGCGTCGAAAACCCCGTCCAGACGCCGGCAACCCGGTTGGCGTTGAACGAATAGGCGATGATCACCGCCAGCGGCGCATAGAGATAGATGAAGAAGAAGACGGCGAGGGGGCCGAGGCCGGGATAGTGCTTGACGTCGTGGCCCTTCATCACCGGACGTCCTCCCGGCGGGCGGCGCGCAGCGCCATGACGAGGAGGAAGACGAGGACGAGCGCCATCAGCGTCATGGCGATCGCCGCGCCGAAGGGCCAGTTGCGCCCGCCGCCGAACTGCAGCTGGATCAGCGTGCCCATCATCATCTGCTTGCCGCCGCCCATCAGCGAGGGTTCCAGCACCGCGCCGAGCGCGGGCACGAAGACGAGGATGGCGCCGGCCACGAGACCGGGAGCCGTCAGCGGCAGGATCACCCGGCGCAGCGTCACCCAGCGGTTGCCGTAGAGATCGTGCGAGGCCTCGATCAGCGTCCCGTCCAGCTTCTCGATCGAGGCGAAGACCGGCAGGACCATCAGCGGCATGGCGGTGTAGACCATGGCCGTCAGCGTCGCGCCGTCGTTGAACATGAAGCTCATGCCTGCGGGCAGGCCCAAAGTCTCGAGGAAGCGCGGCAGCGTGCCGTCCTTGCCGAGGATGATCATCCAGGCATAGACGCGCAGGATCATCGAGACCCAGAAGGGCAGCGTCACGAGATAGACGAGCGCTGCCTTGCGGCCCGGCGGCTGGCGGGAGATGAAATAGGCGACCGGAACGGCGAAGATGAGGCAGATCAGCGTCGTCGCGCCGGCGAGCGCGAAGGTGCGGGCGACGATCAGGAGATATTGCGGGGTGAATTCCAGCTCCCCCGTCCAGCCTTCGTTGAAGAGGATCTGGCGGTAGCCCGCGAGGTTGAAATCCCAGGTGAAGCCGCCATGTGCGCCGCGTGTGGCGAGCGAGACGGCGGCGATGATGGCGATCGGCAGGATCAGCGCCAGGCCCATCAGCAGCCAGGACGGCAGGAGGCCCCAGAAGGAGAGGTCGCGCCAGAAACGGGCGCGGGGCGAGCGGTCCGTTCCGCCGGCGGCGGCGTGGAGGGCGCTCTCCGTCATGCGGCCAGCACCCGCGCCGAACCCGCGACGAAGCCTACCGGGACGGTCGCCCCGAGCGGGATCGCGTCGCCCTCGCGCGAGGCGTTGCGGCGCGAGGCGCGCAGCTCCGTTCCCGCGACATCGAGCGTGTAATGCGTGTAGCCGCCCATGTAGTTCTTGTTGATGATGCGCCCCTCGAAGACGGTGCCCTGGGCCTGGTCGCCGAGATTGATCTTTTCCGGACGAACCGAAAGGGTCGCACGCCCGCGGCTGGCAGTGCCGGTCGCCGGCACGGTGAGGGCGACGCCGAACGGCGTGCGCACGGTCGCCTGTCCGGGCGCGGTTTCCACGACCTCCACATCCAGGAAGTTGGTTTCGCCGACGAAATCTGCGACGAACCGGTTGACCGGCTCCTCGTAGATTTCCGTCGGCGTGCCGATCTGCTGCACCTCGCCGCCGCCCAGCACGGCGATGCGGTCGGACATGTCGAGCGCCTCTTCCTGGTCATGCGTGACGAAGACGAAGGTGATGCCGGTATCGCGCTGCAGGGTGCGCAGCTCGTCCCGCATCGCCTGGCGCAATTTCAGGTCGAGGGCGGAGAGCGGTTCGTCGAGCAGCAGCACTTCCGGTTCGGGGGCGAGCGCCCGGGCGAGCGCGACGCGCTGGCGCTGGCCGCCCGAAAGCTGGGCGGGCCTGCGCTTCGCCATCGGCGCCATGTGCACGCGCTCCAGCATCTCGCCGACGCGGGTCCTGATGCGTCCCTTCTCCCAGCCGAGGTTCTCCAGGCCGTAGGCGACATTCTGCTCCAGCGTCATATGCGGGAAGAGCGCGTAGCTCTGGAACACCGTGTTGACGCGGCGCCGGTGCGGCGGGATCGCGACGACCTCCTGGCCGGTGAGGAGGATCGAGCCGGTGTCCGGGCTTTCGAAACCGGCGAGCATGCGCAGGAGCGTGGTCTTGCCGCAGCCGGACGGGCCGAGCATCGTGAAGAACTCGTTGCTGCCGATGTCGAAGCTGACGGACTTCAACGCCTGATAGGTCCCGAAGCTCTTGGAGACCGATTTCACTTCGATGGCCTTTTGGGCTCCAGTGGGATGGGGCTTGATCATGCCGTGTTCCTCAAGCCGGTTCGAGCTGGGTGACTTCGCGGCGGAAAGGCAGGGCGTCGCCGATATCGGGCGTGTCCAGTTCCCGCGCATAGCGGTGGCCGGCATAGGTCGCCCAGGCGATCGGCGCGGGTGCGCTCGCATCGCCGATGATCTTGACCGTTCTGATGCCGGCATCGGCCCAATCCGCCTGCCGGGCAAGGAGATCGTTGTAGAGCGCGTCCTCGGAAAGGCGCGAGGCGACCATGACGACGGCGTCGCACGCAATGGGCCTGCGGCGGCCGGTATAGGTACAGCTGGTCTCGACCTCGCCGGCGCGGATGGCGGTGACGCCGCGGTTGAGGCGGATATCGACGCCGAGATCGTCGAGGCGCACATGAATCGCGCCCTGTTCCAGCGTGTTGCGCGTCCAGTCGGAGACATAGGCCGAGGGCGTAACGAGGATGACTGCCGCACCCGCCTTCGCCATCACCTCGGCCATCACGCCGCCCATATAGTAGTGGTCGTCGTCATAGACCACGACTGTCTTGCCGGCGAGGCTTTCGGGATGCGTCTTCGCCATGATGTCGTCGGGCGTCCAGAGGGGCATTGCCGGATCGATCGGCATGGGCACGACATGCTGTCTGGCAACGCCGTCGCGGCGCCAGTGCGAACCGGTGGCGATGGCGACATGCTCGAAGCCGAAGCCGAGCACGTCCTCGGCGGTCAGGCGGCTGTCGAAATAGGTCTCGACGTTGGTGCGCTGGGAAATCTGGTATTGGCGGTAATCGACGACGCGGCCCCAGGCGGAAAGGCCGGGCAGCAGCCGTTCGCGGGCGACACGGCCGCCGAGCGTGGTGGTGGCTTCGGCGAGCGTCACGTCGTAGCCGCGCAGCGCGAGCGCCCGGGTGGCTTCGAGGCCGGCGGGGCCTGCGCCGACGACGAGCACGGTCTGGCTCTCGCCCTTCTCGTTCATGCGTTCGGGGTGCCAGCCCTTGCGCCATTCCTCCATGAAGGTCGGGTTCTGGGTGCAGCGGCTGATCGACATGGTCATGTCGCCGGTGATGCACATGTTGCAGCCGATGCATTCGCGGATATCCTCGATGCGACCTTCCTCGATCTTTTTCGGCAGGAAGGGATCGGCGATGGAGGGACGGGCGCAGCCGATGAAATCCAGCACGCCCTGGCGGATCATGCGCGCCATCACATCCGGCGAGGTGAAGCGGCCGACGCCGACGACGGGTTTCGACGAAAGTTCCCGGATGCCCTTCACCAGGATCTCCTGCGCCCCCTCCTCCTTGAAGCGGGAGGGGCCGGAACAGTCTTCCCAGGCGCCGTGCGCCAGGTCCCAGAGGTCCGGCAGGTCGGTGTTCATCTCGACGAATTCGCGCACCTCCGCATTGGAGAAGCCGAGCTCGCCGATGGTCTCGTCCAGGCTGACGCGCATGGTGATCGCCGTGGTGTCGCCGACGGCGTCACGGATGTCGGCCACCACTTCGCGGGCGAAGCGCGAGCGGTTTTCCAGGCTCCCGCCATAGTCGTCGGTGCGCTGGTTGGTGGCGCGCGACAGGAAGTGCTGGAAGATGCCGAAGCCGTGCGCGCCGTAAAGACAGATCAGGTCGAAGCCGGCGACCTTCGAGCGCTTGGCCGCGTTGACGAACCAGCGGCGCAGATTCGTTATGTCGGTGCGGTCGAGTGCACGGGCCTGCACCGGGTCGTTGGTGAAGGTGCGGATCGGCAGGGCGGAGGGGGCGAGCGGCACTTCCTTGGTGTAGAAATTCGGGCCGTTGATGCCGGAATAGGCGAGCTGGATGCCGGCGAGCGCGCCATGCACCTTCATCGCGTCGGACATGCGGCGAAGGCCGGGAATGTCCTTGTCCTCCCACAGGCGCAGCTCGATGAAGGGCGTGATCTCCGAGGTGTGGTGCATCTCGGTCTGCTCGGTGAAGATGACGCCCCAGCCGCCCTCCGACTTGATGCCGCGCATGGCTGCGGCCGCCGATGGGTCGCGATAGCCGCCGCCATTGCAATGCGGCACCTGGTAGAACCGGTTCTTGGCGACATGCGGGCCGATCGCCAGCGGTTCGAACAGGATATCGTATTTGGCATCGCGCATGGCAGTCCCCGGGGTTTCCGCGGCTATTGGATGGGGCGAAGGGTTTTTGGTAAATGACGCGTTCCGGAAACGGGGATTAGGCTCAGGCTAATCACGAGCGCGCGTGTTCTTTAGCTATGTTCTCAATTTTTGCGCGAAAGCGCCGCCGCGCCAAGGCGGATAAAAAATCTTCTTTTGTTTTCAATTTCTTGTGTGAAGCCGATCACTGGCTCCCGATCGCGTATCGGGACGCTTTCGGGAGCCGGTGCCGCTCGTGCTCAAGGCTTGGGCGTGCCCGCGCCGCTGGCGCGGGCAGATGCCTAGTATTTCACCCACACGGTTTTGAGCGCGCAGTACTTGTCGAAGCTGTGAATGGAGAGGTCGCGGCCGAAACCGGACTGCTTCATGCCGCCGAAGGGCGTCATGGCCGAGAGCGCGTCGACGGTGTTGACCGAGACCGTCCCGGCTTGCAGCCTGTCGGAAACCGAGAGCGCGCGGGAAAGGTCGCGCGTCCAGACGGAGGCGGCAAGGCCGTATTCGCTGTCATTGGCGATGCGCAGGGCCTCCTCGTCGCTGTCGAAGGGCGTGATGGCGAGCACGGGACCGAAAATCTCCTCCCGCGCGATGCGGGCATCCGGCGGCACCTCGTTGAAGATCGTCGGCTGGATGTAGCAGTCCGAGCCGTCGCGCGTCTCGCGTTCGCCGCCATGGGCAAGGCGGCCTTCCTTGCGGCCGATGTCGATATAGCCTGCCACACGGTCGGCATGGCTCTTCTCGACCAGCGGCCCCATGCGGGTGGCGGGATTCAGCGGGTCGCCGAGTGGCCAAGCGGCGGTGGCGGCGATCAGTTTCTGCGTGAACTCTTCCTGCACGGAGCGGTGGCCCAGCAGGCGGGAATTGGCGGAGCAGACCTCGCCGGAATTGAACAGGATGCCGAAGGCCGCCATCTCGGCCGCCTTGTCGAGATCGGCGTCGGCGAAGACGAGGTTCGGCGACTTGCCGCCGGTCTCCGGCCAGACCTGCTTCATGTTGCTTTCCCCGGCATAGGTCATGAAGAGCTTGCCGACCTTGGTCGAGCCGGTGAAGACCAGCGCGTCGACATCCGCATGCAGGCCGAGGGCGCGGCCGGCATCCTCGCCGAGGCCGGGCACGACGTTGAGCACGCCGTCCGGCAGGCCGGCCTCGGAGGCAAGCTCGGCCAGCATCAGGGCGGAGAGCGGCGATTGTTCGGCCGGCTTCAGTACGACGGAATTTCCGGTGGCGAGCGCCGGGGCGAGCTTCCAGGTCGCCATGTCCAGCGGGAAGTTCCACGGCACGACCGCACCGATGACGCCGAGCGGCACGCGGCGGATCAGCGCGAGATCGCCCTGGCCGGTGGGCGCGATCTCGTCATAGAGCTTGTCGATCGCCTCGGCGTGCCACTGGAAGAAATGCGCCGCGCCGGGCGCGTCGATGGTGGAGCTGTCGCTGATCGGCTTGCCCATGTCGAGCGTATCGAGCAAAGCGAGTTCCGGCACGTTCTGTCGGATGAGCGCGGCGAGGCGCAGCAGCACCTCCTTGCGTTCTGCCGGCGACTTGCCGGACCAGCGGCCATCGTTGAAGGCACGGCGGGCGGCGGCGACGGCGGCATCGATATCCTCGGCCGTGCCGCGGGCGACGGCGGTGAGGACCTGCCCGTTGGCGGGGTTCACGGTTTCGAACCGCCCGCCCTTGGCCGCCTCGCGAAAGCCGCCGTCGATATAGAGGCGGTTTCGCAATGTGAGGCTCGCGGCGCGCGTGCGCCAGTCGGATGTCGTGGTGGTCATGAAGTGCCTTTCTCCTCCTGGGTATCGTCGGCGCAAACCGGCAGGTCCATGCCCATGCCGCGGATCCTCTCGCTGCAGAAATCGATGAAACGCCGGACGGTGAGCGCCGGGCTTGCGCCGCGCATGGCGATGATGCCCATGCGCATGGGGCGCAGGTTGCCGGCAAGCGAGACGAAATTCAACCTGCCGCCATCCAGCGCATAGGTGGAGACCGGCCGGATGTTGGCGATCGAATAGCCGAAGCGGTTGGCGACCATCGCCCGCATGACGGACATGTCGCGGGTGCGCTCGACGATATGCGGCGCAAGGCCGGCCTCGCGGAAGAGCGAGAGGAAATAGGCCGAGGAATAGGGCAGGTCGAGCAGGATCATCGGGTGGGCGGCAAGCTCCTCCACCGTCACCTCGGGACGCCCGGCCAGCGGATGGTCCTCGTGGAGCACCGCATAGGGCGGCAGCACGGCGAGCTCGTGGAACTCCATGTCGGCCGGGATGTCGAGATCGTAGCTGAGCGCGATGTCGAAGCGCGCCATGCGCAGGCCTTCCAGGATGCGGGCATGGTCGCGCTCGTACTGGAAGAAATCGACATCGGGATAGGCATCGGAAAAGGCGCGGCGCAGTGCTGGAATGACGGCCTGCGCGAAGGTGACGAGACAGGCGACATGCAGCGGTCCGCGCACCTGTCCGGTCAATTCGTTGGACAGCGCGTTGAACTTGGCGGCCTCGCCGAGGACATGCCGGGCCTGCTCGACGAAGCTCCGGCCGGCCTGCGTCAGCGACAGCCCGTGCGCATGGCGGCGCACGAAGAGCGTGATGCCGAATTCCCGCTCGAGCTGCGATATCGCTGCGGAAACCGAGGGCGCGGAGACGTTCACCCGTTCCGCGGCTTCAGTGACGGAGCCGTACTCGCCGACGGCGACGAGATATTCCAGCTGGCGGAGGGTGAAGCGCAAGACCATGTCCGGTGTCCTTGTTGTCTGTCAATTAAGGAGCAGATCGGCGCGCAGGGAAAGGGTTGTTTCGGTGCGAGGCTGGGGATAGGCCGGGGCGGAGCGGCTAAATCGCGGCCCGCCCCGGTCAGGATTCTCGCCAGGTGAGAAGCCACTGATTGAACCCGGCCGCAAGGCCGGTCGGCGTGGATCCGGCCATCTCGTAGGCCCCGACGATCGGGTTGATGTTCGGGCACAGCAGGATGAGCTGGCCCTCGCGCAGCTCCCGCTCGATCAGCGAGGGGCTTGCCTGGCCGATGCCGAGGCCGGTCATGCAGGCGTCGATCGACGCTTCGTCGGTGTCGAAGGTGATGCTGCCGCCGCGCGGCTGGAACGCGATATCCGCCGCCGCGCACCAGCGCCGCCATGACCACGCATCCGCCGTGTCGAGCAGGATCGGCAGATCGAGCAAGGCGCTAGGCGTCATCGTCTTCGCCGTGCCGCCGATCAGCAGCGGCGAGCAGACGGCGACCGTCCGGTCGAGCAGGAAGGCGGAGGCGAAGCGGGCTTCGTCCGCCCCGCGCCTGTAGGTCACCGTGACGTCGGGAACGTCGCTGGCGCCGAGCGCGAGCGACTGGATGTTGAGGTCGACATTGGGATTTTCCTGCAGGTAGGCCCCGAGCCGCGGGATCAGCCAGCGCCGCGCCAGCGTGATGGGCGCCTGGATCACCAGGCGCACGCGATCCGGCAGCAGGGCGCGCGTGCCGTTGTCGATCGTGGCGAGGGCGGCATTCACATGGGTCAGGTACTGCCGGCCCGCATCGGTCAGCGAGATCGTGTTGTGCCCGCGATGGAAGAGCTGGACGCCCAGCGCCTCCTCCAGCGACTTGATCTGCCGGCTGATCGCGCCCGGCGTCAGGTGCAGTTCGCGCGCCGCCAGCGTGAGGCTGCCCGTGCGCGCCGCGATAGAGAAGGCGGGGAGCGTTGCCAGCGGCGGCAGTTTGGCGCGCGTGGATTGAGGATTTCTCATGCCGGCGTGAGAATCTTTCGCTTGCAAATAAGTTGACCGTATCTATCCACATTGTGTCGACGCGACAAGAATTATCCGGGAAGCCCGACGTGAAGACCGACAGGCGAAATCGGTGCGACCTGAGCACGCCGGGCTTCATGCCGCGCGGCGGCGTGCATTCCGCGCAACGGCAAGCCCCGCCTGCAGCGCGCCACTGTCATCGCTGACCACATCTCAGGGAGAGAACCATGTTGTCCAGTTTTGTCTTGCCGCGCAGCCGTGCCGTGCTGTTCGCCGCCTGCCTCGTCGCGCTCTCGGGTCCCGGTCTTGCCCAGGATGCCACGCAGAAGGTGATCGACGATCGCGGTGTCGAAGTCGAGGTTCCCGCCCATCCCAAACGCATCGCGTCGATCTCGTTCTTCGCCGACGACGTGGCGCTCGCGCTCGGCATCAAGCCGGTGGCCAGCACCTACATGGTGGCCGACCGCCCGCCGGAATTCCTGCTCGGCCTCACCGGCGACATGACGCAGATCGGCCAGCGCGCCAAGCCGAACCTCGAGCTTCTCTCCGAAGCGAAGCCGGACCTCATCGTCGCGATCCGCCGCTACACCGTCGGCAACGCGCCGCAGCTCGAAAAGATCGCGCCCTATGTCGCCTGGAACATGGAGCTGCTCGACGGCAGCGACAAGGAAATCGAGGCGCTGGCCAAGATCCTCGGCAAGCCCGAGCGCGGCGTCGAGCTGAACAGGGAGTTTCGCGCGCATCTTGCCGAGGTCGCGGCCAAGGCGCCGAAGGACACGCATCCCCGCTACGCCATCATGTGGGGCGGCGAGGTGCCGTTCGCCTTCCATGACGAGAACACCTCCGCCTCGATCGTGAACGCCATCGGCGGCGAGAACATCGCCGGCGCCATGACGCCGGGCGGCGAGTTCGGCATCGATCTCAGCCTCGAAACCATGCTCGAGAAGGATCCGGAAGTGCTCTTCATCTATGACTACGGTCCGGATCGCCCGCACGAGAGCAACCCGATCTGGAAGGAACTCACGGCGGTCAAGAACAACCGGGTCTTCTATGTCGGCGACCAATGGGTCGAGACCAACGGCCCGATCGCCCGCGAGATCGTGCTGCGCGAGGCGGCCCACTACCTCTATCCCGATATCTTCCCCAAGGTCGACGTGAAGGCGGAAGCGGCCAAGATCATCCCGGCGGAACTCCAGAAGTAAGCGGTTGGCCGCGACGACGATGGACGCACGGAAATCCTCGATAGCCATCGGCCTCATCGTCGTCGCGACCCTTCTCGTCATCGCGGCCGGGCTGATGCCCGGCGCAAGAACGCTCTCCTTCGACGCCGTCCTGCGGGCGCTCTTCAGTCCGGATGGCAAGATCGAATCGATCCTCGTCTGGACCCTCCGGCTGCCGCGCAGCCTTGCCGCCGCGACGGCGGGGGCGGGGCTTGCCGTGTCCGGCTATCTCCTCCAGTCGCTCACCCGCAACCCGCTTGCCGATCCCGGCATCACCGGCGTCACCGCCGGGGCGATCGCGCCGATCGTCACCTGCTTCGTCTTCCTGCCCTCTGTTTCCGGGCTCTACTATCCGTTCGTCGGCCTTGCCGGCGGTCTTGCGGCTGCCTCGGTGACGTTCTGGGTGGCGCGTGGCGGCAAAGGCCATCCGCTTCATCTCGCGCTCGGCGGCGTCAGCGTCTCGCTCTTTCTCGGCGCGATCACGATCTACGTGCTGCTTTTCGCCGGTCCGCAGTCGACCGCGCTGTTGTTCTGGCTGGCGGGGGGCTTTGCGGGCCGGACCTGGGTGAACCTCATCCAGATGCTGCCATGGGTGCTGGTCGGGGTGTCGGGCGCCTTGATCCTCCATCGGGTCCTCGCCATGTTCTGCCTCGACGATCATTCCGCCGCGGCGATGGGGGTGCAGCTCACTCTATGGAAACCGGTCCTGCTCCTGCTCGGCATATGCCCCGTGGCGGGCGTTGCGCCCGTCGCCGGGCCTGTCGCCTTCGTCGGCCTGGCCGCGCCGCATATCGCCCGGTTGTTGAAACCGTGCGGCACTGTCTGGGAGATCGGCCTTACCGCCGCGCTCGGCGCGCTGATCGTGACGTCGGCGGACCTCGTCGCGCGAACCATCGCCATTCCCAAGGAACTGCCGGTCGGCATCGTCACCGCACTCATCGGCGGGCCGCTCTTCGTCTATCTCATCCAGCGGGGCCGGCTCGATTTCAAGGGGCAGGGCGCATGAGCGCGAACGCCCCGGCCATCGGCCAGCCGAGCCGCTGGATCCTGTTCGCCGCCCTGGCGCTCGTCCTCATCTCCTTCGTGGCGGCCGTTTTTCTCGGCATCGTCGATATCCCCGCCCGGGACGTCCTGTCGGCGCTGACCGGGACCGGGTCGCCGGAAGCCCGGTCGATCATCCTCGACATCCGGCTGCCGCGGATCGTGACGGGCATTCTCGCCGGGATGCAGTTCGCCCTGGCGGGTCTCCTGCTCCAGACGATCACGCGCAACCCGCTCGCCGATCCCTCGCTGATGGGCGTCTCGCAGGGCGCGACCCTGACGGTGACGCTGTTCCTCCTGTTCACGGTCTATCTTGCCAATCCGGATTCCTATTCCGTGAACGAACTGCCGATCGCATGGCTCCCGCCCGCCGGCATGATCGGCGGCATGGCCGCGGGCGGCATCATCTACCTGCTCGCCTTCCGCCTCGACCTCAGCCCGCTGCGGATCACGCTCTGCGGCATCGCCATCGGCGCGGTGCTGCACGCCATCGCCATCGGGCTCATCGCGGGGTGGGGCTCGGCGCGCATCGAGATCATTCTCGAATGGCTCTCCGGCAGCCTCTATGCACGCACCTGGGATCATGCGCTCTTCCTGCTGCCGTTCACGGTCGCGGGGCTTGGCATGCTTCCGCTGATCTATCGGCCGCTCATCCTGCTCCGGTTCGATGCGGCCGTCGCCCGTTCCTTCGGGCTTTCCTATAGACGGCAGTTCTCGCTCGTCCTGCTCGTCTCCTGCGCACTCGCGGCCAGCGCCGTGGGTGCCGTCGGGCCGATCGTCTTCGTCGGCCTGATCGTCCCGCATCTGGCGCGGTTCCTCGCGGGCCGGCATTTCCCGCTGGTCCTTCCGCTCACCATCGTCCTCGGCGCCGTCATCGTCACGCTGGGCGACCTGGTCGGCCGGCTGGCCGGCGGGCCGGAGGAGGTCCCGATCGGCGTCGTCACTGCCCTCATGGGCGTTCCCGTCATGCTCGCACTTCTGCGCAAGGTTCCGTGAGATCGCTAATGCCGCTCACCTGTTCGCACCTGTCGGTTTCCTATGGTCGCCGAAGGGCGCTGTCCGGCTTTTCCCTTTCCATGGAAAAGGGGGAAATCCGCGCCCTCATCGGCCCGAACGGGTCGGGCAAGAGCACCGCGCTGCAGGCCCTGGCCGGCCTGATCGCCCCGTCGGAAGGCCGGGCCGAGATCGAGGGCGTATCGGTCGCCTCGATGTCGCGGCGCGCGATCGCGAAGAAACTCGCCTTCCTGCCGCAGCAGCCCGTCGCCCCGGACGAGATGACGGTGGCCCAGCTCGTGCGCCAGGGCCGCTTTCCCCATGTCGGCCTGTTCCGGTCCTATGGCCGGAAGGACGAGGAGGCGATCGCATGGGCGCTCGAAAGCACGGGCCTGACGGGCCTTGCCGGCCGAACGCTCCAGGAGCTCTCCGGCGGCGAGCGCCAGCGCGCCTGGATCTCGGCGGCCCTGGCGCAGGAGGCCGCGATCCTGCTCCTGGACGAACCGACATCCTTCCTCGATATCGGCTACCAGGTGGAGGTGCTGGACCTCGTCCATCGCCTGAGCCGCGAGCGCGGCGTGACGATCGTCATGGCGATCCACGACATCAACCAGGCGATCGCCGTCAGCGACCGCATCTCGCTTCTGGAGAAGGGCGAGCTGCGGTTCGACGGCGCGCCGAAAGCGCTCTCCGAAAGCGGCCTTGTCGAAAAGACCTTCCGGGTAAAGGGCACGTTCGTCGAGGTCGCCCCCGGCAAGCCGCCCCATTTCGACGTCGAGCTTACGAAGCTGAACCGCTCGGGGCCTTGACGAGGCGGAAGACGATCTTCGTTTGCGTGTAGTAGTCGAGGGCGTCGGCGAAGTCGGGCGTCCAGCCGTCGGCGATGAAGGGGATGAAGCCGTCAAACTCCAGCTTGCGGCCGGAAACCTCGAAGCCGGCGCGGGTAAAGGCCCTGGCATAGTCGGTGATCGACCGATCCTGGACGACCGTGTTCGTGCGCTTGGCCACCAGATCGCGCCACTTCGGCCAGAGCGGGTTGTCGGTGTGGCAGCCCGTGACGGCGTAGTAGACGCCGCCCGGCTTCAGCGCCTTGAAGATATCGGCGGCATGGGCATCGATGTCCTCGATGAGATAGATCACCTCGTGGCTGATCGCGAGATCGAATTCCTCGACCCAGCCCTCGAGCGTTCCGCCCACGGCATGCTGGACGGGAATGTTGCCCTTGAAGGCCTCGGCCTTGGCGATCGACTGTTCGGCGATATCGATGCCGAGGGCCTTGCGGAAGGGACGGATCGCATAGAGGTGTCGCAGCAGGCCCCCCTGGTTGCAGCCGAAATCGAGCACGCTTTTCGCGCGGAGGTCCCGTTCGACGATCAGGTCGAAGAGGTGCCGCCAGATCGGCGCATGGCCATCCGACATCCGGTCTTCCGCGTCGGGATCGACATACCAGGTGGTGATGGTCTTGCTGTCCTGGCTCATGGCCGCCTCCGATGCGATTCTGTTTTGACCAGTTTCTTACGGGACGCGGCCGTGCACAAACGCGTGAGGCGCGTTTTGCGACATGGCTGGTGGATAACCGGCTTTTTCGTCGGTCATCGTATGGATCTAGTCAGGATCGTCGAACACGGCGTTCAGCACGGCTACGGTGCCCGCGATCGCGATGCCCGGCCAGATCATCAGCGCAGGATGGTCGAAGATGAAGACGCGGTATTCGAAGAGCATGGAGCCCCAGTCGGGCTTGGACGGATCGGCACCGAGGCCGATGAAGGCGAGCGAGGCATAGGCGACGACGGCAAGGCCCGCCTGGTTGCCGACATGGGAGAACATCAGCGGCAGGGTGTTGGGCAGGAGGTGCCGGGCGATCATGCGTCCCGGCGGCACGCCGAGCGCCCTTGCCGCCAGAATGAACGGCTGGCTGATCACCCGCCGGCTCAGCGCGTGGGCGAACAGGGCGTGGGGACCGATGCCGGCAAGGCCGAGCGCCAGGCCAGCGCTCAAAGGCGTGAGGCCGAAGATCGCGGCGGCGGTGAGCGCGATGATCAGGGTCGGCACGGTGATGAAGAATTCGCAGCAGCGTAGCAGCACGCTTTCCCGCCAGCCGCCGAGCACGGCGGCGGCCGTGCCGAGCAGCGTACCCGCGGTAAAGCCGATGAAGCCGACCGAAAGCAGGACGCAGGCCGTGCGCCAGCCGCCCGCCAGGATGCGGGAGAGGAGGTCGCGGCCGAGATGGTCTGTGCCCAGCGGATGGCTGGCGGTCATGCCGGAATGGCGCGCCAGGATGTCCACCGCGTCCGGGTCGTGCGGCTGCCAGAGACCGCCGAGGAGGAGAAAGACGGCCAATGCCGTAAGCGCGAACGTGCGGACCATCAGGCGAGCCGGGGATCGAGAAGGCGGAGGGCGAGGTGGACGAGCGCGTTCATGACCAGCAGCCAGAGCGCGATGACCATGACATAGGCTTGCAGCACCATCTGGTCGCGCACGGCGATGCTCTGCACCAGAAACTGGCTGAGACCGGGCAGGTTGAAGAGGATCTCCATCGTCGCGGTGGAGCCGATCACCCAGCCGGCCTCCGAACGCACTGCGGATAGAAGAGCGTAGAAGGCGCCGCGATGGGCATGGCGCCAGAGCGCCTGGCGGTGCGAGAGGCCCTTGGCAAGCGCCGTGCGGAAATAGGGTCGCCGCGCCGTTTCAGCCATGTCGCGCCGGTAGACCCGGCAGAAGACCGCGACCGAATGCAGCGCGATCAGCAGGATCGGCAGCACGAAGGCGGCGGCGTCATTGGCGAAGGGGCGGATCCAGCGAAATTGCACGCCGATCACCCAGAGCAGGATGAGCCCGAGCCAGAATCCGGGAACCGCCTGGACGAAGACCGACAGCGCCCGGCTGCCGCGGTCGGCAAAACCGCCCGGTCGCGCGGCGGCGAGGAAACCGAGGGGAACCGCAAGGGCGATGGCGAGAAGAAGGCCGGAAAGGCCGAGCACAAGCGAGACGGGCAGCCGCGCGCGGAACTCGGCGAACACGGGCTCGCCGGTGCGGAAGGAGCGGCCCCAGTCGCCCGTCACGAAATCCGCAAGCCAATGCAGGTAACGCTGGACCAGGGGCCGGTCGAGGCCCCAATCCGCCCGAAGCGCGGCGACGGTCTCCTCCGTCGCCGGCAGGTTCCAGGCCCGGATGGCGATCTCGACCGGATCGGCCGGCATCAGCGCGATGAGGGTGAAGGAGGCGAAGGAAAGCGCCACCAACCCCACCATCGAGAAGACGCCGGCCCGGACGAAGCCCATTCTGGCGCCTTATCTCGCCTCGCCGATATCGGCGCGCAGGACGTAGTAGTCCGAGCCCCACGGCTCGTAGTTCTGCAGCCGCTTCGACAGGCCGACATACCAGACCGGCGAGACGAGGAACGAGGCCGGGGCGTCGACGAAGAGCTTCGCCTGGGCGTCGAACGCGATCGCCGCCCGCCGGTCGGCGTCGCCCTCGGAGGCGAAGCGGTCGAGGATCGCGTCGAATTCGGCGGAGGCGTATTTTGCGTAGTTCAGCGCGGCGCCCGTGCGCAGCATGGAATTGAGGAAGAAGGCGGGATCGCCGTTCGGCGCCGTGTGCTGCGCCCAGAGCGCGATGTCGAAATTGCCGGTGGATGCCGCTTCCTGGATGTTCTCGATCACCTGCGTGTCGAGCGCGATGCCGATCTTGGCGAACTGCGACTTGACCACGGGCAGCATGGTCACGAGATCGGGGCGTTGCGGATAGGTGATGGCGAGCAGGCGCAGCGGCGCTCCGTCCTTCTGGCGGATTCCGGCGGCATCCTTCGTCCAGCCCGCCTCGTCGAGAAGCGCTTCGGCCTTGGTGATATCGGTCGGCCGCGGCTCCTTGCCGGCGAAGGGGAAGTAGGCGGCGTAGGCGCCGGTTGCCGGTTCCCCGCCGTTGATCGCGGCGGCCAGCTCCCTGCGGTCGAAGGCAAGGTCGAGCGCCTGGCGCACCTTCACGTCGGCCAGGGCCGGCCGAGCCGTGTTGAGGAAGGCGAGATACTGGTAGCCGACCGGGAAGGACTTGATCGTCAGGTCCGGATTGGCCTTCAGGCGGCCCACCACCTCGGACGGCAGGCCGAAGGCGAGGTCGAGCTCGCCCGATTCCAGCGCCAGCGTCATGCTCTGGGCATCGCCGAACCGGCGGAATTCCACCGGGGAACGCGTTTGCGCGCCGGAGAAATGCGCGTTCGGCTCCAGCGCCAGCGCCGTATCGGCCTTGAAGTCGGCGATCCGGTAAGGGCCGGTGAAGACGGCGCTGCCGTCGTCGGCGAGCGTGTAGGCGATCAGCGGCCATTCGGCGAAGAGCGCCTGGAGGAAGGCGACCGGCTTTTCCGTGGTGATCTTCAACGTCAGGTCGTCGGCGGCCTCGAAGGTCAGCCTGCCGCCTGTCGCGAGCGCGGCCTTGTTGGTGGCGAAGGTGTGGTCGAAGCCGGCGGCGAGCGCGGCAGCCGTCACCGGCGAGCCATCGGAAAACGACCGGTCCGGCTTCAGCGTGACGGTCCAGGTGAGGTCGCCCGTGCGCTCGGCCTTTTCGGCGAGCGCCGGCACCAGCCGTCCGTCCTTGTCGACGGTGAAGAGGTTTTCGCCGACGCCGTGGCTGACCAGCGCCCAACCGTTCGACCCCTTGGCCGGGTCCAGCCCGCTCGTGATGTAGGTGGCGCCGACATGCAGCGGCTCGGCGGCGGATGCCGGGCCTGTGCCGCCTATGGCGATCGCGGCGAGCCAGGCCGCAGCAAGGCGCGAAAGGATTTTGGAAGACATGGTCTCTCCTTCAGGTCTGTTCGGGAAGATGGCGCAGCCGCTGCTTGCGGCCGGTCGGGTGATAGGCGTAGGCCTCGACGATCCGGCCGCCGACGAGGTGTTCGGCAATGATCCGGTCGACGGCCTCTTCCGTGACGCCGCCGTAATAGGTCCCCTCCGGGAAGACCTGCAGGACGGGCGAGAGGTTGCAGGGGCCGAGGCAGGTGGACTTGGCGGTCATGACGCCATCGCCGGTCACGCGCAGCTTCTGCCGCTCCTGCTGGTTGCGCAGGTGTCCCCAGATGGCGTCCGCGCCGGCCGAGTTGCAGGGGCCGCCCTGGCAGACGAGCACGCGGCGCTTCTGCGCCGGCACGAGCGAGCCTTCGGCGGCCGGCCGGGCAGGGGCGGACAGATCCAGGTCCTGCGACGTCCCGGCAAGGTCTTCGATGAGGCGCGCCATGACGGTGCTGGAGGCAGGGCTTGCGGCAATCGACAGCGACGGCCAGGGACGCGGATCGGCCGCCCGCCAGCGCTTCAGCGTTTTCGTCAGCCAGTTGTGAAAGCTCGGCTCCATCGGCAGCATCAGCGGGACGAGAAGGATCCTGCCGGCATTTTCTTCGACGAGATCGAGCAGGGCCTCGCGCAGCGAGGGCGTGCCCTGTTCGGTGAAGGCGAAGCGTACGATCCGGGCGCCGGCGAGGCCCTCGGCGAGCGTGGCGAGGCGCCGCATGTCCTGGTGCGGTGCGGCGGCGAAGGCGGACTTGGCAAGGAGCAGCACGGCGTCCGGCGCCGGGGGGCTCGAAGAAGGACTGGTGCTCTTGGTCGTCAACGCTGCCTCATTTGCGAGGCGGCATCGAAATGACGGGTTTCTCTCACAGCGCCTGCGGTGACAGCCGTCATTCCTGCGGCACACCCCGACCACGGAATCACACGATGTCAGGCAGGTCTCCTGGCTTGCGGGTCGAGGCCTTCGGCCCGTCTTCCCGGCATCTCTGCCAGTGACATCGTGGGCGAAAGGCTCACCGCTTACAGTTGCGGGACAGCTCCGGTCTTCCACCGGATTCCCTCTTAGCTCCTGCCGACGGCAGGAGAACCATGACGCGGTGAACCTACAGCCTCGGTCGGTGCTGTCAACCGGCCTGCCGGCCTCGGCCCGATTCCCGAAAGGCGCCGATGATCTTCGAGCACGCCCCGGCCATGGCGGATCGCGGATGCCGGTCACCCACCCACCACGATGACGCATTCAGGAAGCCCGGCCCGGCTCCGTCGGCCCGTCTGCCAGCCCGGAACGGGCGATCTATTCTTCGGCCGATCTATCGCATCCCGATGATCCGATTGCCGGATTTGGCATTTCCGCCGGAGGATGCGCGAGGGAGGTGCACCGTGTGCGGCAAGATCGCGGAATCTCCAATCGCGACATGAAACCGTCTCCGGCGCCTGACGTCGTGATCGATTTTATCGATTAATAGGAGCAAGCCATTGATCTTGTTTTAGTTCTTCCATCCCTGAATACTGATCAAAAGCCGGTATTTATGGGAAACGAGCATGGTAACGACCGCGGAAGCCTTAATCGACAAAACTGCTGATTTCATCGACCGGCTTGTTGCCGGGCACCGGCCGGGCCATGGTCTCGCCCGCCCATTCTACCATGATCCGGAAATCTACCGGCGCGACATGGAGCGCATCTTCCGGCGCCACTGGCACTGCATCGCCCACGAGAGCGTCATCCCCGACGTGAACGACTTCGAGGTCTTCCGCATCGATACCGAGCAGGTCATCGTCACCCGCGCGCCGGGTGGCTCGATCCATGCCATGCTCAATGTCTGCCGCCATCGCGGCGCGGAGGTCTGCACGAAGCCGAAGGGCAATGCGCGGGTCTTCGTCTGTCCCTATCACGCCTGGACCTATGGCAATGATGGCAGCCTGCGCGCCGCGCGCCTGATGCCGAAGGATTTCAGGCGGGAGGACCATGGGCTGAAGACGCTGCATGTCCGCGTCGTGGAAGGCCTGATCTTCATCTCCTTCGCCGAGGTGCCGCTGGCGTTTTCCGAGGTCGAGCACCTCCTGCATGCGACCTGTGGCCAGTATGGCTGGGGAAGCGCCAAGGTTGCCCACCGCGAAAGCTACCCGGTTGCCGCCAACTGGAAGCTCGCCGTCGAAAACTACGTCGAATGCTATCATTGCGGTCCCGCGCACCCCGAATATTCGCAGACCCATGCGCTGGAGCAGCCGCTGCACATGATCGAGGCGATGAATGCCGCGATGGAGCAGCGCACCTGCGCCCTCGGCATCGAGGTCGGCTCGGGCAATCACTGGCAGACCTCGCGCGAAGGCCGCGAGGCGATCCACGCCTTCCGCTACGCGCTCTATGAGGGTGTGGAGAGCGGCAGCGAGGACGGCAGGGCGGTCGCGCCGCTGATGGGGCGCTTCACCGGTTTCGACGGCGGCGTCACCTCCATCCATCTCGGCGGCACGACCTTCCTCGTCTGCTATCCGGACCATGGCATGATCTACCGCTTCATTCCGAAGACGGCGGAAAGCTGCGAGATGGAACTGATCTGGCTCGTCGACGGCAAGGCGGAGGAAGGCAGGGACTACGACCTCGCGAAGCTGACCTGGCTCTGGAAGGTCACGACGGCGGAGGACAAGGCGATCATCGAGCATACGGCGCGCGGGGTGCAATCGCACTATTTCGTGCCCGGCCCCATCGCGCCGATGGAACATAACGAGCTGCGCTACATCGACTGGTATCTCGACGAGATCGGCCGCCCCTGAGAATTTCGGAGCAACCAGATAAATAAAGATATAAAGATTTCTTTATGTATATTGACAATCTGTCCGTGATGGCGTGAAGTCGTCGCGTCGTGGTTCCCTGGGGCGGTATGTCCGCTTCAGGGCTAAGAGGGAATCCGGTGCGCCGATCGTTCGGCAATGCCGGGGCTGCCCCCGCAACTGTGAGCGGCGAGCCGCTGTCCAGCAATGTCACTGAGGCGAGAGCCTTGGGAAGACGGACAGCGGCGATGACCCGTGAGCCAGGAGACCTGCCAAGACGAAATAACGTCCACGGGCGGGGTGTCCCGGTGGTTGCTGCACCTGCCCGTCAAGACGGCGGGCCTGCACGCGTCCGCTTTACCCATGCCCCCAGAAACCAATGGGGTATGACAATGTCACATCAATCTCTTGCGACCGCTTCTCTGGGCTTTCCGCGCATCGGCCGCCACCGCGAGCTGAAGTTTGCGCTCGAAGCCTTCTGGTCCGGCAGGATCCCGGACACCGAACTTATCGAAACGGCGAAGACGCTGCGTGCCGAACACTGGAAGCTTCAGCAGGAACACGGGATCACGCGGATCCCCTCCAACGATTTCTCCTTCTACGATCACGTTCTGGACACGGCCGTCATGGTCGGCGCCATTCCGCATGTTTATGGGTGGGATGGCGGGGAGGTGCCGCTGTCCCTCTATTTCGCCATGGCGCGCGGCAGCCAGGGCGACGGCCATGCGGATTGCGGCCACGCCCGTCACGGCCACGGGGTTCCGGCGCTGGAAATGACGAAGTGGTTCGACACCAACTACCACTACATGGTTCCGGAAGTCGCGGAAGACCAGGTCTTCAGGCTGACCACGCAGAAGCCCGTCGCTCACTTCCTGGAAGCCAAGGCCCTCGGCATCCACACGCGCCCGGTGGTGCTCGGCCCGGTCACGTTCCTCAAGCTCGCCAAGGCGCGGCCCTCGACCTTCAAGCCGCTCGACCTCCTGACGCGGCTGCTCCCGGTCTACGAAGAACTCTTCCGCCGCCTGGGCGCTGCGGGCGCCGACTGGGTGCAGGTTGACGAGCCGATCCTGGCGCTCGATCTGACGGAGGGCGAGCGCCATGCCTTCAAGCTGGCCTATGAGGCGCTGGCCAAGGCCGCGCCCGGCCTGAAGGTCATGCTGACGACCTATTTCGGCGCGCTTGCGGACAATCTCGATGCAGCGGCCGTGCTGCCGGTGGCCGGCCTGCACATCGATCTTGCCCGCGCGCCCGAACAGCTCGACGCGGTCGCAAGCGCCGTTCGCCCCGGGCAGGTCCTGTCGCTCGGCGTCGTTGACGGGCGCAACATCTGGCGGGCGAACCTCGCCGCCATTCTCGACCGGCTGGCCCCGCTCGTGGAAGGGCGTGGTGGCGAATTGGTGGAGGTCGCGGCCTCGTGCTCGCTCCTCCATGTCCCGATCGACCTTGAACTGGAAACGGCACTCGATCCCGATCTGAAGTCCTGGCTGTCCTTCGCCACGCAGAAGCTCGGCGAGCTCTCAACGCTCGGCAAGGGGCTTGCGCAGGGCAGGGATGCCGTCCGGCACGCCATCGACAGCGCCTCGCAGGCTATCGCCGCCCGTGCATCCTCGCCGAAAGTGACCGACCCGCTCGTGCAGGGGCGCATTGCCGGCATCGACGCCGGCATGAAGGCCCGCAAGCACGCCTTTGAGGCGCGCCGGCAGGTCCAGGCGGAAACGATCAAGCTGCCGCTCTTCCCGACCACGACGATCGGCTCGTTCCCGCAGACCGGTGACGTTCGCAAGGCCCGTTCCGCCCATGCCAGGGGCACGCTCAGCTACAAGGACTACGAAGCCTTCCTCCAGCAGGAAACGGCGGCGGCCATCCGCTGGCAGGAGGAGATCGGGCTCGACGTGCTTGTTCACGGCGAGTTCGAGCGCAACGACATGGTGCAGTATTTCGGCGAGCAGCTTTCGGGCTTCGCCTTCACGCAGCATGCCTGGGTGCAGAGCTACGGTTCGCGTTACGTGCGCCCACCGATCATCTTCGGCGACGTCTCGCGGCCGAACCCGATGACCGTGCGCTGGTGGCAATATTCCCAGTCGCTCACCGCCAAGCCGGTGAAGGGCATGCTGACCGGACCGGTGACCATCCTCAACTGGTCGTTCGTGCGGGATGATATCCTCCGGAGCGCGACGTGCCGCCAGATCGCGCTCGCCATCCGCGATGAGGTCGTGGATTTGGAGAAGGCTGGTGCGAAGATGATCCAGATCGACGAGGCGGCTCTCCGGGAAGGCCTGCCGCTTCGCCACAAGGACTGGCAGCACTATCTGGATTGGGCAGTCGAATCCTTCCGCCTTTGCTCCTCCGGGGTCTCCGACGAAACCCAGATCCACACCCACATGTGCTATTCGGAGTTCAACGACATCATCGCGGCGATCGCCGCCATGGATGCCGACGTCATCTCCATCGAGACCTCGCGTTCGAAGATGGAGCTGCTCGATGCCTTCAGGAACTTCCAGTATCCGAACGAAATCGGCCCGGGCGTCTACGACATCCACTCGCCGCGCGTGCCCGACGTGGAGGAGATGACCGATCTCCTGTCGCTCGCCCGGCGGCGTCTCGAGGACCGCCAGCTCTGGATCAATCCCGACTGCGGGCTCAAGACGCGCAAGTGGGAGGAGGTCAGGCCGGCGCTCGTCAACATGGTGGAGGCCGCGCGCCGCCTGCGGGGCGAAGACGGCTCGGCGGTGGCGGCGCAATGAAGCGTGCGCTTGAAGACACTGCGATGCCGGGAGCAATCCCGGCATCGCCCAGCCGTCTCGTCGATCTTGTCTTCCCGGGGGATACCAACCATCACGGCACGCTGTTCGGCGGCGCCGGGCTGGCGCTGATGGACCGCATCGCCTTCATCGCCGCGACCCGCCACGGGCGCGTGCCCTTCGTGACGGCATCCGTCGATCGCGTCGATTTCCAGGCCCCCGCGCGCGTCGGGGAGCTGGTCGAGCTTGTGGCGCGCGTCTCGCGTGTCGGCCGCACATCGATGACGGTGGAGGTGGAGATGGTCGCCGAAGGCCTCGTCAGCGGCGAACGGCGGCTGTGCACGCGCGGCAGCTTCAGCATGGTGGCCGTTCCGGAAGGCAAGACGCCGGGCTGGTGCCTTCCGTCGCTGGCGGACATGCGGGAGCCGCCCAGCCACGGGGCATGCACGAGCGATATCGTTTTCGCCGACCAGGCGAACAGTTCCGGCCGCATGTTCGGCGGCGAGGCACTCGCCGCCATGACCAAGGCCGCCTTCGTCGCCGCCACGCGCCACGGCCGGTGCATCACGGTGCTTGCCGCCTCCGAACGGGTCGATTTCCGTGCGCCGGTCGCCGTGGGGTTGATCGTGGATACGGTGGCCACCGTGGCCCGCGTCGGGCGTACGTCGATGACCGTCGCGGTCGAGCTCTGGTCGGAAGACCTGACGAGCGGGACCCGCACATGCACCGCGAACGGCCGTTTCGTCATGGTCGCGGTCGATCGGCAGGACCGTCCCGTTCCCGTCGGCCGTCACGAAACCGTTGATAAGCCATCATAGCCGTTGACGCATTTTTTACCTCGTCTACTATATCTTGTGTTCGAGGTTCCTTCGATTCGAGAGGATCGAAGGCTAAGACGGGAATCCGGGGCGGCATGATGCCGCGTCAATCCGGAGCTGCCCCCGCAACTGTAAGCGGTGAGCATTCGTTCGACAAAGCCACTGGGATGTATGTCCTGGGAAGGCGAACGGATGCCGCGACCCGCAAGCCAGGAGACCTGCCTCGCGCATGAACGTCCACGGGCGGGGTGTCCGGTCGGCGAGCGTTGGGGCGCGAGTGATGCCGCCCCGCCGTCTCCCCTGATGCCCCGCAGAAATGTCTCGGGGTGAAGTCATGTCGATTTTGTTTCCAGTTCCTCCGCGCGAGTAAGCGGCGCCCCGCGTCCGGCCGTTCGCGGGCGGCCGCCCCTGTCATCTCCCAGCCTGAAGAACGGTCATCGGCGGATGTCCGAACGATTCCTGATGCCCGATTGCCAAATCACGAGGAAAGCCATGTCCATCACCGTCTATTCGAAACCCGCCTGCGTCCAGTGCACCGCGACCACCCGTGCGCTCGACCGCCAGGGCATCGACTACAGCGTCGTCGATATCTCCGAGGATGCCGATGCGTTCGCGCTCGTGCAGGGTCTCGGCTATCGCCAGGTGCCCGTCGTCGTTGCCGGCGAGCAGCACTGGGCCGGCTTCCGCCCGGACATGATCAGCGCGCTCGCCTGACCCCGCGCGATGACCCGGCTCGTCTATTTCTCCAGCCGGTCGGAAAACACCCACCGCTTCGTCGGGAAGCTCGGGGTCGCGGCGCTGCGGCTCCCGGTCGACGCGGCCGGGGAACCGCCGGAGGCGGGAAAGCCTTTCGTGCTGGTCTCGCCGACCTATGGCGGGGGCGGGGAGAAGGGGGCGGTGCCGAAACCGGTCATCCGCTTCCTCAACAATCCCCGCAACCGCAGCCTGATCCGCGGCGTGATCGCGGCCGGCAATACCAATTTCGGCACCGGCTATGCCGTCGCGGGCAACATCATCTCCGCAAAATGCGCCGTGCCGTTCCTCTATCGTTTCGAATTGCTCGGGACGGACGAGGATGTCGACAACGTCAGACAGGGACTGGAACGATTTTGGACACGATGACGCTCGAAAAAGCACCGAAGGCACCGGAGATCACGGCGCTGGACTACCACGCGCTGAACGCGATGCTGAACCTCTACGACGAGACGGGGAAGATCCAGCTCGACAAGGACCGGCTGGCGGCAAAGCAGTATTTCCTCCAGCACGTCAACCAGAACACGGTGTTCTTCCACAATCTCCGGGAAAAGCTCGATTACCTGGTGACGGAGGGGTATTACGAGCAGGAGGTGCTGGACCAGTATTCCTTCAACTTCGTGCGCGATCTGTTCGATCATGCCTATGACAGGAAATTCCGCTTTCCGACCTTTTTGGGCGCCTTCAAGTATTATACGTCCTATACGCTGAAGACCTTCGACGGGAAGCGCTACCTGGAGCGCTACGAGGATCGCGTCTGCATGGTGGCGCTGACCCTGGCGCGCGGCAACGAGCAGCTTGCCCGCGGCCTCGTCGACGAGATCATTTCCGGCCGCTTCCAGCCGGCGACGCCGACCTTCCTCAATGCCGGCAAGAAGCAGCGCGGCGAGCTCGTCTCCTGCTTCCTGCTGCGTGTCGAGGACAACATGGAGAGCATCGGCCGCTCCATCAATTCCGCCCTGCAGCTGTCCAAGCGCGGCGGGGGCGTCGCACTCTCGCTTACCAACCTCCGCGAGATGGGCGCGCCGATCAAGCAGATCGAGAACCAGTCCTCGGGCGTCATCCCGGTGATGAAACTGCTGGAAGACTCGTTCTCCTACGCCAACCAGCTCGGAGCGCGGCAGGGCGCGGGGGCGGTCTACTTGCATGCCCATCATCCCGACATCATGCGCTTCCTCGACACCAAGCGCGAGAATGCCGACGAGAAGATCCGCATCAAGACGCTGTCGCTCGGCGTCGTCATTCCCGACATCACCTTCGAGCTCGCCCGCAGCAACGACGACATGTACCTCTTCTCGCCGCATGACGTGGAGCGCGTCTACGGCGTGCCCTTCACCGAAATCTCGGTGACGGAAAAGTATCGCGAGATGGTCGAGGACGGGCGCATCCGCAAGAAGAAGATCAAGGCGCGCGACTTCTTCCAGATCATCGCCGAGATCCAGTTCGAATCGGGCTACCCCTACATCATGTTCGAGGACACGGTGAACCGGGCCAACCCGATCGCCGGCCGCATCACCATGAGCAATCTCTGCTCGGAAATCCTGCAGGTGAGCGAGGCGAGCGAATTCAACGACGACCTCTCCTATTCGAAGATGGGCAAGGACATTTCCTGCAATCTCGGCTCGCTCAACATCGCCGCTGCGATGGATTCGCCGGATTTCGGCCAGACGATCGAGACGGCGATCCGCGCGCTGACGGCGGTCTCCGAGATGAGCCATATCTCCTCGGTTCCGTCGGTGGAAAAGGGCAATGACGACAGCCACGCGATCGGCCTCGGGCAGATGAACCTGCACGGCTATCTCGCCCGCGAGCGCATCTTCTACGGTTCGGAAGAAGGCGTCGACTTCACCAATATCTATTTCTACACGGTGACCTACCACGCCATCCGCGCCTCCAACCGGCTGGTGGTGGAGAAGGGTGTCAGCTTCAAGGGCTTCGAGAACTCGAAATACGCCTCGGGCGAGTACTTCGACAAATATACCGAGGCCGAATGGCTGCCGGCGACGGAGAAGGTGCAGGGCCTGTTCGCGGAAGCCGGCATCCATATCCCGACGCAGGAGGACTGGCTGGAGCTGAAGAAGGCCGTCATGGAAGGCGGGCTCTACAACCAGAACCTCCAGGCCGTGCCGCCGACGGGCTCGATCTCCTACATCAATCACTCGACCTCCTCGATCCACCCGATCGTCTCGAAGATCGAGATCCGCAAGGAGGGCAAGATCGGCCGCGTCTACTATCCGGCCGCCTTCATGACGAACGACAACCTGGACTATTATCAGGACGCTTACGAGATAGGTCCGGAGAAGATCATCGATACCTACGCGGCGGCGACGCAGCATGTCGACCAGGGCCTGTCACTGACGCTGTTCTTCCGCGACACGGCGACGACGCGCGACATCAACCGGGCGCAGATCTACGCCTGGAAGAAGGGCATCAAGACCATCTACTATATCCGCCTTCGCCAGATGGCGCTGTCCGGCACGGAAGTGCAGGGCTGCGTGTCGTGCGCGCTTTAAACCCGGGCTGCCCCTCACCCTAACCCTCTCCCCGCAAGCGGGGAGAGGGGACCTGCCCCGCCGAAGCGGGGATGTTTGTGGAAAACGGTGCGGCATATCCCTTCTCCCCGTCCGCGGGGAGAAGGTGGCGGCAGCCGGATGAGGGGCAGAGCAAGAAGATTTCGAATTCGAGGAACGCCATGAACATCCAAGTGAAGACCAAGACCCCGAAGGCGGCCACCGCCGTGCGCGCCATCAACTGGAACCGCATCGAGGACGACAAGGACCTGGAAGTCTGGAACCGGCTCACCGGCAATTTCTGGCTGCCGGAGAAGGTGCCGCTCTCCAACGACATCCCCTCCTGGGCGACGCTGAAGCCGGAGGAGCAGAAGCTCACCATCCGCGTCTTCACCGGCCTGACCCTGCTGGACACGATCCAGAACGGTGTCGGCGCAGTGAGGCTGATGGAGGATGCCGTCACGCCGCACGAGGAGGCGGTGCTCTCCAACATCTCCTTCATGGAGGCCGTGCACGCGCGCTCCTACTCCTCGATCTTCTCGACGTTGTGCCTGACGCCCGACGTGGACGACGCCTATCGCTGGTCTGAGGAGAATGAGTTCCTGCAGAAGAAATCAGCACTGATCATGGAGCAGTATGTCTCCGGCGATCCCCTGAGGAAGAAGGTCGCCAGCGTCTTCCTCGAAAGCTTCCTGTTCTATTCCGGCTTCTATCTGCCGATGTACTGGTCGAGCCGCGCCAAGCTCACCAACACCGCCGATATGATCCGCCTCATCATTCGCGACGAGGCGGTGCACGGCTACTATATCGGCTACAAGTTCCAGCGCGGGACAGAGCGGTTGAGCGCGGAGAAGCGGCAGGAGATCAAGGACTTTTCCTTCGACCTGCTGCTTGATCTCTATGACAACGAGGCGAGATATACCGAGGAGCTCTATGATGGCGTCGGCCTGACCGAGGACGTCAAGAAGTTCCTGCACTACAATGCCAACAAGGCCCTGATGAATCTCGGCTACGAAGCGCTCTTCCCGCCGGAAGCCTGCAAGGTCAACCCGGCCATCCTTTCCGCCCTCTCGCCGAATGCCGACGAGAACCACGACTTCTTCTCCGGCTCCGGCTCGTCCTATGTCATCGGCAAGGCGGTGGCGACCGAGGACGAGGATTGGGACTTCTGAGGCCGGGAGCCCGAGATTCCGCGCGGCGGGTCAGCCGTTTTCCGGCGGTCCGCCCGGCAGCCCCGTGCCGAAGCTTCGCAGTGCCCAGCGCCTGCCGTCGCTGGAAAGCGCCAGCATGCCGAGCGGCTCGACGTCGATACGCCAGATCGAGGCCAGCGGCGCACCGGTCACATGCAGGAACAGCAGCTTCAGGACGATGGCATGGGTGACGGCCAGCGTGTTGCCGCCTTTCGCATGCCGGCTCTCCAGCCAGGTCGCCGCCCGGGCCTGCACCGTCTCGAACGGCTCGCCGCCATGCGGGGTAGAGGACGGGTCGGACATCCAGCGCTGCAGGTCCTCCGGCGACCGTTCCGCCACATCCGCAACCGTCCGGCCGTTCCATCGTCCGTAGTCGGCATCCCGGAGCGCCGGGCACGATGCCGCGACGGGGGAGAAGGCGGCAGCGGTTTCGATGGCAGGACGCTCGGGTGCGTGCAGCACGGTCTCGAACCGGCGGAGGCCCCGGGCCAGTTCGCCCAGTCGCGCCTGCTCCCTGGGCAGCAGCGGATCACCGGAGGAAAATCGCGATTGCTGATTGGCCACGGTCGCGCCGCGGCACAGGATCACAAGGCGCGTGGCCCTGCCTGCGGCCGGCTTCGGCTCTTCTGCTTCCGTCTTCACGTCCATCCATGCTCCACGCTGGTCAAGGGACAAGGGACGCCGCGCTGGCGCGCCGCCGATGGATATCCATATCATCCCGGCACGCCAGTGGAATCCCGCAGCGGTCAAATCCCCGTCGCCGCATTTTGCGGGCGTGGGCTCCGCCGCTCCGCGAGCCAGTGCAGCCCGCCTGCCCTGACCGCGTCGTAGACGGCGCGCCCCAGCGAAAGGCCGACGTCGGTGTGAAGCCCGGCAAAGGGGGCTTCGGGGTTTCCGCAGGGCGAGGCGACGACGATGCAGTCCGTTCCCGTGCCGGTCACGACGTGGCCATCGCGGATGAGCCCGAGATCGATGACGGCGGCCGTACGGGCTTCGGCGGCGATCGACAGTGCCTCGATGCGCGCCGCATCGGACAACGGCGTTCCGGCATGGGCGAGGAGGTTGATCGTGCCGGCCGGCGCGCTTCCGTCGAACGGTTCGCCCACCCGGCCGGCATTGGAAAGGCCGACGGTGGCGAGGCAGGAGGAGGTGACGGCGCCGGCCTCGGCGCTGGCGAGATGGTGGTGCACGAGGCTGCGCGACGTCATGAGATGCACCGCCTCGCCATGGCCGGCGGCCTCCATGCGCCTGCGCAAGAGCGCGACGGGATCGACATGCGCCGGCAGGTCCCCGTCGCGGACCTCGAGCCAGGCGACGGAGCGTGCAATGACGAAGCCCGGCCGGGTGAGCGACCAGCTCAGCATGTTCTGCGGCTCGGTGAATTCCGCGACGAGGAAAGGCGCCGCCCAGCGGATCGAGAAGGCGTGTATGCGGCCTGCGGATCCTTCCCGTTCAATGGCCGGGCGCATCGTCGTCCGCCGCTGCGGTGTCGGAGGCCTTGTCGAAGACCGCGCGCCAGCGCGCCACCAGCTCGCAATAGGTGCTGCCGGAGAATTTTTCGGCGAGGCGGTGCTGCTGGCGCAGCGTCAGGCGCAGCGCCGCGCGGCCGAAGCGGTCAGAGGGGGCGATGAAATCATCCGGTTCGACCTTCCGGCCCAGCGCCTCCAGCACGGCCTTGCGCAGAAGCGGCAGGTCGGGGCGGGCGAACTGGTCGTAGAGACCCTGGAAGCGGGCGTGGGCGTCGATGTCGAAGTCCGTATCCGCTCCCATGCCGTCCATGACCGGGTTGGCCGGGTGGAGATAGCCGAGCGGCACCAGATGGCCGGGGATCGGCGTGTTGGCCGAATGGGTGCGGTTCGCTTTCAGGAGCTGCGGCAGGAGGTGGGTATGGGGCCCGGGCGGCGAGACACCGCCGGTATCCGGCCCGCCGATCTTCTGGAAGACCTCGACGCGGCCGATGCGCGTCAGCGCGACCCGGTGGGGATGGGCCTTCAGGATGGCGCCGCCGGCCGGATTTGCAGGATCGAACAGGCTGCGCCCGGCATTTTCCCGGAGGAGGGCGAGGAGGTCCGGATCCGCGGTACGGATGCAGAAATCGCATTGCGGCAGGCCGAGGCCCATGTCGAAGAGGATCGCCCTGCGGTCGGCGGGGCGCACCGCATCCTCGTCCGGCCCGAGTTCCGTAAGGGTATCGCGCCGGTTCCCGGCGGCCTCCCGGTGGGGCAGGCACAGGGCGACGGCGTGGCTCCAGCGGTGCGGCTTCGGGCTCAGCGTCTCGTAGGCGACGGGCTCGATCCGGTCCACCGTCACGGCATTGAGGCGGATCGCGCCGCGCCGGGTCGCCCGCACGAAGAGGGCCGGCGCATCGGCTTCGAGATATTCGCCCTTGTCCTGGTGGAATTCCGCGATGGCGCCGAAGGAGCCCATGCTCCAGCCCGCCTTCTCGTCGACGAGGTGGGTTTGCAGGATATCCCGGAGATCAGCCATGGTCGTCTTCATCCTTCTTCTGCGACAGGTCGACCGGCTGCACGATCAGGCCGCCGGCGGCGGCGCCGATGAACGCCTCGACCGTATAGACGTCTTCAAGGGTCCTTGCGGTCAGCACCGCCTCCGGCCGGCCTTCCGCATGGGCGCGGCCGCGATGCAGGAGGAGCAGCCGGTCGCACCAGCGCGCGGCGAGCGTCAGGTCGTGCATGGAGGCGATGACGATCCGGCCCTCCACCGCCAACTCCCGGAAGAGCCGCATGAGCGCGATCTGGTGCTGCGGGTCGAGCCCGGCCAGCGGCTCGTCCGCCAGCAGCACCGGCGTTTCCTGCGCAAGCGCCCGCGCGATGAGCACGCGTGCCCGTTCGCCGCCGGAAAGGCTGGTGACGGCGCGGTGGCGGAAGGCGGAAAGGTCCATGCGGGTGATCGCGGCCTCTATCGCCGCCCGATCCCGTTCCGAAGGGGCGGCGAAGCGCGCATGGTGCGGCAGGCGCCCGAGCGCCACCACGGCCTCTACGCTCATCGCCCAGGCGGTCTCGCGTTCCTGCGGCAGATAGGCGAGGTGGCGTGCGCGCTCCGCGGCACGAAGGCCGGCGAGGTCGACGCCGTCGAGGCGGACCGTGCCGCTGGCCGGCACGAGACCGAGGCAGGCGCGCAGGAAGGTCGACTTGCCGGCGCCGTTCGGACCGATGAGGCCGGTGAAGCTGCCCTTGCCGACGGTGAGCGAGACGCCGTCCACGACGCGCTTGCCGGCGAGCGTCGCCGACAGGTTCTCGATGGTGAGGATGCTCACAGCCCCGCCCTCCTGTGCGACCAGACGAGCCAGAAGAAGAAGGGGGCGCCGACGATGGCCGTCAGCACGCCGAGCTTGATGTCGCGATCCGGGGCGATGACGCGCACCAGCGTGTCGGTGCAGAGCAGGAGCGCCGCACCGCCGAGCGCGCTGGCCGGCAGCAGCCGCGAGGGCTGTGCGCCGACAAGGGGCCGCAGCACATGCGGCACGACGAGGCCGACGAAGCCGATGGCGCCCGTGACGGCGGTGGCGGCCCCGACCGAGAGCGCGGTGCCGGCAACGGCAAGCCATTGCACCCGCGCAAGGTCGACGCCCATGCTCGCGGCTGCATCGGTGCCGAGGGCCAGCGCGTCGAGCGCCCGGCCGAGACGGAACAGCAGCAGCCAGCCGGCCGCCGTGAAGGGCAGCACCAGCCAGACATGTGGCATGGAGCGGTCGGTGAGCGAACCGAGCATCCAGTACATGATCTCCGTCGCCGCGAAGGGATTGGGCGAGAGGTTGAGCACCAGCGAGGTCATCGCGCCGGCAAGGCTGGAGATCGCGATGCCGGTGAGGATGACCGTGAGCGGCCGCCCGTCCACGCCTGCCATCGCCTTGAGGACGAGGACGGCCAGCATCGCGCCGGCCAGCGCCATGAGCGGCAGGGCGAGCATGAAAAGCGCCGAAAGGCCGGTATAGATGGCGATGACGGCGCCGAGCGAGGCCGAGGCGCTGATGCCGATCAGCCCCGGCTCGGCCAGCGGATTGCGCAGATATCCCTGCAGCGCCGCCCCCGAAAGGCCGAGCGTCGCCCCGACGATGAGGCCGAGCAGCGCGCGGGGCAGGCGGATCTCCTGCATCACCAGGACGAGCAGTTCCTCGCCGCCGCCGAACAGGGCGCGAAGACTGTCGGAAAAGGCGACGTCGGCCGGGCCGATGGTGAGCGAGAGGAGAAAGAGCGCGAGGGTTATCGCCGCAAGGAAGACGAGGGTGGTCCGGAAATGGGAGCGGATGGTCACGGTGCGGCTCCCCTGGCCCGGCGTGCGGCGGCCTGCAGGGCGCGGGCGGCCTCAAGGGTGAACGGCCCGCCGCAGACGGTCAGCCGGTTTTCGAGGGGTGCCTCGGCGGTGGCCGCCGCAAGGGCGCGATAGGCCGGATGGGCGAAGTTCTGTTCGGCAAGGGCCGGCCCTTCGACCTCTGACCGGCCGCCCGCCATCAGCTCGGGATCGGCAAGGACGAGCAGTTCCAGCGGCAGGCGGGCGGTTCCCGTCATGCCCAGCATCTCGGCGATGTTGTCGAGGCCCGCGCGCTTCACCACTTCGGAAACGAGCGTGCCGGAGCCGGCGGTGTAGCTGTTGGCGAAGGTGAGGGCGGTGCGCAGCCGCGGCGTCCCTGCGGCTTCGAGCGCCGCGATCTGCGCATCCATGCCGGCGATCAGCGTCTTCGCCCGCACGGGATTGCCGAGCAGGTCGCCCATGCGGGCGAGGTTCGCGCGGACCTCGTCGAAGGAGGCTTCCGGCTGGAATTCCTCGACGCGGAAGCCGAGCCGGCGCAGCAGCGAGATGGTCGTGCGCGTCGTGTAGGTGCCGGCGAGCACGAGGTCAGGCTTCATCAGGAAGATCTCCTCCGCCAGCCCATGGTTGACGGCATAGGCGCCGGCCTCCTCCGCCATGGCCGAGGTGCCGGCGTCGCGCGCCAGATAGGAGACCGAATGGAGCTGGCCGGGCCGTGCGACGAGCATGGCCAGCTGGTCGGTGCAGACATTCATCGACACGACACGCTGCGGAACGTTGTCGGCACCTGTGGCCGCGGCCGGCCAGGCGAGGCCGGCAAGGGTCACCGCAAGCCAGCGCCGGCTGCCCATCAGAAGGTCGCCTTCAGGCCGGCGAAGGCCGTCAGGCCCGGCGTGTTGAAGCCGTAGACTTCCTGGTAGTCGCGGTCGAACAGGTTGTCGATGCGGCCGAAGACCTCCACCGTGTCGTTGACCTTGAAGCTGCCGCCGACATTGACCACCGTGTAGCCGCCGAGCGTCACGCGCGGCGGAACGAGGGTGGCGAAAACCACGTCCTTCATCCTTCCGTTGAACACCGCCTCGGCAAAGACGCGCGCCCGCTCGTCGTGGAAGACATAGGCGGCGTTCAGCGAGCCCATGTGGCGCGGCCGGCGCACCTCCTCAAGACGCGGCCCGCCGGCCTCCGCCTGCTCGGTCGCATGCGTATAGGTATAGGCGCCGGTCAGCGTGAGGCCGTTGAAGAAGTCGACCGTCGCGGAGACCTCGACGCCCTGCCGGCGGCTTTCGCCGTCACGGTTGACCGGCGTCGACGTGAAGTCCGGATTGAAGACCGTGGCGATCTCGTTTTCGAGATTCTGGCGGAAGTAGGTCACGTCGACGACGAGGCCGCCGTCGAAGAGGCTCTTCTCGACACCAATGTCCCAGCCGAGGCTTTCCTCCGGCTTCAGGTTGGGGTTGCCCTTGAACGTGCCGGGAAAATAGCCGAACTGCTCGTAGAAGGTGGGGTTGGTGACGGCGGTGCCGAGGGAGGCATGCAGGCGCGTATCGGCCTGCGGCACCTGCCAGGCCGCGCTCACCGTCCAGGTGGCGGCATCGGCGAATGCACCGTTCCAGTCCTGCCGGATGCCGCCGTTGAGATAGAACTGCTCGAAGAATTCCCCCCGGTATTCGCCGATCAGCGAATGGGTGTTGCGGCTGAAGGTTTGCGTGAGATGGGACGGCGAGAAGGTCTCGCGCTGCCATTCGTAGCCGGCGGTCAGCTGGTGCACCTGGTTTTCCAGCGCGTCATGGCGGTAGGAGGCCTGGTAGGTGGCGTTGTAGCGGTTGCCGTCGTTCCAGCTGTCGCCGAACGCTTCGGAATGATCGAAGCGGTGAAGGTCATAGGCGGAGAACCGGGCCTTCTGCGTCAACGCGCCGTCGAGCGCGCTGTTGCTGAAGCCGATGGAGCCGAGAAGCTCGCGGTTCTTCGTATAGTCGCCCACGTCATAGGCCATGGCCGTGTCGTTGTCCTGCTGGTCGAGGTCGCTGCGGCGGTTCACGTAGCGCAGCGTGCCATCGATTGTCGTCTCGGGCGAGAGGTCGACGGAGAAACGGCCGTTCAGCGTGCCGTTGCGGTCGCCGTCCTTTTCCCCGCCGATGTCGGAAATGTTGAAGCCGCCGGTGCGGCGCAGCATGCCGGAGAGCGAATAATCGTAGTTTTCCCCGCCGCCCCGGGTGGAAAGCGCGCCCATGACGGTGCCGTCGCTGCCGACCTCGGTGCGCGCGCTCGACGTGGCGGTGCCGCGCTCTCCGCGTTTCGTGATGATGTTGATGACGCCCGACATGGCGTTGGCGCCCCAGAAGGTGCTCTGCGCGCCGCGCAGGATCTCGATGCGCTCGATATCGTCGGCGATCAGGCTGCCGAAATCGAATTCGCCCTGGTCGTTGTTGTTGGCCTCGACGCCGTCGATCATCACGAGCACGTGGTTGCCTTCCGCCCCGCGCACGCGCACCTGCGTAAGGCCGCCGAAAGACCCGGTGCGCGACACGGCGAAGCCCGGCACGAGCCGAAGCGCATCGGCGACATAGCGCACCTGGTTCTTCTCGATCTGCTCCCCCGTGATGACGGTGACGGCGCGGCCGGATTTCTTGAGGTCCACCGAGGTCAGGCCGTCGGTGATGACGATCTCGTCGAGATCGGTCGGCGCATCGGCCGCGGCCCTTTCCTGGGCGTAAACCGGTGGACACAGCGCGATAACGAGCAGGGAGGCCCCCGCCAGGTGCTTTTTCATCTTTCCCCCAAGGCAGGACGCGCCTGCACGGTTTTCCACCGCGGGCAAGAGAGGATCATGGAAAAGCGGGCACTTTCCCGAACCGTCCACCGGCGCGGCGACATCGTCGACAATGTCACCGCTACGGACGGCCGCGCCCGGACACACCCCGTATCCTGGCATGGGTGACCGGCACAGGCAGGTCTCCTGACTTCCGCGTCGTCGCTATCCTCGCCTTCCCGTGCAGAACGCACAGTGGCATCGTGAGGCAAGCTCGGCGGTTACAGTTGCGGGGGCAGCCACGGTCTCGGCCCCTGATGGGTAATCCTCACCGTGTTCCCTTTTCATCCGTCGGGCTGACGGAACCTGTGTCGCGAACAAAGCTTATTGGCGGTTGCGAAGCCCGGTCAAGGGGCATAAGGCCATACCCACAGTCATGGGCGGCAGAAATTGGCCGGGCAACGGCGCCAGCACCAACGCCGTCAGGATCATGCCACCGGGGAAGGGATACGGCCGGCTCCGCAGGGAGCGAGCCTTATGGGTCCGATGCTTACCGCGCCGGGTTGGGGCCGAGGCGTGCCGTGGTGGGTGCGCTCCCCGCCCTTGTGAACCCTGGTGACGGAGGCCACGAGGTGCGCCAGCACGAGATCGATGCCATAGCGGCCTTCCTGACCCAGACGGCATAGGCCGGTTGGGTCAGTCGTCCCGCCGCCGGTTTTGGAGTGGTCGGCTGGCCGGTGCGCACTCTGCGGGCACGGGAAGGTCGTGCAGGCGCATCAGGCCGTCGATGGATGCAGCCGCGTGTCCAGGGCGAAGCTTTCCTGGAATTTCAGGGCATAGGTGCCCGGCGCGGCGCCTGCGAGAAAGATCAGGTTCCAGCTGTGCGGCGAGACCGCGCTGGGGATCGCGACGAAACGGTGCCGTCGCAGCAGGTCGTCGCCGAAGGCCTGCTGGCCCGCGCCGGGAATGCCCGGGCGCAGCCAGTTGGGATTGGGCACCGTTTGCGGATCGACGACGTGGACATCGCCGATATCGGCAATGACGGCGGCCGTCATGCGATGGGCCACCGTGTCGAGCGCATGAAATCCCTTGTGGACCGCGACTTCGAGGATTGCGGTCGCAGGATCGAGCGAGCAGTAGACCGCGCGCGTGCCCTTGCTGTTCCAGCGTCCGCCCACGCGGTAGGCGCCTTCGCCGCTATCCCAGCTCGGCGCATGGACAGCCTGGTCGAGCCGCCACGCGACCAGCTCGCTCCCGCCGAGCGCGATGGGCAGAACGGTCATGCGTAGACGCCGTATTCCAGGCGGTCGAGATGATCCTCGACCAGCTCCACGCCGGCAGGCGTGCCGAGAAGGTCGATGGGGCGGCGCTGGTCGAGCCCGATGGCCGGCCGCTCCAGCCATTGCTCGGCTTCCGCCTGCGATCCGAAAATATCCGTCGCCTTTGCGAGAATCTCGGCGAATTTCCAGGTCCGGCCGCTCTGTTCCAGGCTGAGCGGCTTGGAGGGCGTGTCCTTCCGCCGCTGCCAGGTGCGCAGGCTCATGCCCACGGCCTTTTCGAGCGATTCGTTCTTGCCGATGAAGACGAGATTGCCGACAAGGTGATCCAGCGCCGATGCGGGCAGGCCGTGCAGAAGCAGTTCATGCGCGTCAAGCGCATTGGTCAGGCGGCGCGACAGGATGCGCGAACCGCCGAGCAGGGCTTCGATTTTCTGCAGTTCGCCACCGGTTGCTGCCTGCGATGCTTTTGCTGCGACGGCCATGGTTATTCTCCCGCGTCATCTGTCGCTTGGAATATGTCATCTGTCGCATGCAATTTCAAGGCCTGGATCGCATCCGGGCCGTCTGCGGAATATGGATCCGGCCTAGTGCACCATGAAGCGCGAACTGAAGGGCAGGCTTGCGGCGCCGACGGCTTTCGGGGCTGCGGATGTCCTTCCCACGACGGCGCTCACCGAGGGGATTTCCTGCCGGATGAGGTTGCATAACGCCTCGCAGATCTCGGTGGGGACGAAGGACGAGAGCACGACGGTCTTAAGCTCGATGAATTGCAGGAGGGATTGCGTTAGCTGGATGAGGCTTTCCGCGCAGGCCTGCTGCCAGGCCGCAAGGGCCGGCCCCATGGGCGGCCATGACGGGACCTCTCCCCAGAGCTTTTCCGCCAGCGTGCTGCCGGACGGCAGGGCGCGTTCCAGCGCGAGCACGCCGACATCGTAGCTCAGCGGCGAATTGCCGTTGTAGATCTGGTGGTTGAGCACGAGGCGGCCGTGCAGGCGGGCGCCGAGATAGAAGAACAGGAAATCCTGCAACTGCCGCGCCGTGCCGAACAGGCTTTCGCCGCCTGCCGCCGCCGTGATGTCGTTCTGCACGAAAACCGGCAGGCCGAGCTCGGCCTCCAGATGGCGGTGCAGCACGTCATGGTCCGGGCCGGAGCGGATCGGCGGGGTGGGCAGCGCCAGGCCGACGCCGGCGATGCGCGCCTGCCGGCTTTCCGAAAGGCCGGCGATGGCCTGGTGGATTTCGAGCGCCAGGGCTTCCGGCGCGTCGAACGTATCGGCCGCCCTGTGCGGCATCACGCGGTGATGCTGCACATTGCCGATGAAATCGACGACGACGATGTGGGTGTTGCGGTAGCCGACGCTGACGCCGACGGAATAGGCGCCCTCGGAATTCAGCATGAGAGGCGTCGTCGGCGGGCCGACGCGACCCTTCTGCGCCGCGCCGCGCACGACAAGGCCCTCCTGTTCGAGCGAGCGCACGATCACGGAGATCGTCTGCGCCGAAAGGCCGGTCTTCTCGCCGATCTCGAGGCGGGTCGTCGCTTCGTTCTGCAGCAGCAGCGAGAGCACCAGACGCTCGTTGTGGCTGCGCACGCTCAGCGAGTTGAGGCCGCTGGCGCGGTCCGCGATGCGGAGCGGGTTGGGCGGCGCGAAACGCATGTCAGGCATGGGCGCGCTCCCCGGCAAGGGCGATGACGGTGCTGTGGAAACGCCTAGGCATCCGGCCACCCGATCGCCAGCACTTCTTGGGCAAGCGCCTCGCCGAGCTGGCGGTGCGCCTGTTCGTCGATATGAAATCCATCAGCCGGCGAGCACCGGCAGACCGTGCCGGCATCGAAGAAATGGGCCTCCAGCGAATCCGCCATGATCTCGAATTCCAGCGCAAGCCTGCGGGATTTCTCCTGCGCGCCGGAGAAGATCGATTCCCATTCCCTCAGATCGTCCAGCATCGGCGGCGGGGCGACGATCATGATCTCCGGATCGTGGCCGGCAGGGCCGGGGGACAGCTCGCGGATGTCGTGCACCAGGCAGCCGATACCCATGGCGACCTCGGATGGCGGCATGTTGAAGCGCCGTTTCAGGTCGTTGGTGCCGAGCATGATGATGATGAGGTCGAGCGGCGCGTGGCTCTGCAGGCAGGGGCGCAGATAGGTCCGGCCATTCTTCAAGGCGCCCTCGATCGGGTCGTCATGCACCGTCGTGCGGCCGCTGAGGCCCTCCTCGATGACCTGCCAGCCGGGGCCGAGCTGGCCTTCGAGAACGCCGGCCCAGCGCTGTTCCCGGCGATAGCGCTCAAGCGGCCCGCGGCCGGGAATCTGGCCGTGGGTGTTGGAATCCCCGAAGCATAGAACGGTCCGCGTCACTGTCTCCTCCACCGGGCCGTATGCCCGCAATTGCGGTTGAGACTTCGCATCCGCAGGGGCGATTTGCAAGGACGGCAGATTATTCATTCAGTCTGAATAACTATTGACAGCCGAAAGCGCCAGTGGTTTTGTGTTGGCCGGAGGAGAGTTTCAGGTCGTTTCAAAGGCTGCGGGCGAGCACCGGACATGGGTCGCGGGCTGGTGATGCCGCATGCCTTCCGGCCGGCCTTGGCCTCTTTGGACGCCAGCTTTTTGGAGGAGAAGTATGAGCAGCATCATCAGGAAAATCGGCCTGTCGGTTCTGTTGGCCGGCGTGGTCTTCGCAACGAACAGCCTGGCGCAGGACGTGCCTCTGCTCGACGGCGTGACGACCCGCGCGGACAACAATCCGACGGTGGAAGAGGGCAAATACAAGAAGGATGCCCCCTGGGTCATCGGCATGAGCAGCTTCGGCGTCAACGCCAATACCTGGACGGTGCAGGTGGCACACGAGGCGCAGGCCGCCGCCGACCGCGACACGCGCATTTCCAAGTTCATCCTGCTCGATGCCGGCTTCGACCAGAAGAAGCAGGTCGCCGATATCGAGGACCTGATCGCCCAGAAGGTGGATGCGATCATCGTCCAGCCGGTCACCTCGACCTCGGCCAATGCCAGCATCGAGAAGGCCGTGGCGGCGGGCATCCCCGTCGTGCTGCACACGGGCCGCATCGAATCCGATGCCTATACGACGGAAATCCAGGGCGGCGCCGAGCATTTCGGCAAGGTCATGGGCGATTTCCTCGTCAAGGAGCTCGGCGGCAAGGGCAATATCTGGGTGCTGCGCGGCCTCGCCGGGCACCCGGAGGACACGAACCGCTACAACGGCCTGAAGCAGGCGCTCGAAGGCAGCGAGATCACGATCACCGCCGAGGAGCACGGCGACTGGCAATATGACAAGGCCAAGAAGGTCTGCGAGACGCTTTATCTCAACGACCCCGATGTCGCCGGCATCTGGTCGTCGGGCGCGGACATGACGCGTGCCTGCGTCGACGTCTTCAAGCAATTCGGCGCGGCCATTCCGCCGATTTCCGGCGAGGGCAACAACGGCTTCTTCGGCCAGTGGATCGCCGACGGCTTCAAGTCGGTATCGTCCGAATACAGCCCTGCCCAGGGCGCTGCCGGCATCCGCGCCGCCGTTGCCCTCCTGGAAGGCAAAGCGCTCCACAAGCACTACGACTACAACCCGCCGGGCTGGGACCTCGAAAAGGTCAAGAAATACTACCGCGACGACCTTTCGGCCAATGTCTGGTGGCCGTCGGAGCTCTCCGAGGATCAGCTCAAGCAGTTCTACGCCAAGCAGTAGGCGCGCCGCACGGGAGGCGGGCCATCACCCGCCTTCCGCCGTCACGGCGGAGGGAATCCATGTCGCATCTCATTGAAATGTCTGGAATATCCAAGGCATTCGGCGGCAGTGTCGCACTTCGGGATGTGTCGCTGGCGCTTGCGCCTGGCACCGTGCACGCCCTGATGGGCGAGAACGGCGCCGGCAAGTCGACGCTGATGAAGATCCTTGCCGGCGTGCATCAGCCGGACAGCGGCGAGATCCGCCGTGCGGGCCGCCCCGTCGCCTTCGCCAATCCGCGCGCCGCGCTGGAAGCCGGCATATCGACGGTGTTCCAGGAGCTGTCGCTGCTGCCCAACATGACGATCGCGGAAAACATGTTCCTCGGTCGCGAGCCGGTTGGCCGTCTTGGCGGCATCGACCGGCGGCGCATGCGGCAGGAGACGAAGGGCGCGCTCGCCCGCCTCGGCCTGACGCTCGATCCGGACATGCTGGTCTCCGAACTGTCCATCGCCGAGCGGCAGTTCGTCGAGATCGCCCACGGCATCGATGCGGATGCCGACGTCTTCATCCTCGACGAGCCGACCGCCGCGCTCAACGCCGCCGACGTCGAGATCCTCAACCGGCATATCCGCGCGCTGCGCGATGCCGGCAAGGCCATCGTCTACATCTCCCATCGCATGGACGAGATCTTTGCGATCTGCGACGTGGTCACGGTGCTGAAGGACGGCCAGCGCGTCGGCACGAAGCCGCTCGCCGAGATGACGCCGGCCTCGTTGATCGCGATGATGGTCGGGCGCGAGCTGCAGGACCTCTTCCCGGAACGGGGCGAAGGAACAGGCGTGGCGGCGCTCTCGGTTTCCGGGCTGCGGCTCGATGCGGCGGCGCGGCCGTTTTCGTTTACGGTCGAAAAGGGCGAGATCGTCGGCTTCGCCGGGCTGGAAGGGCAGGGCCAGCAGAAGGCGCTGCGGGCACTGGTCGGGCAATTCGCGCCCGTTGAAGGCGTGGTGTCCCGGCGCGGCAAAACCATCCGCCTGCCCGTGGCGAAGGAAAGCGGCATGCGGCATTGGCAGGCGCTCGGCGGGGCGTTCGTGCCCGAGGATCGCAAGGATGAGGGACTGTTCCTCGGCCATTCCGTCGGCCAGAACATCGTCGCGGCGCTGCATGCCGGCCGGCCGGCGCTGAAGGCAGCCAGGCGCTACGGCACCGTCATCGCCGAGACGATGCGCCGGCTGAACATCAAGGCCTCGGGTCCATCCGCCCCTGTCGGCGCGCTTTCCGGCGGCAACCAGCAGAAGGTGTTGCTGAGCCGCTACCTCGCCACCGATGCCGACCTCCTCCTGATCGAGGAGCCGACGCGCGGCGTCGATGTCGGCGCCAAGGCGGAAATCTACCGGATCCTGCGCGATTTCGCCGAGGCGGGCGGCGCCGTGCTCGTGCTCTCGCGCGAGACGGTCGAGCTCATCGGCCTCTGCGACCGCCTCTACGTGATCCACGGCAATACCATCGTGTCGGAAATGCGGGCCAGCGATGCGACCGAGCACGGCATTCTCGACGCGGCCCTCAGCGCATGACGGACTGGACCGCCCGATGAACCCTTCTTCTTCCTCCCTCTTCGGAAAACTGCTGGCGGGCCGCGGCAGCCGGCAGGGCCTCTGGCTGCTGCCGCTCGTCATCGCGCTTGCCATGGCGCTCTGGCTTGCGGCGGCCACCAGCCAGTTCGGCCAGTGGAGCAACCTTGCCAATCTCGTCGCGCAGGGCATGCCGCTGCTCATCACTGCGGTCGGGCAGATGTTCGTCGTGCTCGTCGGCGGGCTGGACCTGTCCATCGGTTCCGTCGTCAGCTTCACCACGGCGATCCTCGCGCTCGACCTGCCGGGCGTCATCACCCTTCCCGGCGTCTTCCTGCTTGCCGCGCTGATCGGCGCGACCAACGGCTACTGCGTCACCCGGCTCAACGTGCACCCGATCGTTGCGACGCTGTCCATGCAATATGTCGTGCTCGGCATCACCCGCGTGCTGCGCCCGGTCTCGGGCGGCGCAGTGCCGGATGGCGTGCGCTGGATGGTCGAGGGAACGTTTCTCGGCCTTCCGCTGCCGGTCTTCTGGGGCATCGTCACGATCCTTCTCGCCTGGAAGCTGCTTTACGGCTCGCGCTACGGCCTGCATCTCTTCGCCATCGGCGGCGGCGTTGCCTCGGGCTCGAGCGATGCTGCACGCAACTTCGGCATTCCCGCCAGCCGCAACATCCTTCTCGCCTATGTGATCTGCTCGCTCTTTGCCGCTCTTGCCGGCGTGTTCCTTGCCGGGCGCATCGTCTCGGGGGATCCGAATGTCGGCCTGCTGATGGAGCTCGACGCCATCACGGCGGTCGCGATCGGCGGCACGCAGCTTTCCGGCGGCGTCGGCAGCCTGCATGGCACCATCATCGGCGTTGCGGTGCTCGCGCTGCTCTCCAACGGCATGAACCTGCTCAACGTTACCCCCTTCGTCCAGACGGCGGTCAAGGGCGTCCTGCTCCTGGCGGTCGTCGCGCTCCAGTCGCGCAAGAAGATCGGACTGTGACCATGTCGGCTTTCGTCAGCTCGCCTCTCTTCCGGCGGATTTCCAGGGTCCCGCCATCCTATTACCTGCTCGCCGCGCTGCTCGTCATCCTCTTCGTCGCGCGCCCGCAGATGCTCAACGCCAATGTACTCGGCGTCTTCGTGCGCCAGGTCGTGCCGCTCGGCATCCTCGTGCTCGGCCAGCTTCTGGTGATGCGGGTGAAGTCGATCGACCTGTCGGGTGGCGGCATCATCCTTCTCATCAACTATTGCATCTCGTCCGGCATCTTTCCCGGCGCCTCGCTCGGTTTCTACGTCGCGCTCGCGCTGGCGACCGGCCTTGCCATCGGCCTCTTCAACGGCCTGATGGTGGCCAAGCGTCGCGTTTCGGCGGTCATCGTCACGCTGGCGCTCTCCATCGTGCTCGTCGGCTTCGTGCAATACCTTTCGAGCGGCAAGCCGCCGGGCGACGTGCCGAAAATCTTCGGTGAGCTGTTCAATACCCGTTTCATTGGCCTGCCGAGCCCGGTTCTCTTCTGGATCGCGCTCACCGCGCTGATGGCGCTGCTGCTGTCGCAGACCGTCTTCGGCCGTTTCGTCGCCGCCGTCGGGGAAAGCATGCCGGCCGCGCATTTCTCCGGCGTGCCGGTGGAGCGCACGGTGATCCTTGCCCACACGCTCGCCGGCCTCATGGCCGCGCTTGCCGCGCTCGTCCAGACGGCCTCCATCGCCGTCGGCAGCGTGCGCGTCGGGCTCGACCTGCCGATTCTCTCGGTCGCCGCGACCATTCTCGGCGGTGTCGTCTTCGGGCGGGGCGAGGGCGGCGTCTGGGGGCCGTTCTTCGGCGTGCTCTGCTTCGCCTTCCTCTTCGTCGTCATGACGATGTTCGGCGTGGGCGACGCCGGCAAGCTCGTCGCCCAGGGCCTGATCATCCTGCTCGCGGCCATTTTCTACGGCCTTCGCGCCGGCAAGTGACAACAACCGACAGCCATTCAAGGAGGACGTCAATGGCGGACAAGCGCTCAATCCTGTGCTTTGGAGACTCGCTGACATGGGGCTGGATCCCGGTGAAGGAATCCGCACCGACCCTGCGCTATCCCTATGAGCAACGCTGGACCGGGGCCATGGCCGCAAGGCTCGGCACGGGCTACCATATCATCGAGGAAGGCCTCAGCGCCCGCACCACCAGCCTCGACGATCCGAACGACACGCGGCTCAACGGCAGTGCCTATCTTCCGGCCGCGCTCGCCAGCCACCTGCCGCTCGATCTCGTCATCATCATGCTGGGCACGAACGACACGAAGTCCTATTTCCACCGTACGCCCTACGAGATCGCCAACGGCATGGGCAAGCTCGTCGGCCAGGTGCTGACCTCGGCCGGCGGCGTCGGCACGCCCTATCCGGCGCCGCGGGTGCTCGTCGTCGCCCCGCCGCCGCTGGCGCCGATGCCCGACCCTTGGTTCGAGGGCATGTTCGGCGGCGGCTACGAGAAGTCGAAGCAGCTGGCCGGCCTCTACAAGGCACTTGCCGATTTCATGAAGGTCGAGTTCCTGGCCGCCGGCGACCACGTCGCCACCGATGGCGTCGACGGCATTCATTTCTCGGCGGAAACCAATATCAAGCTCGGGCACGCCATCGCGGACAAGGTCGCGGCGTTGTTCTGAGCAAGGCCACTCCGGCTCCTCCCCGGCCGGAGTGGCACCTTCCCAGGCCTCGCTCCTGTCGAACGTCGGCAGGCCGGCTGCTGTTGCGCCGCATCATGTCATTTGAGTGCTTGCCGCTGCCCTTCCCGGTGGATTTCCTCGCACAGGCAATTCCACCGGTCCGGCCGGGCGGCTAAGGTGCCGCTGCCATTGCCAGGGGACTGCACATGCGGAGAGCGGCCGAATGACGACAATCACAGTGGACGCGGTCCTCGATCGTGCCGGCGCCGGGGCCTATCAGCGGCGGCTTCTGGCGATCTTCGGCCTGGTCTGGACGGCCGATGCGATGCAGGTGCTCGCGGTCGGTTTTACGGCGGCATCGATCGCCGCCACGTTCGGCCTCACGGTTCCGCAAGCCTTGCAGACCGGCACGCTCTTCTTCCTCGGCATGCTCGTCGGCGCCGCCGGTTTCGGCAGGCTTGCGGACCGCATAGGCCGGCGACGGGTTCTGATCGTCACGGTCGCCTGCGATGCGCTCTTCGGCACGCTGTCGGTCTTCGCGCCGGATTTCACCATCCTGCTCGTGCTGCGGTTCCTCACCGGCGTGGCCGTGGGCGGTACGCTGCCCGTCGACTATGCGATGATGGCGGAGTTCCTGCCGGCCAGGAATCGCGGCCGCTGGCTGGTCATGCTCGAAGGGTTCTGGGCCGTCGGTACGCTCATCGTCGCGCTTGTCGCCTGGGCCGTCAGCCTTGCCGGCATCGCGGACGGCTGGCGCTACATCTTCGCGGCGACAGCGCTTCCGGCGCTCATCGGCATCGGCTTGCGCTTCCTGGTGCCGGAATCCCCCCTCTACCTCTTGCGCCTCGGGAAGACGCAGGAGGCGAAGGCCGTCCTCGACAGGATCCTCGTTGCCAATGGCAAGGCGCCGCTGGCGGCGGATGTGCCCTTGGTCTCGCCGCCCGTCGTCGGTAAACCCGGCATCTTCGGCGCCGATCTGCGCCAGCGCAGCCTGATGATCCTGGCGATCTGGTTTCTCGTCTCCGTCTCCTATTACGGTGTCTTCACCTGGCTGCCGCCGAGGCTGGCGGGGGAGGGCTTCGGCTTCGTCCGGGGATACGGCTTCCTCGTTTTCCTCGCGCTGGCCCAGATACCCGGCTATGCGCTGGCCGCCTACGGCGTGGAGACATGGGGACGCCGGCCGACGCTGACGGGCTTCTGCCTGCTGTCGGCGCTGGGATGCCTGCTGTTCGTCGTCGCCGGAACGGGGATGCTGATCGGTGCGTCCCTGTTGCTCATGAGCTTCGCCCTGCTCGGCACCTGGGGCGCGCTCTATGCCTTTACCCCGGAGCTCTATCCCACGGCATCGCGGGCGACAGGCATGGGCACGGCAGGCGCCGTGGCCCGGCTCGGCGGCTTGCTGGCGCCGTCCTTGACGGGGCTTGTCGTGGAGCAGAGTTTCGGCCTTGCCATCGGCATCTTTGCCGGCCTTCTCGTCGCCGCCGCGGTCGCGGCCTTCCTGATCGATGCGGAGACGCGGCAGGCATCGCTGGCCTGAGCCGGCCCCAATCCGGCGAAATCCTGCGGCAGAGGCGGGGAGCGGCAAAGCGCTGCCTGCTCCGCCTCGGCGCGGCACAGCCGGCGTCGCGCTACAGCAAACCCTTGTGCTGCCGGGGCGCATCATGCCATTAGGACGTCTTCCTGCGGAGACTGGTACATGATCAAGAACACAATGGCCGGACGACCATGGAAGAGCCTGGTGTTTGTTGCATCCCTTTTCCTGTGGACATCGGCACATGCAACGCCCGTGCTCGTCGTGGATGCCGACAATCATCGGGTGCTGCATGCGGAGGATGCCGGGGTGCCCTGGTATCCCGCCTCGACGACCAAACTTATGACGGCGCTCGTCGTGTTCGAAGCGATCCGCGCCGGCGAGGTGACCCTGACGACACCCGTCACCATGACCCGCAACGCAACGAAGCAGGCCTTTCTGGAATCCGGCCTCACCCTCGGTCGGACGATGACGCTCGAAGACGCGCTCTTTGCCATGATCACCGCTTCGGCAAACGATGTCGCCGTGGCGCTGGCGGAGGCGGTGGCCTCCGATGAGGCCTCCTTCGTTCGACGCATGAACGAGACGGCGGCGCGCATCGGGCTCACCGGCACGCATTTTTCCAATCCGAACGGCCTGTTCGACCGGAAGAACTATACGACGGCGCGCGATCTTGCTGTTCTCGGCATGGAAGTGGACCGGCTGTTCCCGGAATATCGCCGCTTCTTTCTGGCGTCGGCCGTCACGATCGACGGCAAGGAGATCAAGTCGAACAACCTGCTCTTGACCCGCTTCAGCGGCACCATCGGAATGAAGACCGGCTTCCTGTGCGCATCCGGGCGGAATTTCGTCGGACTGGCGACGCGCAATGGAAAACGCGTGATGGTGGTCGTTCTGGGCGCGACGACCGAACGGGAACGCAACGAACGGTCGGCGCAATACCTGACGGAGGCCTTCGATGGCCGCCTGTCTTCCGATGCGGGACTTCTGGAAGACCTTAAGAACCGGACCGATGTCGCGCCGCAGGACATGCGCATCCTTCTCTGCACCGACAAGAGCGCAGCCTACGAGGCGAGCCGGAACGCGCTCTATCCGATGGGCCTGCCGGGTCACGAGACCTATCTGCAGGACGAGGTGCCGGGGCAGGTCCGCGTGATCAGCACCTGGGCCGTGGACAATGCGGACGACGTGCCGATACCCACGCGCCGTCCTTCCTGACCGCTGCAACGAACCGCTTGGCGGCGCCCGCCCTCCAAGGGGCGGCCCTTCATGAGGATGCGGCCTCGTGTTGCCGGGCGATGTGGCCTGCCAGATGGTCTGCATCGTGCCAGACGCCCCAGATGAAGGACGAGGCGCGGCGTGATAGCCAGGGCAGGCCGAGGAAATAGAGGCCCGGCACCTTGGAGACGCCGCGCTCGTGCACCGGCCGTCCCTTCTCGTCGAAGGCGTCGATCTTCATCCAGCCGTAATCGACCGCATAGCCGGTCGCCCACAGGATCGTCGTGACGCTGGCCTCGCGGAGGTCCAGCGTGAGCAGCGGATCGGTCACGCAGGCCGGGTCGGGCTCCAGGATGCGCGCGGCGGGCTCTTCCGGCAGGTCGAGGCCGTTGCGGGCGGCATAGTCGTCGGCGAGGTCGAGCAGGGAGAGGTAGTTGGCGTCGCCGAGCGCGATGTTCCGGGCGAGATCCGGCGCGAATGTCATCACGCCGTTCCGGAAGGCCTCGGCGCGGCCGACGAGCGTCATGCCGCGCGTCGCGAGCCGGCGGAAGTCGACCGTCTGCCCGCCATAGGCGCCGCTGACCGCGATCGTGACATGTTCCGTATTGGGGGCGGGAACCTTGAGGTCCCAGATGCCGAGCGCGCCCAGCCACCAGCAGAAGTCGCGCCCGCGATAGCGCCGCGGCGGGCGGTCGTGCGGGCCGACGGAGAGATAGACGCGCCGGCCCGCGCGCAGCAGCTCGTCTGCGATCTGCGTGCCGGACGAACCGGCGCCGATCACCAGCACCGCGCCTTCGGGCAACTGGCCCGGATTGCGGTACGTGTTGGAATGCATCTGCCGGATGCCCGCCTCGGCCGGCACGACGGCCGGGATGACCGGGCGCTGGAAGGCGCCGGTGGCGGAGACCACGCGTCTCGCCTCGATCACACCGTCGGACGTCTCGGCGCGAAAGGCGTCGCCCTCCTTGCGCAGGACCCTGACCTCGACGCCGCAGCGGATGGGCGCCTTGATCTTCTCGGCATAGGTGACGAAGTAGTCGGCCACCTGTTCCTTGGAGGCGAAGGCGTCGCCGTCGAGCCCTTCGAAGGTCATGCCGGGGAAGCGGTCGTGCCAGGCGGGGCCGTTGGCGACGAGGGAGTCCCAGCGGGCGCTGCGCCAGCTTTCGGCAATCCTGCCTTTTTCGATCACGAGATGGGGCACGCCGCGTTTGCCGAGATGCTCGCTCATCGCGACGCCGGCCTGGCCGGCACCGATGACGAGCGTGTCCACTTTTTCCACTGGCATGCCGCTTTCCTCTTCCCTTGCCGAAGCGTCGACCTTGCAGCCGACCCATGCGGATTTGTGTAGTGGAAGGCGAAAGAGGCGGACATGAGCGTTTGGTTCAGCGCTGGTTAGGCGGCCGCTAAGCTCGCCTTTGGATCATGATTTATGTATACAATTACTCTCTGCTTTCATTGAATAAAACCGGAGATTTGTGAGCGAGCTGGGTCTCCTCAACACCCTTGGGCTCGTGAGGCGTGCAATCTTCAGCAGAAGATTTTCGGAGAACGAGTCGCTCCTTACAAAAAAGTGGCCTCGGATTGGAGGCGCCAGGATAGGGCTTCATATCATATCGTGCACGCTTAACATTTGAAAAATAATAAAAAATCCAAGGACCCTGGATGGTGGCGTCGAGCCGGGAGCGGCTGGCTGCTTCTTTTCCGGGGCTCGTCTCGAAGTGGAAGCGGAAAGGTAATTCTGGCCATCCCAGGCATAATCGCATGCATGATTGTTGCAAATATTTGCATACAATATTGACAGATGTGATAGCTTGTAGGACGCTTGGTCAAATGGCCAAGAGGAAAGCATGACCCAGGTGCCCCCATCCCCGGCGGTTTCGATCCGGACGGTTTCCAAGAGCTTCGGCAAGGGAATCTATGCCTTTCGCGTGCTCGATGATGTCTCGCTCGACATAGGACGGCGCGAGTTCTTCACGCTGCTCGGGCCGTCCGGCTGCGGCAAGACCACGCTGCTGCGGCTGATCGCCGGTTTCGAGACGGCCGATAGCGGCGCCATCGCCATCGAGGGCGAGGACGTCACGGCAAAGCCGCCGTTTCACCGTCCCGTCAACACCGTGTTCCAGAGCTATGCGCTGTTCCCGCACCTGACGGTGGAGCAGAACGTCGCCTTCGCGCTCGAGGAGCAGGGCATGGCACGCGATGCGATCCGCAGGCGCGTCGGCGAGGCGCTGGAGATGATGCGCATGGGCGCCTTCGCCAGGCGTCGCCCGGCCGAGCTGTCCGGCGGCCAGCAGCAGCGCGTGGCGCTTGCCCGCGCACTGGCGCCGCGGCCGCGTGTGCTCCTCTTGGACGAGCCGCTTTCGGCGCTCGACCTGAAGCTGCGCAAGGAAATGCAGATCGAGTTGAAGATGCTGCAGGAGGAGGCGGGCATCACCTTCCTCTTCGTCACGCACGACCAGGAGGAGGCGCTTACGCTCTCCGATCGCGTCGCCGTCATGCAGTCCGGCAGAATCCTCCAGATGGGGCCGCCGCGCGAGATCTACGAGGCGCCGACCCACCGTTTCGTCGCCGACTTCATCGGCGACATCAACCTGCTCGATGGCGAGGCGCTGCCGGGCGGCGGCGTTCGCCTCGATAGCGGCACCGTGCTGCCGGCCGCTCATGCTGCGTCCGGCCGGGTGACGGTCGCCATCCGCCCCGAGCGGGCGCGGCTGGTGCCGGCCGGCACGGGGGCGCTGGAGGCGACGCTCGTCCATTCCGCCTATCTCGGCACCGCCATGCTGCACAAGCTCGAGCTGCCCGGCGGCGGCACCTTCCTGCTGCGCCAGTCCGATCCCGCCGAGGCCGCGCCGGAAGCGGGACGCCGCGTCGGCCTTTCGCTGCCCGGCGAGGCGCTGCGGGTGCTCGCGCAATGAGCGTCGCCTTTCGCCGTCTCTGCCTCCTGTCGCCGGCCCTTCTTGTCATCCTGCTTTTGGTCGGCGTGCCGCTGTGCCTCATGGCCTGGGTCTCGCTGCTCGACAAGGGCGGCAGTGCCGGGGTCGACTGGTCGTCCGCTCCCTCGGCGGCGAACTATGTGCGCCTCGTCTGGGAGGAGGATTTCGACGGAACGATGATCCTCAACACCGGCTATCTGGTGATCTTCCTGCGGTCGGTGGCGCTCGCCGCCGTCACCACCGTGCTCAGCCTTGCGCTCGGCCTGCCGGTGGCACTGTGGATGGCGAGCCTTTCGCGCACCGGGCGCGACGTCATGCTGCTGCTGATCACCATTCCGTTCTGGACGAACCTTCTGGTGCGCAACTACGCCTGGCTGATCATCCTGCGCGAGGACGGCTGGGTCTCGCAATTCGTCAACATGCTCTCGCCTTGGCCGGTGCAGCTGCTCTACAACGACGCGGCGGTGGCGATCGGGCTCACCTATTCCTTCCTGCCCTTCACCATCCTGCCGCTCTACACGGTGTTCGAGAAGTTCGACTGGCGCCTGCTGGAGGCCGCGCACGATCTCGGCGCGACGCGCCGGCGGGCGCTGCGCCGGGTCGTGCTGCCGATCGCCACGCCCGGTATCGTGGCGGGCGCGCTGCTCGTCTTCATTCCCTGCCTCGGCGCCTTCGTGACGCCGGCGCTGCTCGGCGGCGGCAAGACGCTGATGCTCGGAAACATCATCCAGATGCAGTTCGGCGCCTCGCGCAACTGGCCCTTCGGGGCGACGCTCGCGGTCGTGCTGCTCGCCATCATGCTCGTCGTGATGACCGCCATGGCGCTCTGGCGCAACAGGAGGACCGCATGAGCCCGCGGCGTTTCCCCTTCACGCGCGAAACCGCGCTGCTCGTGCTGGCCTATCTCTACGTGCCGGTCGTGGTGTTGATCGTCTATTCGTTCAATGCCAATCGCACGGCGACGGTCTGGACCCATGCCTCGGTGGACTGGTACGGCCGCATCCTCGTCAATCCCTCGATCCAGGCGGCGGCCTGGAACTCGCTGGTCATCGCGGTCTGCGCCGCCACGGCCGCGACCGTCCTCGCGCTGCTGGCGGCGCTTGCGACCCGCCGCGCCTTTCTCGGCCGCGGCGCCTCGGAGGCGGTGCTCAACATGCCGCTGATCCTGCCGGAGATCGTGGTGGCGGTCGCCACGCTCATCCTCTTCGTCTCGCTCGGCGTGAAGCTCGGGCTCGGCGCGATGGTAGCGGCTCACACCGCCTTCTGCATCCCCTTCGCCTACCTGCCGATCCGCGCGCGGCTGGAGGGCATCAGCGGCACCTACGAGGAGGCGGCGCACGACCTTTACGCCAATCGCGTCCGCACCTTCCGCCGGGTGACGATGCCGCTGCTCTGGCCCGGTGTCATGGCCGGCTTCACGCTCGCCTTCGTCACCAGCCTCGACGACTTCCTGACCTCGTTCTTTCTCGCCGGCCCCGGCATGACGACGCTGCCCGTCTACATCTTCTCCGCCATCCGCGCGGGTATCTCGCCGGAGATCAACGCGATCTCGGCGGTCATGCTGGTCGTCTCGGTCCTGCTCGTGTCGCTTTCGTTTTTCCTCGGCCGCCTGCGCCGATAACCTGGAGGAGCCCCGCAATGTCCCTGAAATCCTGCCTCGGCGCGGCCTTTGCCGCCGTCGCCCTTCTTGCGTCGCCCGCGGGCGCGCAGGATGCGGAAAAGACGCTCTATTTCTACAACTGGACCGACTACTACCCGGTCGAGCTTCTGGCGAAGTTCGAGAAGGAGACGGGCATCAAGGTCATCCTCGACGGCTATGACAGCAACGACACGCTGCTCGCCAAGCTGCAGTCGGGCGGTGCCTCCTACGATGTGATCGTGCCCAGCGACTATGTCATCCCCGGCCTCGTCAAGGACGGGCTGCTCATGAAGATCGACACGCATGCCATGTCGAACTACGCCCATATGAAGGATGCCTTCAAGAACCCGGAATTCGACCCCAGGCACGAATATTCCGCGCCCTATCTGTGGGGCGTCACCGGCCTTGCCTATGACAGCGCCCAGGTGCCGGGCGGCACACTGGAGCCGAGCTGGAAGGAGTATTTCGAGCCGCGGCCGGAGCTCGCCGGCAAGATCGCCGCGCTCGACACCGCAAGCGACGAGATCCTCGCCGCCTCGCTCTATCTCGGCATTCCGCAGTGCACGGAGAGCAACGAGGATGCCGCCCGCATCCTGGCGCTGCTGCAGGCGCAGAAGGAGAAGCTGAAGCTCTACAGCTCCGACAGCACCGTCGACCGCATGGCCTCGGGCGAGGTGGCGATGCACCATCTGTGGAACGGCGCCACGGCGCGGGCCACCGCCCAGCGCGATACGATCCGCTTCCTCTATCCGAAGGAGGGGACGCCGATGTTCCGTGACAATTTCGCGGTTCCCGCCAATGCGCCCCATCCGGAAAACGCGAAGATCTTCATCAACTGGATGATGGCGCCGGAAAACGCCGCGGCCGTCTCCAACGCCATCGCCTATGCCAATGCCATGAAGTCCGACGAGTTCCTGAGCGACCAGTGGCGCAAGATGGATGCCATCAACATGCCCGAGGACTTCGCCTCGCGCCTCGTGGCCACGCAGGATTGCAACGGCAAGGCCCGCGAGCTGCGCGACCGCATCTGGACGCGCCTGAAGGGTTGACGCTGCAGAGACCGCGCGGCCCTTCGCGGGCCGCGCCGGTGCGACTTCAGGCGTAACGCGCGACGGCGAGGTCGGTGGCGTCGATCTCCGGCTTCCGGCCGGAAACGAGGTCGGCGATGACGCGGGCCGAGCCGGAGCTCATCGTCCAGCCGAGCGTGCCGTGGCCGGTGTTGAGGAAGAGGCCGGCGACCTTGGTCGGGCCGATGACGGGCGTGCCGTCCGGCGTCATCGGGCGAAGACCGGACCAGAAGCTCGCCTTCGACACGTCGCCGCCGGGGAAGAGATCGGTGACGGAGTGCTGCAGCGTCAGGCGGCGGGGCTCGCCGAGATCGTTGGTATAGCCGGAGATCTCGGCCATGCCGCCGACGCGGATGCGGTCGCCGAGGCGGGTGATGGCGATCTTGAAGGTCTCGTCCATCACGGTCGATTCCGGTGCGCGCGCGGCATCGGTGATCGGGATCGTCAGCGAATAGCCCTTGACCGGATAGACCGGCAGGCGGATGCCGTGCGGGCGAACGAGGAGCGGCGAGAAACTGCCGAGCGCGACGACCACGGCATCGGCCGCGAGCACTCCGTGGGCGGTGACGACGCCGCGGACACGGCCGCCGTCCACGTCGAGCCCCCGGATGATGCTGCCATAGTTGAAGGTGACGCCGAGTGCCGCGGCCTTCGCCGCCAGCGCATTGGCGAACTTGAAGCAGTCGCCGGTCTCATCCTTCGGCGTCAAGAGACCGCCGACGATCTTTTCGCGCACATGTTTCAGCGCGGGTTCGACGCGGATGCAGCCCTCGGGGTCGAGCACTTCATAGGGAATGCCGTCGGCAGCGAGCGCCTTGACGTCCTTGGCCGAGGCGTCGAGCTGGGCCTCGGTGCGGAAGAGCTGCAGCGTGCCCTGCATGCGCTCGTCATAGGAAATGCCCGTCTCCGCGCGCAGCGCGGCGAGCGAGATGCGGCTGTAGTCGGCAAGGCGCAGCATGCGGCTCTTGTTGAGGGCATAGCGGGCCGAGGTGCAGTTGCGCAGCATCTGCGTCATCCAGGACAGCATGGCCATGTCGACCTTGGGGCGCAGGATCAGCGGCGCATGCTGCATGAACAGCCACTTCATCGCCTTCATCGGAATGCCGGGCGCGGCCCAGGGCGAGCAATAGCCGAAGGAGACCTCGCCGGCATTGGCAAAGCTCGTCTCGAGCGCCGGGCCGGGCTGGCGGTCGACGACCGTGACCTCGTGGCCGGCGCGGGCAAGCTGGTAGGCCGAGGTGACGCCGACGATGCCGGCGCCGAGAACGATGACTTTCATGATGTCCTCATTGGGGAAGAAGAAGGCTCAGCGGTACTGCCGCCGGTAGCGTTGGCCGAGGCCGGTCAGGATTTCGTAGGCAATGGTGCCCGCATCGCGCGCCACGTCCTCAAGGTTCTGATTGGGGCCGAGGATCTCGACACGGCTGCCGAGCGTGAGGCGGCCCTCCGGCAGGGCGGAGATGTCGATCGTGATGCTGTCCATCGAAACGCGCCCGACGATGGGCAGTCGCACGCCGTCGCAATAGGCGGCGCCCCGGCCCGAGAGGCTGCGGGGCAGGCCGTCGGCATAGCCCGCGGCGATGGTGGCAAGGCGCGCCGGACCGGCCGTGACATGGCTGGCGCCGTAGCCGACGCGCGTGCCGGAGGGCACGCAACGGGTCTGCACCACGGCGACGTCGAGGCTGACGACCGGCTCCATCGGGTTCGCCCGGCCGGCGGTTGGCGCGCCGCCATAGAGCGCGATGCCGGGGCGGGCGAGCACGCCGTGATAGGCCTTGCCGAGAAAGATGCCGCCCGAATTGGCAAAGCAGACGTCGAGGCCGGGAAATTCCGCCGCAACGCGCTCCATCTCGGTGCGCTGGTCTTCGTTCTGTTCGCTCTGCGCATCGTCGGCGGAGGCGAGGTGGCTCATCAGGAACAGGACGTCGATTCCGCTGGCGCTGACGAGGCCGGCAAGCGCCGCGCGCTCTTCCGGCGGCACGCCGAGGCGCGACATGCCGGTGTCGAATTGCAGTACCGCCGGCAGCGTGCGGCCGAGGGCCTTCGCCATGCCGCTCCACGCGTGCCACTGTTCCAGCGAATTGGCGACCGGCACGATGTTTTCGCGGGCACAGGCGTTTTCGTTTCCGGGCTGCAGGCCGTTCAGCACGAAGACCGCGGCGTCGGCCGCCAGAAGCGGGCGCAGGCGAAGCGCCTCGACGAACTGCGCGACGAAGAAGTGGCGGCAGCCATGGGCGTAGAGTTTCTCGGCCACCCGGCCGGCGCCGAGCCCGTAGGCATCGGCCTTGACGACGGCAGCGGCGCGCGCCGGGGCGACCTCGGCGGCGAGCTTTTCATAGTTGCGGGCGAGCGCCCCGAGATCGATGCGGAGATAACCCGATGCACCGTCGATCACGGTCGTTCCGCCGGTCCTGTCCCGTAGTATGCCGCCGTCCATCCCAAGCCCCCTCAGTTGCGCGAAGCCTAGTGAAACGATCGTGAAATTGCCGAGGAAACAGCGATTGATTGTTGCGTCAAAGCATGATTTTTGAACGAAACGACGACGATTTGGAATGATCTGCCATGGCCGCCCTCGACGCGATCGACCGCAACATCCTCCGGCTCCTGCGGCTTGATGCGCGCATGAGCAATGCCAGCCTTGCGGCCGATGTCGGCCTCTCCCCGTCCGCCTGCCTTCGCCGGATCAAGCTGATGGAGCAGGCGGGCGTCATTCGCGGCTACACGGCGCTGGTGGACACGTCGAATGTCGAGGCGAGCATCGCCGTCATCATCAACATCACGCTGGAGCGGCAGACGGAGGATCATCTCGATCGCTTCGAGGCTGCGGTGCGCAAGCATCCGGAAATCCGCGAATGCTTCCTGATGACGGGCGGTTCGGACTACCTGCTGCGCGTCGAGGTGGCCAATGCGGGCGAATTCGAGCGCATCCACAAGGAAATCCTCTCGGCCATGCCGGGTGTCTCGCGCATCCATTCGAGCTTCGCGATCCGCAACGTGCTGGCGACGCGGCCGCGGGGGCGGCGGTAGGCGGAACCCCGGGCGTCAGGTCCGGCCGCCGTAGTATTTCTCCGCGATGCCGCGGGCGGCGGCGGCGGCCTTGCGGCCGATCTCATGCATGCGGGCCATGTCGGCGCGCGCGGTCGGCGCCGCCACCGCCAGCGCGCCCATCGGCCGCCCGCCGGGCGTGAGGATCGGCGCTGCGGCGCTGATGACGCCGATCTCGAAGCCCTGCTGGCTGATCGAATAGCCCCGCTCCACCGTTTCGCGCAGGAGCGTGCGCACGGCGTCCGCATCCGTCGCCGTATGGGCGGAAAAGCGCTCTAGCGGCCGCGCCAGCGCACGGTCGATCTCGCCGGGCGGTAGGAAGGCGAGATAGGCGAGCCCCGATGCGGTGGCATGGAAGGGCAGCACGGCCCCGGGATCGACGATCACGCGGTGCGCCTGCGCGGAATCCTCCACATGGATGGTGGAGAGCCGCCCGCCGGAAAATTCCGACAGGTGCACCGTCTCGCCGGCCTCTTCCGCCAGCGCCTTGACGAAGGGGGCGGCCACGGCGACGAAGGGGAAACGCGCCTGGCGCAGGCGCGCCAGGCGGACGGGTGCCGCGCCGAGACGGTAGCGGCGCGTCTCCTCGTCCTGTTCCACGAAGCCGTGTCTTTCCAGCTCCACCAGAAAGCGCCGCGCCGTCGCCTTGTCGAGCGCGGAAAGCCGCGCGAGGTCGCTGAGGCCGATATCCTTGTCGAGTTCGGAAATCAGGTCGAGGAGGGAAAGGGCCTTTCCGATGGTGCTCATGCTGCGCTCCGCGGCGTTGTGTCTGTCATCCCGCAAGGGTCAGTTCCTGCTGCCTGCCATTCCTGTTTCCGCACGCTCGACCAATCGAGATACTTAACATGAGAAATAACTTGACGGCGGAACTGGCTTTTGCAAATCTATAATTAAAATACTGGTTCAAATAATGAACCTCAAGGAAAATGTTTCGTGGGAACCGCCGTCGCCTCGGCACGGCATCGGACAAGCGGCTGCCGGACGCATGAAGGCGGCCGCCAGGATGGGAGCAAGATCATGACAGAACACAGCGTGCCGCCCGGCGGCGCGAACCAGTTGCGCAAGAACAGCCTCGGCGTCGGGGCGGTCACATTCCTCGTCGTCTCGGCGGCCGCGCCGTTGACGGCGGTTGCCGGCGGCGTGCCGCTGTCGATGATGCTGGGCAACGGCCCGGGCATTCCGCTGACCTTCGCCTTCGTGACGACGGTGCTGCTGCTCTTTGCTATCGGCTATGTCGCCATGGCCCGGCATATCAGCAATGCCGGCGCCTTCTACGCCTATACGGCGCAGGGCCTCGGCGGCCTTGCCGGCGGCGCCGCGGCGCTCGTCGCCATCCTCGCCTACAATGCCATGCAGATCGGCGTCTTCGGCCTGTTCGGCGCCGCCACGGCCGGCTTCCTCGCCGGCTACGGCCTCGACCTGCCCTGGTGGGTCTGGACCTATATCGGCATCGCCCTCGTCGCGGTCTTCGGCTATCGCAGGGTGGATTTTTCCGCCCGCGTGCTCGCCGTGCTCGTCGTGCTGGAATATCTCGTCGTGCTGGTCATCGACGCCGCCATCCTCGTGAAGGGCGGCGACAGCGGCCTTTCCGCCGCGCCCTTCACGCCGTCGGCCTTCTTCTCGGGCACGCCGGCCATCGGCATCCTGTTCTGCTTTGCCGCCTTCATCGGCTTCGAGGCGACGACCATCTACAGCGAAGAGGCCCGCGAGCCGGAAAAGACCGTGCCGCGCGCCACCTACATCTCCGTGCTGATCATCGGCCTCTTCTACATGCTGACCTCCTGGCTGATGGTCAACGGCGCGGGCGTCGACAAGCTGGTGCCGGAAATCCAGGGCCTCGCCGACCCGACCACCTTCCTCTTCGGCCTGGCGGACCGCTATGTCGGCGGTGGCATCACCACCATCATGAGCATCCTCTTCATCACCAGCCTCTTTGCCGGCGTCGTCGCCTTTCACAACGGCGTTGCCCGCTATCTCTACGTCGCCGGCCGCGAGGGCCTGCTGCCCAGGGCGCTCGGCGTCACCCATCCGGTGTTCCAGAGCCCGCATGCCGGCTCGGTCGTGCAGACGGTCATTGCTGTCGCCGTCGTCGCGCTCTTCGCCTTCACGGGGCAGGATCCGGTGCTGGCGCTGTTCTCCTGGCTCACCAATGTCGGCACGCTGGCGATCATCCTGCTGATGGCGCTGACCGCCTTCTCCATCGTCGCCTTCTTCGGCCGCAATCCGGGCCTCGAAGGCAACCGCATCGTCACGACGGTGCTGCCGGTGCTGACGGGCCTTATCCTCCTGGCGCTGGTCTTCTACATTGCCACGAATTTCGGCGCGCTGGCCGGTGCGGAGGGGGCGCTTGCGGTGTTCCTGCCGGGCCTCGTGCTGATCGCCGCGATCATCGGCCTCCTGTGCGCCTTGCGCCTGAAGGCGGGCGATGCCGGTGCCTTTGCCCGGCTCGGCGTCCGCCGGGAAGTGTGAGAATCCGGGTGGCGCTCTGGCGCCACCCGTCCTTGAAGGAAAGATCATGCAGGAAAAGATCGAAGCGTTCCGCAACCTCGCCGTCGCGCCGCAGGCGCTGTTCATAAACGGCATCCGGCAGGACCCGGCGGATGGCGCGGTGCTGGATGTCGTCTCGCCCATCGACGGGCGCAGGCTGACGACCATCGCGGATGCCGGTGCGGAGGATGTCGACCGAGCGGTGAAGGCCGCCCGCGCCGCCTTCGAAAGGGGCCGCTGGGCGAAGGCGGCGCCGGCCGAGCGCAAGCGGGTGCTGCTGAGGATCGGCGAGCTGATCGAGAAACATGCCCTGGAACTCGCCGTGCTCGGCGTGCGTGACAACGGCACCGAGATTTCCATGGCGCTGAAGGCCGAACCCGGCAGCGCCGCCGGCACGTTCCGCTACTATGGCGAGGCGATCGACAAGGTCTATGGCGAGATCGCGCCGACGGCCGGCGACATCCTCGGCCTCGTCCACCGCGAGCCGGTCGGCGTCGTCGGTGCCATCGTGCCGTGGAATTTCCCGCTGATGATCGGCGCGTGGAAGATCGCCCCGGCGCTCGCGGCCGGCAATTCCGTCGTGCTGAAGCCGGCGGAGGCCGCCTCGCTGACGCTGCTGCGCCTTGCCGAACTTTGCGCCGAGGCCGGGCTGCCGGAGGGCGTGCTGAACGTCGTGACCGGCCGTGGCGCGGTGGCCGGGGAGGCGATGGGCCTGCATCCGGATATCGACGTGCTGGTCTTCACCGGCTCAGGCCCCGTCGGCCGGCGCCTGCTCGAATATTCCGCCCGTTCCAACCTGAAGCGTGTCTATCTGGAGCTCGGCGGCAAGTCGCCGAATATCGTCTTCGCCGACGCGCCGGACCTCGACCGCGCGGCCAAGGTCTCGGCCTATGGCATCTTCCGCAATTCGGGGCAGGTCTGCGTGGCCGGCTCGCGGCTGCTCGTCGAGCGCTCCATCGCGGAGGAATTTTCGCAGAAGGTGGCCGAGATCGCCGCCGCGATGACGGTCGGCGATCCGCTGCTGTTGACCACTGAGGCCGGCGCCGTCTCCAGTGAGGCGCAGCTCGGCAAGAATCTCGGCTTTGCCGAACAGGCGCTTTCCGAGGGCGCCAAGCTGCGCACCGGCGGCAAACGTGTCCTTGCCGAGACCGGCGGCTTCTACATGCAGCCCACCGTCTTCGACGTCACGCCGGACATGACGCTCGCCCGCGAGGAGGTTTTCGGGCCGATCCTCTCCGTCATCCCCTTCGACAGCGAGGAGGAGGCCTTGCGCATCGCCAACGGTACGGATTACGGCCTCGCCTCGGCCGTGTGGACCGCCGACCTGTCACGGGCGCATCGCATGGTGCGCGGCATTCGCGCCGGCGTCGTGCATGTCAACACCTATGGCGGGGCCGACAACACCGTGCCGCTCGGCGGCGTTCGCCAGTCCGGCAACGGGCACGACAAGTCCCTGCATGCGCTGGACAAATATCTCGACCTGAAGACGGCCTGGATCCAGCTCTAGGACCGATCGACATTCAATCCATGCCGGTCTGCAAATGGCGCTTTTCCGCGCTTCCGGTGCTCACGTACGTTCAGTACGCTGCGCTCCGGGTCGCGGAAAACCACCATTTTCGCCACGGCCCGAACTGAATGTCGATCGGTCCTGGGCGCCTTCCAGCGCGCGGGCGATTTCCGTGATGACCGTGAAGGCGGTGTCCGCGTCGCCGCGGGTCATCTCGAACTGGCCGGCCTGGAAGCGGATGGCGATGCGGCCGTCGACGCGGGTCTGTGTCAGGTAGATGCGGCCGTCGTCGTTGATGGCGTTGACGAGGGCGATATTGTGCCGGTCGGCCTCCGTGCCGCCCTTGTGGCGGAAGGAGAAGAGCGAGAGCACCGGCTCGCTGACGATCTCGAAATCCGGCTCGCCGGCAAGACGCTCCGCCAGTTCCCTCGACCAGGCGACATGATTGCGGATCATCGTGCGCAGCCCTTCGAGGCCATGATAGCGCAGCAGGAACCACAGCTTCAGTGCGCGGAAGCGGCGGCCCAGCGGCACGGACCATTCGGAATAGTTGATGATGCCGTCATGGCCGTGCGTCTTCAGGTATTCCGGCTGGATGGCCAGCGTGCGGACCTGGTCTTCCGGGCTGCGGATGAACTGTACCGAGCAGTCGAAATTGGCGCCGAGCCATTTGTGCGGGTTGAAGACGATGGAATCGGCCGCCTCGACGCCATCCCAGAGCTCGCGGAATTCGGGGCAGATCATGGCCGAGCCCGCCCAGGCGGCATCGACATGCAGGTAGAGGCCATGCGCCTTGGCCACTGCCGCCACAGCGCGGATCGGGTCGCAGGCGCCGATGGAGGTGCCGCCGGTGCAGGCGATGACGCCGGCCGGGATATGGCCGGCGGCACGGTCCGCGCGGATCGCGGCATCGAGTGCCTTGGGGTCCATGCCGTTGAGGGGGCCTTTGATCGGGATGCGCACGAGGTTCGCTTCGCCGATGCCGGCAATCCAGATCGCCCGGTCGATGGAGGTGTGCACCTGCTTCGACGCATAGACGCGTACCGCCCCGTGCGCCGCCAGCCCCTCGCTGTTGCCTTTCCAGCCGAGCGCCTTCTCGCGCATGACCAGCACTGCGGCGAGCGTCGCGGTGGAGGCGGAATCCTGGATGACGCCGGAAAAGCCTTCCGGCAGGCCGAGCGCCTGGCGCAGCCAGTCGACCACCCGCGTCTCAAGCTCGGTGGCGGCCGGCGAGGTCTGCCAGAGCATGCACTGGGCGGCGACGGAGGTGACGAGATAGTCGGCAATCACCGAAATGGGCGCGGCATTGGCCGGGAAATAGGCGAAGAAGCGCGGATGCTGCCAATGGGTGAGGCCATCGGGAATGATGCGCTCGAAATCGGCGAAGATCGCCTCCATCGCCTCGCCGTCTTCCGGGGCTGCACTGGCGATCTGCCGGGCGATGTCGCCCGGCTTCGTCTGCGCCCGCACCGGCCGGTCGCGCAGGCCCGCGCGGTAGTCGGCGCCCCAGTCGGCGGCCGTTCGCGACCACTTGCGGAATTCTTCGCTGTCCATCTCTTGCTCCTGTCTGGCGCTACGCAGTTCTCGGTGTTCGTCCGTCGATTTGCAAGGCCCGTGAAGGGTCCTGCAATCCGAGCTTGCCGTGCGCGGTTTCCGCAGGGTATCCGCACGAATATATTTAACGCGTTAATAATTTTTGGTGCCTGTCAAGCCCGCGAAGGGGCATTTGTCGATGCGGCTGCGAGCGCCGTGGTTGCGATGGGGAAACTCATCTCTGGTTCAATATATGAACCGACACTTCAAATATAGACTTGCAAACGGCTGCGCTTCCTGCCAAGTTAATTCGCATGTTAAGTATATTGGCCGCGACTCCCGAAGGCTGCTGCGGGCGGAGCCGGACTTAGCGGGAGGAGAACGGAAATGCACGTCGACGACACGGCCCGGATGCTGCGGGGGTCTTTGTCCACACCGGATATCGAGATGGAGCTGACGCAGGCCGTGCCGGCCCGCTATCCTCCGGCGGGAGACCGTCTTGGCAGCGAGACGGCATGCCACGTCTTGCGCCGGCCGGATGCGCCTTCGGGGCAGGTCGGGCGATTTGTTCCGCTGCTCGTATCGAGGAGGAATGGTCGATGAGCGCGAACGGCCGTCCGCCCCATATTCTGGTGATCGGCACCGGCGATACCAAGAGCGAGGAGCTCCTGTTCATGGCCGATGTCATCGGCAAGGCCGGAGGCGTTCCCGTCCTGGTCGATGTCAGCGTGCTCGGCGACCCGCCCTATGTGCCGGACCATTCCAAGCACGACATCGCCGCCGCGGCCGGCACCACCATGGAGGCGATCACCGGCAGTGGCGACGAGAACACCGCCATGGCGCTGATGGCAAAGGGCGCCGCGGCGCTGGTGCGCCGGCTTTCGGAGGCGGGGGAGGTGGACGGCATGATCGCGCTCGGCGGCTCGCTCGGCACGGACCTCGCCCTCGACGTCGCCGCCGTGCTGCCGCTCGGCGTACCGAAGTTCATCGTCTCCACCATCGCCTATTCCCATCTGCTGCCGCCGGAGCGCATCGCGCCCGACCTGATGATGATCCTGTGGGCCGGCGGGCTCTACGGCCTCAACCCGATCTGCCGGGCGGTGCTGTCGCAGGCTTCGGGCGCGGTCGTGGGCGCAGCCAAGGCCGGCGAGCGGCCCGGCCGCCAGCGCCCGCTGGTCGGCATGACCTCGCTCGGCTCCTCCTGCCTCAGCTACATGAAGCTGCTCAAGCCGGAGCTGGAGCGGCGCGGCTATGATGTCGCCGTGTTCCATTCCACCGGCATGGGCGGGCGCGCCTATGAGGCGGTGGCGGCGCAGCGGGGCTTTGCCGCCGTCTTCGATTTCTGCATCCAGGAGGTGACCAATGCGCAGAACGGCTCTGTCGCCGTCTCCGGGCCGGACCGTTTGGAAAATGCCGGCCGCGCCGGCATTCCGCAGATCGTCGCGCCCGGCGCGGTCGACATGGTGGACATGCCCGCCTGGCAGGAGACGCCGGACCGCTTCGCCGGCCGGCCCTATCATGCGCACAACCGGCTGATCGCCTCCGTCACCGTTTCGCCCGACGAGCGTCGCGCGGTCGCCCGCGTCGTCGCCGCCAAGCTGGAGGGGGCGAGCGCCCCCGTCGCCTTCCTGCTGCCGACGAAGGGCATCCAGGAATGGGACCGGGAGGGCGAGCCGCTGCACGAACCGGACGCGCTGGAGGCCTTCCTCGACGAGATGCGCCGGGCCGTGCCGGCCTCCGTCGCCTTCGAGGAGGTCGACGCGCATATCAACGCCCCGGACTTTGCCGCAAGAGCGCTGGAAATCTTCGACCGCTGGGTGGCCGAAGGCATCGTCGAGAAGGGACAGGCGGCATGACAGACGCCAGGCGGGCATTGATCCTCGATTTCGGCGGCGTCGTCACCCGCACGCTGTTCGAAACGCATGACATCACCGAGCGGGCGCTCGGCCTGCCGGCAGGCACGCTAACCTGGCGTGGTCCCTTCGACCCGGCCAGCGATCCGCTCTGGCAGTCGATGCAAGCGCGAGAAATCACCGAGCGCGACTACTGGATGACGCGCACGCGGGAGGTCGGCGCGCTGCTCGGCGAGGACTGGACGGACATGAAGACCTTCGTGCAGCGGGCGCGCGGGGCCGATCCCGAACTCGTTTTGCGCCCCGAGGCGCGCGATGCGATCCTGAAAGCCAGGACGGCCGGGCTGAAGCTCGCCATCCTCTCCAACGAGCTCGACCTCTTCTACGGCGAGAGCTTCCGCAGGCGCTTCCCGCTGATCGACCTTTTCGACGTCATCGTCGATGCGACATACACGAAGATCCTGAAGCCCGATCCGCGCGCCTATCAACAGGTGCTGGCGGAACTCGCTCTCAGCCGTGCCGACTGCGTCTTCGTCGACGACCAGAAGAAGAACATCGAGGGCGCGGCGGCCTTCGGCCTTCCCCATGTGCATTTCGACGTGACGCGGCCTGCCGAAAGTTATGCGCAGGCGCTGAACATGCTTGGACTTTGAAAGGATATCCCATGCGCGATTCCAACTTCCTGATCGAGAACAATGCCCGTCATCTCTGGCATCCCATGGCGCATCCGGCGGAAATGCAGGCCAAGCCCCCACGCATCATCAATGCGGGCGAGGGCGTTTCGGTGGTGGATATCCATGGCAAGACGGTGCTGGATGCCGTCGGCGGCCTGTGGAACGTCAATCTCGGTTATTCCTGCGAGCCGGTGAAGAAGGCGATCCGCGACCAGCTCGACGAGCTGCCCTATTATTCCACCTTCCGCGGCACCACCAATTCGCCGCTGATCGAACTGTCCTATGAACTGGCGGCGTTCTTCAGGGAGGACGGGCTCACCCGGGCCTTCTTCACCTCGGGCGGCTCGGATTCCGTCGAGACGGCGCTGCGGCTCGCCCGCCAGTTCCACAAGATCAACGGCCAGCCGGAGCGCACCAAGTTCGTGGCGCTGAAGAAGGGCTATCACGGCACGCATTTCGGCGGCGCCTCGGTCAATGGCAATGCCAATTTCCGCCGCAACTACGAGCCGCTGCTGCCCGGCGTCTTCCACCTTGCCGCGCCCTATCCCTATCGCAACCCCTTCAACACGGCCGATCCGGTGGAGATCGCCCAGGCGATCGCCCGCCAGTTCGAGGACGAGATCGCCTTCCAGGGCGCCGACACCATCGCCGCCTTCATCATGGAGCCGGTGCTTGGCGCCGGCGGCGTCATCGTGCCGCACGAGACCTTCATGCCGCTGATGCGTGCGATCTGCGACAGGCACGGCATCCTCCTCATCGCCGACGAGGTCATCACCGCCTTCGGCCGCACCGGGGCCTGGACCGGTTCGCGCGGCTTTGGCGTCAAGCCCGACATGATGACCACCGCCAAGGCGATCACCAACGGCTACTTCCCCTTCGGCGCGGTGATGATCGCGGACAAGGTTGCTGATGCCTTCGAAGCCAACAGGGATTCCTTCGGCGCCATCGGCCACGGCTATACCTATTCCGGCCATCCGGTCGGCGCGGCGGCGGCGCTGGCGACGCTGAAGGAAACCGCCCGGATCGACACAGCCGTCAATGCCGCCGCACGCGGCGCCGAGCTGATCGCCGGGCTGGAAGGCCTGAAGGCGAAGCACGACCTGGTCGGCGACGTGCGCGGGAAGGGGCTGATGGCCGCGCTGGAGCTCGTCTCCGACCGCCGGACGAAGAGCGCGGCCGCCAAGGACGTGGTGCAGAAGGTCTATGATGCCGCCTATGACGAGGGCGTGATGGTCCGCACGTCGGGCGCCAATGTCATCATCTCGCCGCCGCTCGTCATCACGGCGGCCGATGTGCAGAAGATCGTCTCGGCGCTGGATGCGGGGCTGTCGGCAGCACGAGGGGTGTCGCCATGACCGATGTGCAGGCCCTGCGCGCCCGCCGCGAGCGGCTGCTCGGCCGCAACATGTCGCTCTTCTACGATGACCCGGTGCATCTGGTGAGGGGCGAGGGCGTCTGGCTGTGGGATGCGGACGGGCGACGGTATCTCGACTGCTACAACAATGTGCCGCATGTCGGCCATTGCCATCCGCGGGTGGTCGAGGCGATCTGCCGGCAGGCGTCGATGCTCAACACCCATACACGCTACCTGCACGAGGGCATTCTCGACTATGTCGAGCGGCTGACGGCGACCTTCGACAGGAGCCTCGACACGGCGATCCTCACCTGCACCGGCAGCGAGGCCAACGACGTGGCCCTGCGCATGGCACAGGCGGTGACCGGCCGGACGGGCGTCATCGCCACCGACTTCACCTATCACGGCAACACGACGGCGGTCTCGCAGCTCTCGACGCGCATGCCGCCGGTCGGCGGCTACGGCGGGCATGTGCGTCATGTGCCGGCGCCGGATGCCTATCGTCCGCTTGGCGGAGAGGGCGGAGAGGCCTTCGCCGAGGCCTGGGCCGCCACGGTGGAGGCGGCGATCGCCGCGCTGCAGGAAAGCCCCTTCGGCTTCTCCGCGCTGATCATCGACCCCTTCTTCGCCAATGAGGGGTTTCCGGACCTGCCGGCGGATTTCCTCGCGCCCGCCGTCGCTGCTGTCAGGAAGGCCGGCGGCCTTGTAATCTGCGACGAGGTTCAGCCCGGTTTCGGCCGCACCGGCACGCATTTCTGGGGCCATCAGAAGGCCGGCATCCTTCCCGATATCGTCACCCTTGGCAAGCCGATGGGCAACGGCCATCCGGTCGGCGGTGTCGTGGCGGCATCCGAAACGCTGAATGCCTTCCGCAAGGCGTTCCGCTACTTCAACACCTTCGGCGGCAATCCGGTCTCCTGCGCGGCGGCCATGGCCGTTCTCGACGTGCTTGAGGAGGAGAAGCTGCAGGAGAACGCGCTTCATGTCGGCGCCCATGCCCGCGAGGGGCTGCGGAAGCTGGCGGACAAGCATGGGCTGATCGGCAATGTGCGTGGCAGCGGCCTGTTCTTCGGCGCCGAGCTGGTGCTCGACCGGCAGGAAAAGACGCCGGCCTCGGACATCGCCACGCGGGTGATCAACGGCATGCGCGAGCGCGGCGTCCTGATGGGCAAGCTCGGCATCCACCAGAACGCCACAAAGATCCGCCCGCCCATGCCCTTTTCCCGGGAGAATGCCGACCTGATGCTGGCGGTGCTCGACGACGTGCTGAGCGGGCTGTGACGCGATGGACGACATGATCGCAACCCTGACGGCCCGGGCGGCGGGCGCCCTTGCCCATTGGGACCTGCCGGACCAGGTGCCCGAACTCTTGAAATATCGCGAGAACGCGGTCTTCAAGGTTCGCCTGCGCGACGGCCGGCCGGCGGCCTTGCGGCTGCACCGCCCGGCCTATCATTCGCCGGCGGCGCTCGCCTCGGAACTCGTCTTCATGGCGGCGTTGCGCGAAAAGGGCATCGCCGTGCCGCTGCCGATCGCCGCGCCGGACGGCAGCCTGCTTGCCGTCTTGCCGTCTTTGGCGCCGGGCGAACCACACTATGCCGACCTGATCGACTGGATGGAGGGCGAGCCGCTCGGCGATACGGGCGCTCCGCTTCCCCGCGGCGGCCGGGATTTGCCGGCGCTCTTTGGCGCCATCGGCCGGGAGATGGCCCGCCTGCACGATGCGGCCGATGCCTTCGTGCGGCTGGCCGGGTTCGAGCGTCCAGCCTGGGATGTCGAGGGGTTGCTGGGCGAAGCGCCCTTCTGGGGCCGGTTCTGGGATTGCCCGGTCATCACGCCGGTGCAGCGGGATGCCCTGGCGCGCCTGCGCGCCCGCCTCCTGCCGCGGTTTTCGGCGCTGGCGCCGGGGCTGGACTACGGCCTGATCCATGCCGACCTGGTCCGCGAAAATGTCCTCGTGGCGGGAGGCGCCGTCGCCTTCATCGATTTCGACGATTGCGGCTTCGGCTTCCGGCTGTTCGATCTGGCCACCGCGCTGCTGCGCAACCGGCACGAACCCGACTATCCGCGATTGCGTGCGGCCCTGCTGGAGGGATATGCCGCCGTCCGGCCGCAGGCGGAAGCGGAGTTCCGGCACTTGCCGCTGTTCCTGCTGCTGCGCGCGCTCACCTATATCGGCTGGGCGGCGGCGCGGCCGGAGCTTCCGGACAATTCCGCGCGCCTGCAGCGCTATCTTGGCGACATGGAGACGCTTGCGCGGGATCTCGGCCTTTGACGGCAGCCCGTCAGCGCGGATCGGCTTTGCGCACGGCCGTCGGCACAATGCCGAAGCGGCGGCGGAAGGCGGTGGCGAAATTGGCGGCGCTGGTATAGCCGGCGATCGCGCTCGCCTCCTGTACGGTTACGTTTTCCCGGTCGAGGGCGGCAAAGGCGCGCTCCAGCCGGATATTGCGCACATAGTCGAAGACGCTGCGGTTTTCCGCGACGCGGAACAGGCGTTGCAGGCCGCTCGCGCTGATGCCGGCCTCGCGCGCGATCGTTTCCACGCTCAGCGCCTCGGTGGCGCGGGCTGCGATGAAGTCCCGGGCGCGGCCGAGGCAGATCGCGTCCTGCCGGCTCAGCAGCGTGCCGCCCGCCCCGCGCCGGTCGGCCTGCAGCACCGCCGCCATCGTCTCCGCCACGAGCTCGACGGCGCGGCCTTCGAGATAGAGGTCGCGCAGTTCGGGAATGAGCGGCGAGGGGCTGAAGATCTGCCGCACCAGCTCCATCATGCGCGGCGTCAGCGTCCAGCGGTGCTCGCTGAGGTGATCGCGCAGCAGCCGCGCGCCGCCCGTCGTATCCGCCACGGCTTCCAGCGCGTCGCGGTGCAGCCATTCCGGCGTTGCGGAGACCACGAGATGGCGCAGGTGCTGGCCGCCGCGCGAGGCGCGTTCGAAATTTTCCGGGCAGGCATTCATGATCGCCACGCCGCGCACCGCGCTGCGGTCCGCCTGGAAGGCAAAGCGGCGGTCGCCGATCGAAAGATCGACGCTGCCCTCCAGGAAGAAGATGCAGGAAAGCTCCTCCGGCAGGAGCGAGGTGGCCGTGAAGGCCCTCTCCTCGATCGCGTCGCTGACATGCAGGACGAGGCCGCGGCGCAGCTCCCTGTGCAGGAACTTACCCTTCATCAGCGTGTCGTCGGGCGAAAGCCGGTCGTCGGGGCTGTCGAAGGCGATGCCCTCATGGCGCAGGAAATCGCGCACGCGCACGCGGCCCCCCTTGCCCTCGTTTCCGGCGTTGCCAGGTGCGGCCGCCATCCCCTGTCCTTCACTGTTCCGGTCACCGGCATTGCGCAGGATGACCCGTGATTGGTGATCGAATTCCGGCACCGCGCGGAGATTTGCCGGTGCGCAAAGGCATCTGCGCGGTGCGCAAAGGTGCCGACATTGTCCGTCGTGCAAGTGTTGCCCTAGAGATAGCTTAACTTGATTTACAAGGTCAAGTTTAGGAAAAGGCTATCGGACGGTGGGACCGCGATCATGAGATTGGCAGAAGAGACGGTGATGGGAGCAACGGAGAGGGCGGGGCGCGCGATCTGGCGCAGGCGCCTGTGGCTGGCCGCGACCGTGGCGCTGGCGGGGCTTGCCGGCCCGGCACAGGCGCAGGAGGCCGGCGCGACGGCGCTCCAGACGATCACCGTCGAGGGCGGCGAGGACAACCCGAAGGGGCCGGACCAGGGCCTCGTCGCAAAGCGCAGCCTCAGTGCTTCCAAGACGGACACGTCCCTGCTCGAAACACCGCAGGCGGTCAGCGTCGTCACGCGCGACCAGATGGATGCGCAGGGTGTGAACACGGTCGCCGAGGCGCTGCGCTATACGCCGGGCGTGCATCCGGATCCGAACGGCTACGACATCCGCTACGACTGGCTCTATATCCGCGGCTTCAACGCCTATGGCACGATGTGGCTCGACGGGCTCATTCTGCCGGGCGACCCGAGCAACTATGCGACGCCGAGCGTCAATGCCTTCGCGCTGGAACGCATCGACGTCATCAAGGGGCCGGCCTCCGTGCTCTACGGCAGCACCGTGCCGGGCGGCCTCATCAACCAGGTGAGCAAGCGCCCGCAGGCGACGGCGCACAACGAGGTGGGCCTCCAGACCTCCTCGCATGGCGGCGTGCAGGCGACGCTCGACATGACCGGCCCCCTGACCGAGGACGGCGACTGGCTCTACCGCCTCGTCGCGCTCGGCAAGAACATGGGCAGCCAGGTCGACCGGGAACGGGAGAAGCAGCTGATGATGGCGCCGAGCCTCACCTGGTCGCCCACCGACCAGACCACGCTCACGCTCTATGGCTACTACCAGAAGGACCGCCCGACCTTCAGCCCGCGCTTCTACCCCGCCGTCGGCACGCTGATCGACAATCCGACCGCACGCGTGCCGCGCGATATCTATCTCGGCGATCCCAATGCGGATGTCTTCGACCGGGATTTCTATGCCCTCGGCTATGAATTCGAGCATGAGTTCAACGAGACCTTCACGGTGCGGCAGAACCTGCGCTACAGCCGCTCCGACCAGAACATGTTCCTCGTCCTCGTCAACCCGGCCTTTGCCTGGCAGCCGGACGGGCACACGCTCAACCGCGCCTCGGCGATTTCCGACGACTGGGTCTCGGCCTTCAATGTCGACACGCAGCTCGAAGCCCGCTTCGACACGGGCGCGCTCGACCACACGATGCTCTTCGGCCTCGATTACCTGAAGGCGACGTCCTCCACCAATTTTGGCAATGCCATCGCCGGCGTGCCGCCGCTCGACCTCTTCGACCCGCGCTACGGCGAGGTGGACATCCCCGTGCCGGCCATCCAGCGCTCTGGCCTGCAGGAGCAGCAGCAGATCGGTTTCTACATGCAGGACCAGATCCGCTACGACAACTGGGTGGGCACCTTCGGCCTGCGCTACGACCTGTCCGAGATCGACAGCACGAACCGCCTTGCCGGCACGCCGACCGTGACGACACGGGACCGGGAGCTGACCTGGCGCGCGGGCCTCACCTATCTCTTCGACAACGGTCTTGCGCCCTATGCCAGCTACGCCACTTCGTTCCTGCCGACGCTCGGCACGGACCGGGACGGCAATCCCTTCCGGGCGCAGACGGCCGAGCAGTATGAGATCGGCCTGAAATACGAGCCCCCGGGCGGCCGCGGCATGATCACCGCCTCGCTCTTCGACCTGACGCTCGACAATGCCCTGACGCCGGATCCGGCCGATATCCTGTTCGACGTGCAATCGGGCCGGCAGTGGGTGCGGGGTCTGGAGATCGAGGGCAAGTACGAGCTGACGCCGGAGCTCGACCTTCTCGCCGCCTATGCCTATTCCCATTCGGAAGTGCTGAAGTCCAACAATCCCGTCGAGCTCGGCCGTGAGGTGCTGCGCCTGCCCGAGCATCAGGGCAGCGTCTGGCTCAGCTATCGGCCGGCCTTCGCCGACGGGCTGACGCTCACCGGGGGCGTGCGGGCCATGTCCTCCTACCAGACGGACAGCACCTACAAGGCGGAGCTGCGCATTCCCGGCCGGGCGCTTGTCGATATCGGCGCGGAATACGATTTCGGCGCCATCGACAAGGACTTTTCCGGCACGAAGCTTCGGGTCAACGTCACCAACCTGTTCGACAAGGAGTATGTCTCCCATTGCCTCAACAGCACCGGCGGAAGCTGCAACTACGGCGCGGGCCGCGCCATCACCGCGAGCCTGAAATATTCGTGGTGAGCGCTTCGCATCGAACCCGGACGAGCGGAGGGGGCGCCGGCTTGCCGGCGGCCCTCTGTCGGCTGTCGCTCCTGTTGCTGCTGGCGTTTCCGGCATTCGCCTTGCCGGCGCGGGCCGAGATCCTGCTGTCGGATGCCGCCGGGCGCAGCGTGCGCCTTGCGGAGCCGGCGCGCCGCATCGTCACGAACGAAAGCCTGCTGCTCCTCTCGCTCGCCCTTGTCGATCCCGATCCCGTCGCGCGCATCGCCGGCTGGGCCGCGCCGCAGCGCATCGATCGCGGCATGTACGAGGCCTATCGCCGGCGCTTCCCGGCCATCGACGCCATCCCCACCGTCGGCGCCGTGCTGCCGGGGAAGACCTCTGTCGAGGCGATCCTTTCGGTCAAGCCGGACCTTTTCGTCGTCTCCATCTGGGAGAGCGGCTGGACGGAGGCGGCCGCGATGCTGGAGGCAGCGGGCGTGCCCGTCCTCTTCCTCGACGGGCCTGTCAATGACGGCAAGGGACCGGCGGAAACGACCGCCTTCTCCGTCACGCTGCTTGCCGCCGCCATTGGCCAGGAGGCGAAGGGCAGGGCGTTCGGCGATTTCCTGCGCGAACGCTACCGGCGCATCACGGAGCGCACGGCGAGGGCGAAACCGGTTTCCGTGCTGGTCGATGCCCATGCGGGGGCTACGTGCTGCTCGACGCCCGGAAAGGGCAACCGCATGACGGACTATCTGCGGCTTGCGGGCGGCGAGAGCATAGGCGCGGATGTGCCGGGCTATGACGGCCAGCTCAGCCCGGAATTCGTGCTCGGCGCGGATCCCACGGTCTATATCGCGACCGGCGGCCCGCATCTTGCCGCCCAGGGCGGCCTCGTGCTCGGCGGCGATGTCGATGCCGAAAGCGCGCGAAAATCCTTCGCGGGCATTCTTGGCAAGGGCCTGCGCGACGGGCTGACGGCGGTGCAGCAGGGCCGGGCGCATGCGGTGTCGCACCAGCTGTCGATCTCGGTTCTCAACATCCTCGTCTTCGAGTGTTTCGCGAAGTGGATGCACCCCGATCTCTTCGCGGATGTCGATCCCGCCAAGACGCTCGCCGAGATCAACGACCGTTTCCTGGCGGTGCCGCTGGAGGGCACCTTCTGGATCGACGCGCAATAGGAAATTGACATGCACGCAAGACAGTACACCGCCCGGGCGCGGATCGCCCTGCGCAACCCCGCTCCCGTCATCGCGGAATTCTGCGACCACATGCAGGAGCACAATGCAGAAGTGAGCGAGGGGCCGACCGGCCCGCTGCTTCGGCTCGGGAGCATCCGCGCGCAGTTCTCGCGCGAGGGCGAGGCGACGCTGGTCGATGTCGCCGCGCCGGATCTCGAAGGGCTCTATCTCGCCCGCATGGCCGTCGCCTCGCATATCCTGGAATTTGCCGGCGACGATCCGCCGGCCATCACCTGGACGGGCGATGGCGGGGAGATCGTCCGCCCGCCGAACTTCCAGATACTCAAAGTCGTCGCCTGCCGGACGCTGACGCCGCACATGCGCCGCCTGACGCTGTCCGGCGAAAACGTTGCGCGGTTCGCCGGGCTCGACGCGCTGCACCTCAATCTCATGGTACAGCGGCCGGAGGCGGGCGAACCGCAATGGCCGCATGTCGGCGCGAACGGGGTGATTGCCTGGGAGAAACCCGAGCTGCGTCCGCTGATGCGCAAATATACCGTGCGCTCCGTCGATCTGGCCGCCGGCACGCTCGATATCGATTTCGTGCTCCATGCGGATGCAGGTCCCGGCTCCGGCTTTGCGGCGGCCGCGGCGGTCGGCGACCGGGTCGGCGTGGTCGGTCCCGGCGGCGGCGGCCTCGTTGCGGCCGACTGGTATCTCTTCGCCGGCGACGAGACGGCGCTGCCGGCCATCGCCCGCATGCTGGAAAACCTGCCGGCAGGGGCGCGTGGCCGGGTCTTCATCGAGGTCGAGGATGCCGGCGAGGTTCAGGTCCTCGCGCCGCCGCCGGCGGTCATCGTCGAATGGCTGTTCCGCGATGGCCGGCCGGCGGGCAGCACGAGCCTGCTGATCGATGCCGTGCGGTCCGTGGCATTCCCGATGGATGGCGAGGCCGTCTATGTCTGGGCGGGCTGCGAGTTCGAAGCCTTCCGGGCGATCCGCAGCTTCGCGCGGCAGGAAAGGCGCCTTTCCAACACCGAGCACCTCGTCGTTTCCTACTGGCGTCGCGGGCGCGCGGAAGAGGACTAGAACCGGCCGCAGCGGCATCGCTTCGGTGCCGGACAATCCAGGTAAAACAAGGTTCCGGAGTAGCTCCGGATGCGTGCCGGCAATATCCGGCTTTTGCGTCGTCGATTGCGGTGCGAAAGCCGGGCTTCCATGAATAGCCATGTCTTTGGAATGATGGTCTTCTAATATTTCTCCGGCGTAATATGAATTAATCCTGTATTTTTTGTTCATTTTATACGAAATTCTTCAATTCGTTATATTTATAAAAATATATCGATAATTGATGTTTCACAAGTATATTCATGAGTGAAAGTGGAAAGTTTATTTCACTTTATTTTCATTGGGGCGATGCTAGTATCACGACGATGATTGGTATCGGAGGACGCATACCTTGTCTGACGTCGCCCCGGAACAACTGACGCCACAAACGCCCGGATCACGCCGGCGGCGCGAGCTTATCACGTTCTTCGTCCTTGCTTTCGGCATCTGGCCCATCGTCGCCGTCGGTGTCGTCGGCGGCTACGGCTTCCTCGTCTGGATGTTCCAGATCCTCTATGGGCCGCCCGGTCCGCCGGGCCATTGAGGGGAAGGCCATGACGCAGCAAGTTCTTTCCAGGCGGAATTTCCTGCGCGGCGGAAGGCATGACGCGACCGCCCGCATCCGTCCGCCCGGCATCGCGGAGGACGCCCTTGCCGCCTGCACGGGCTGCGGGTCGTGCGTGGAGCACTGTCCCACCGGCGTGATACGCCTCACTGACGATTTGCCCGTGCTCGATTTTGCGGCGGCGGAATGCACCTTCTGCGGTGCCTGCGCGGAGCACTGTCCCGAGCCGGTGTTCGCCGATGGCGTCGCCGGCCGCTTCGATCATGTCGTCGCCATCGCGTCCTCCTGCCTGCCGTTCCAGGGTGTCGACTGTCAGGCCTGCCGGGACGCCTGTCCGGCGGAGGCGATCCGCTTCCGTCCGGTGCGCGGCGGCCCCTTCGTGCCGCAGCTTGTGGCCGAGGCCTGCACCGGCTGCGGCGCCTGCATTTCCGTCTGTCCGGTCGGCGCGGTCGCCATCGCGCCCCGCAGCGTGGAGGTGGCCTATGCCTGATGGGCGCCGCTATCACATTTCAAGCGCGGTGATCGCCGTCAAGCCGGGCTTCGTGGCGGACGTGCTCGAGGCGCTTGCCGGCTTTGCCAATGTCGAGGTGCACGGCTGCGACAAGGGCAGGATCGTCGTGGTCATCGAGGGGCCGAGCACCGGCGTGCTCGGGGATACACTGATGCGCATCTCCGTCCTCGACGGCGTGATCGCGGCGAACATGGTTTTCGAACATGTCGAATTGGAAGAGGACGAGGTGCATGGGCAGCGAACTGACGCGGCGTGACATCCTGAAGGCCCAGGCGGCGGGCGTCGCGGCGGCGGCGGCGGGCATCGCGCTTCCCGCTGCCGCGCAGCCGGTTCCGGGCGGGGTGAGTGCGCTGGAGATCAAATGGGACAAGGCGCCCTGCCGCTTCTGCGGCACCGGCTGCGGCGTCATGGTGGGCGTCAAGGAAGGCAAGGTCGTCGCCACGCACGGCGACATGCAGGCGGAGGTCAACCGCGGCCTCAACTGCATCAAGGGCTATTTCCTCTCGAAGATCATGTATGGCTCCGACCGCCTGACGGCGCCGCTCCTGCGCAGGCGGAACGGCGTCTATGCCAAGGACGGCGAGTTCGAGCCAGTGACCTGGGAAGAAGCCTTCGACGTGATGGCCGAACAGGCCAAGAAGGTGCTGAAGGAAAAGGGGCCGACCGCCGTCGGCATGTTCGGCTCCGGCCAGTGGACGATCTTCGAGGGCTATGCCGCGACAAAGCTGATGCGCGCCGGCTTCCGCTCGAACAATCTCGACCCGAACGCCCGCCACTGTATGGCGTCCGCAGCCGTCGCCTTCATGCGCACCTTCGGCATGGACGAGCCGATGGGCTGCTACGACGACTTCGAGCATGCCGACGCCTTCGTGCTCTGGGGCTCGAACATGGCGGAGATGCACCCGATCCTGTGGACGCGCATCGCCGACCGGCGGCTCGGCAACGAGCATGTGCGCGTGGCGGTGCTGTCCACCTTCACCCATCGCAGCATGGACCTCGCCGATATCCCGATGGTCTTCAAGCCGGGCACGGACCTGGTGATCCTCAACTACATCGCCAACCACATCATCCAGTCCGGCCGGGTGAACGAGGATTTCGTGCGCAATCACACGAAGTTCGTGCGCGGCGTCACCGATATCGGCTATGGCCTCAGGCCGGACAATCCGGTGGAGGTGAATGCCGCCAATTCCGCCGATCCGGGCAAGACGGAGCCGATGGACTACGAGGCCTTCAAGGCTTTCGTCGCGGAATACACGCTGGAAAAGGCGGTCGAGATGACCGGCGTCGAGGCCGGCTTCCTCAGGCAGCTCGCCGAGCTCTATGCGGATCCCGACCGCAAGGTCATGTCGCTCTGGACCATGGGCTTCAACCAGCATGTGCGCGGCGTCTGGGCGAACCAGATGGTCTATAACCTCCACCTTTTGACGGGAAAGATTTCCGAGCCCGGCAACAGCCCCTTCTCGCTGACCGGCCAGCCTTCGGCCTGCGGCACGGCGCGCGAGGTCGGCACCTTCGCGCACCGCCTGCCCGCCGACATGGTGGTGACGAACCCGGAACACCGCAAGCATGCCGAAGAGATCTGGCGCGTGCCGCATGGCATCATTCCGGAAAAGCCCGGCTATCATGCCGTCCAGCAGGACCGCATGCTTCGCGACGGCAAGCTCAATTTCTACTGGGTGCAGGTCAACAACAACGTCCAGGCCGGCCCGAACACTTCGAACGAGACCTATCAGGGCTACCGCAATCCGGAAAACTTCATCGTCGTGTCGGATGCCTATCCGACGATCACGGCGATGAGCGCCGACCTCATCCTTCCCGCCGCCATGTGGGTGGAGAAGGAGGGCGCCTACGGCAATGCCGAGCGGCGCACCCATGTCTGGCACCAGCTCGTGCAGGCGCCGGGCGAGGCGCGCTCCGATCTCTGGCAGATGGTCGAGTTCTCCAAGCGCTTCACCACGGACGAGGTCTGGCCGGCGGAGCTTCTCGCCGCCAACCCGGACTACAAGGGCAAGACGCTCTATCAAGTGCTCTTCGCCGAGAGCGACGTCGCGAAATTTTCAATCGACGAGGTTAAGCCCGAGCACGCCAACAACGAGGCACAGCATTTCGGCTTCTACATCCAGAAGGGCCTCTTTGAGGAATATGCCGCCTTCGGCCGCGGCCATGGCCACGACCTTGCGCCCTATGACACCTATCACGAGGTGCGCGGCCTGCGCTGGCCGGTGGTCGACGGCAAGGAGACGCTGTGGCGCTATCGCGAAGGGTACGATCCCTATGTGAAACCCGGCGAGGGCGTGAAGTTCTACGGCAACAAGGACGGCAAGGCCGCGATCATCGCCGTGCCGTACGAGCCGCCGGCCGAATCCCCGGATGACGAATACGACATCTGGCTCGTCACGGGCCGCGTGCTGGAGCACTGGCATTCCGGTTCGATGACCATGCGCGTCCCCGAGCTCTACAAGGCTTTCCCCGGCGCCCGCTGCTTCATGAATGCCGACGATGCGCGCAAGCGCGGCCTCAACCAGGGATCGGAGATCCGCATCATATCGCGGCGCGGCGAGATCCGCTCGCGCGTCGAGACGCGCGGGCGCAACCGCATGCCGCCGGGCGTGATCTTCGTGCCGTGGTTCGATGCCAGCCAGCTCATCAACAAGGTCACGCTCGACGCCACCGACCCCATCTCGAAACAGACGGATTTCAAGAAATGCGCAGTCAAGATCGAACCCGTCGCCTGACCCCGAGCCCCGGATGGATTTTCGCCGCGATCGGCGTGGCGGTGCTTGCCACCGGCGCCATGGCACAGATGGTGCCGCAGCTTTCCGGCCCGCAGGGCGACGCGATGCAGACCCTGCCGGCCGATCCCCTGCCGAAATGGGTCATCGACGACATCCGCCGCATGCGCGCCTATCCGGAACAGCCGCCCGTCATCCCGCATTCGATCGACGGCTACCAGCTGTCGGTCAACGCCAACCGCTGTCTTTCCTGCCACAAGCGTGAATTCTCGCAGGATGCCGGCGCGCCCATGATCAGCATCACCCATTACATGACGCGCGAGGGCCAGATGCTCGCCGACGTCTCGCCGCGGCGCTATTTCTGCACCGCCTGCCATGTGCCGCAGGCCGATCACAAGCCGCTCGTCGAGAACACGTTCAAGGACATGAGCGACATGGGCGTCACCAAGGCGGGAAGCGAGTGATGGTGGCGCGCATCAAGGCCGTCCTCGCCTGGGTCTGGACCATTCTGACCACGCCTGCGGCGACCCTCAGCCTCGCCTTCCTGACGCTCGGCGGCTTCGTCGGCGGGGTCATGTTCTGGGGCGCCTTCAACACCGCGCTGGAGCTGACGAACACGGAGAAGTTCTGCACCTCGTGCCATGAGATGCGGGACAACGTCTACCAGGAGCTGACCAACACGGTGCATTTCACCAACCGCTCCGGCGTGCGCGCCTCCTGTCCGGATTGCCATGTGCCGCATGAATGGACCGACAAGATCGCCCGCAAGATGCAGGCCTCGAAGGAGGTCTGGGGCAAGATCTTCGGCACGATCAACACGCGCGAGAAATTCCTCGACCATCGGCTGGAGCTTGCCCAGCATGAATGGGCACGGCTGAAGGCGAACGACAGCCTGGAATGCCGCAACTGCCATTCGGCCGTCGCGATGGACTTCACCAAGCAGACCCAGCGCGCGGCCGATATCCACGCGAAGTTCCTCCTGCCCGGCAAGGCGACCTGCATCGACTGCCACAAGGGCATCGCCCACGAGCTGCCCAACATGGAGGGCGTCGATCCCGGCTGGAAGATGCCGCGCGAACTGGAGGGCGAAGAGCTTCCCGCGGCGTCCAACGGGGCGATCGAGGACCTGCGCAAGGCGGTGGCGAGCGCCCATGGGGCGATGACGTTCTAGTTCCGGGGGCTTGGGCGCTATGGCCGCTTCTGCACCAGCGTATCCGTCAGGCGGCTGCGGCCGACGCGGATGACGGTTTCCATGGCGCGCCGCGCGCCGTCCTCGTCGCGCCGGCGGATTTCCTCGACGATGCGCATGTGGCTTGCGGCGACATCGCCGATCTTGATGTGGTCGGCGGCGGGCGAGGAGAGCTTGAAGATGCCGGCCAGCGCCGCCTCGATGAGGCTGCCCACCGTGCGCATGAAGGGATTGCGCGCCGTATCGATGACGCTGAGGTGGAAACGCAGGTCGGCGAGCGCCAGGGTCTCCGGCGTGTGGGCCGGGTCGCCCATGGCGACGGCGAGCAGCATCATCTGGTTGATGTCGGCCTCGCTGGCGTGACGGGCGGCAAGGGCCGCGGCCTGCGGCTCGAAGCCGAGGCGGATCTCGCTGAGATGAACGAGGAACTGCTCATCCACGCCGACTGCGAAATGCCAGGTGAGGATGTCGCTGTCGAAGAGGTTCCACTGGGTCTTTGCGGTGACGCGCGTGCCGATGCGGGCGCGCGGCACGACCAGCCCCTTGGCCGCCAGCGTCTTCATCGCTTCGCGCAGCACCGTGCGCGAGACGCCGAAGCGGGCTTCGAGATCCGCATCGCCGGGCAGCGTGGCACCCACCGCAAACTCGCCGGCGATGATCGCCCTGCCGAGCTCGCCCACGACCTGCGAGTGGCTGGTGCGGGCCACGGGTCCGTTCATCATCGTTTCGAGCAGGCCCTTCTTGCGCACCGGTCCGTCCTCGCATCGAGCAATTCCAGCAAAGGTGCGAAGCGGTTTTGCGTCCGGAATTGCGTTAAAACAAAAGGCTAGAGCGCTTTCGCGTTCTGAAGAAAAGCGGAAGTGCTCTGGCCGTTGGGGTTTCGGGTACGGGCGAGGGCGGCGGGATGCATGTCAGGCATGCCGCCTCCGCCGGTCCGTCGCGAGGATCAGGCCCTTCTGGAGCAGGATGAAGGCGAAGAGCAGGAGGCCGATCAGGATCTTCGTCCACCAGCTCGACAGCGAGCCGTCGAAAGTGATGTAGGTCTGGATGAGGCCCTGGATGAGGATGCCGACCAGCGTGCCGGCGACGAAGCCGGACCCGCCCGTCAGAAGCGTGCCGCCGATGACGACCGCGGCGATGGCGTCGAGTTCCACCCCGACGGTGGCGAGCGAGTAACCGGCGGAGGTGTAGAGCGAGAAGACGATGCCGGAGAGGCCCGCGAGGAAGCCGGAGAGGGCGTAGATCATCACCGTCGTGCGTCCGATCGGCACGCCCATCAGCCGCGCCGTCGCCGTGCCGCCGCCAAGCGCGTAGATGTTGGCGCCGAAGCGGGTGCGGTGGGCGATCAGGATGCCGGCAGCGAAAACGAGGAGCATCAGGCCACCGATCAGGGTGATGCGTCCGCCGCCGGGCAGCTTGTAATAGACACTCTTCAGCGTGGCGTAGAAGGGATGCTTGATCGGTATGGAATCGATCGACAGCACGAAGGCCATGCCGCGCGCCAGGAACATGCCGGCAAGCGTGACGATGAAGGGCGGCATTTCGAGGTGATGGATGATCGCGCCCATCAAGGCGCCGAAGGCCGTGGTGACGGCAAGCGCCAGCACGAAGGCGGCAAGCGGATGGATCGCGGTCGATTGCAGCAGCACGGCGAGAAGGACGCCGGTGAAGGCGATGACCGCGCCGATGGAAAGATCGATGCCGCCGGACAGGATCACGAAGGTCATGCCGACCGCCGCGATGCCGAGGAAGGCATTGTCCGTCAGGAGGTTGCCGATCACCCGCGTCGACAGCATGTTGGGATACTGCGCGATGCAGACGGCATAGGCGATGAGGAAGATGGCGATCGTGGCGGTGAGGGGGAGATAACGCGGGTTCATTTCGTCTCCTCGCCCGTCTTGCTTGCCGCCTGCGGGCGGGAGAGGAAGACGAAGGCCGACTGCGCGCGCGGCGACTGGATGACGAGGATCAGCACGATGATCGCCGCCTTGATGATCAGGTTGAATTCGGGCGGGAAACCGGACAGCAGGATGCCCGTGTTGATCGACTGGATGATGAGCGCGCCGAGCAGCGAGGCAGCGATGGAAAAACGTCCGCCGAGCAGCGAGGTGCCGCCGACGACGACGGCGAGGATCGCGTCGAGCTCCAGCCAGAGGCCGGCATTGTTGGCATCCGCGCCGCGGATGTCGGCGGCGGCGATGATGCCGGCGAGCGCGGCGCAGAGGCCCGAGAGCACATAGGCGGCGATCAGCAGCACGCCGGTGGAAACGCCCGAGAGCATGGAGGCGCGCCGGTTGACGCCGAGCGCCTCGATGAGCATGCCGAGCGCCGTGCGCCGCACGATAAGCGCCACGGCAAGGCCGAAGACGAGCCAGATGACGACCGGCATGGGCAAGCCGAAGAGCGAACCGCTGCCGAGGAAGATGAGGCCGGCATCGTTGAAGGTGAGGATCGCGCCCTCGGTGATGAGCTGGGCGATGCCGCGGCCGGCGACCATCAGCACCAGCGTGGCGATGATCGGCTGGATATCCAGCACGGCGACGAGGAACCCGTTCCACAGGCCGCACAAGAGGCCGGTGCCGATGGTGACGAGCAGCGTCAGCGCCAGCCCGTAACCCGCCGTGATGCAGGCGGCGGCGACAGCCCCACAGATCGCCATGACGGCGCCGACCGACAGGTCGATGCCTTTGGTGGCGATGACCACGGTCATGCCGATCGCCAGCAGCGCCACCGGCGCGCCGCGGTTGAGGATGTCGATGAGGCTGCCATAGAGCCGGCCGTTCTGCATTTCGAGGCGGAAGAAGCCCGGAAAGGCAATCGACACCATCAGGAGGATGACGGCGAGTGCGGCGACCTGCGGAAAGAGCCTGACGGCATAGGTTTTCAAGGTCGCGTTCATGGATCGACCCTCCCGGCGGAGGCGGCGATCGCCTCGACGATGCCGTCCGTGGTGACCGCGCTGCCAGTGAGTTCGGCGACATGCGCCCGGTCGCGCAGCACGATGACGCGGCTGGAATAGGCGACCAGCTCTTCGAGTTCGGAGGAGATGACGATCAGCGACATGCCTTTCTCGCACAGGGATTCGATGAGGCGGATGATTTCCGCATGCGCGCCGACATCGATGCCGCGCGTCGGCTCGTCGAGGATGAGGAAATCCGGATTGGTGGCGAGCCAGCGGGCGAGGATCGCCTTCTGCTGGTTGCCGCCGGAGAGCAGCTTGATCGGCTTCTCTCGGTCGCTCGTGCGGATGTCGAGCGCCTTTATGTAGTGGTCCGCCAGCCGGTCCTGCTCGCCGCGGCTGATCGGCCGGGCCCAGCCGCGCCGGGCCTGGAGGGCGAGCGCGATGTTCTCGCGCACGGAGAGGTCGCCGACGATGCCATCGACCTTGCGGTCTTCCGGGCAGAAGCCGAATTTCTCGCGGATGGCGGCGCGGGGGGAGGAGAGGTCGAGCGTCCGGCCGTCTCTCTCCGCCGTGCCGCTGTCGGCGCGCTCGGCGCCGAAGAGGATCTCGGCCGTTTCCGTGCGGCCGGAGCCGAGCAGGCCGGCAATGCCGACGACCTCGCCCGTGCCGACATCGAGGTCGAACGGCTGGATATGGCCCTTGCGGCCGAAACCCCGGAAGCTGAAGCGCACGGGGCCGGCCTCGCCCTTCGCGCCATGTTCGCCCGCCACTTCCTGCACCAGTTCGCGGCCGAGCATCATGGCGATCAGGTCGCGGCGCGGCAGATCGGCGGTCTCGCGCGTGCCGACGAGCTGGCCATTGCGCAGCACGGTGATGCGGTCGGAAATCGCGTAGACCTGCTCGAGGAAGTGGGTGATGAACACGATGCCGAGGCCGCGCTCCTTCAGCCGGCGTACGATGCGGAACAGCATCGCCACCTCGTGCGTGTCGAGGCTGGCCGTCGGCTCGTCGAGGATCAGCACCTTGCCCGACAGGTCGACCGCGCGGGCGATGGCGACGACCTGCTGCACGGCGACGGAATAGGCGGCAAGTTCGGCGGTGACGTCGATGTCGAGGTCGTATTCGGCAAGCAGCGCCCTTGCCCGGCGGTTCATCTCGCGGGCGTCGACGAGGCCGAAGCGCTTCGGCTGGCGGCCGAGGAAGAGGTTTTCGGCGACCGTCAGGTTCGAAAGCAGGTTCACTTCCTGGTAGACGGTGCCGATGCCGAGGTTCTGGGCCTCCAGCGTGCTCTGCGGATCGACGTCGGCGCCATCGACGAGGATGCGCCCGCCGTCGCGGCGATAGGCCCCGGTGAGGCACTTGACGAGCGTCGACTTACCCGCGCCGTTTTCGCCGAGCAGGGCATGCACCTCGCCGCGCCGCAGAGAGAAATCGACGCGGTTCAGTGCCTTGGCGCCTGGAAAGATCTTGTCGATCCCCGTCGCCGAAAGAATATAGGAACTGGCAGGCTGCATGGTCCCGACCCGGATGAGGATGGCCGCCCGCAGCCTAGGAGGCGAACGGGCCTGGCGGAGGCCCCGCGCCCGGCCATTGGCCGGACACGGGGCTCCAGGGTGAGATCAGTAGCCGAGGCCCTTCTTCTCCTCGTAGACCTTCGCCGGATCGTCAGCCTGCGTATAGAGCTTCGATTCGGTCTGGATCCACTTCGGCGGCGCCTTGCCGTCCTTGCGGAAGGCGTCGAGGGCGTCGAAGGCGGGGCCTGCCATGTTGGGCGTCAGCTCGACCGTGGCATTGGCTTCGCCGGCAGCCATCGCCTGGAAGATGTCGGGCACGGCGTCGATCGAGACGACGAGGATGTCGGTGCCCGGCTTCAGGCCGGCTTCCTTGATCGCCTGGATGGCGCCGACGGCCATGTCGTCGTTGTGGGCATAGAGCGCGCAGATGTTCTTGCCGCCGTCCTCCGCCTTCAGGAAGCTCTCCATGACTTCCTTGCCCTTGGTGCGGGTGAAGTCGCCTGTCTGGCTGCGGACGATCTTCAGGTTGTCATGGCCGGCGAGCGCTTCCTCGAAGCCCTTCTTGCGGTCGATGGCGGGCGAGGAGCCGGTCGTGCCCTGGAGCTCGACGACGTTGCACGGCTTGCCGGCGACCGTGTCGACCAGCCACTTGCCGGCGACATTGCCCTCGTGCACGAGGTCGGAGGTGACGGCGGTCAGGTAGAGGTCGTCGGGGGCGTCGACCGTGCGGTCGAGCAGGATGACCGGGATTTCCGCATCCTTGGCTTCCTGCAGCACCTCGTCCCAGCCGGTTGCCACGACCGGGGCGACGAGAATGGCGTCGACGCCCTGCGCGATGAAGGAGCGCAGGGCCTTGATCTGGTTTTCCTGCTTCTGCTGCGCATCGGCGAATTTCAGGTCGATGCCGCGCTGTTCGGCCTGCTGCTTGGTGAGCGTCGTCTCGGCGGCGCGCCAGCCGGACTCGGACCCGATCTGCGAAAAGCCGACGGTCAGCTCGGCCGCGGACGCGGCGCTGAACATCGAGGCAGCAAGGATCGTGGCACTCGCGAGTGCGATTTTGAATTTCATGATGTCCTCCCAAAGAAAGCTGCTCCTCAGCAGCGAAGGTAAAACATCATATTGTATTACTATTGTAAACCATCAAATTTGCGGTGCCGGGATTTTCTTTGCGTGGAGGCGGGCAGGGGCGCGAATTGCCGGATGGGTTCTGCAAGCTGTTTCAAGGGCTTGTCGGCGAATGCGAAAGATCGCCTGCCTTGCGGCGGAAACACTGAACACGCGCTGGAACAGGCGCCGCTGCCGTTCGCGAGCCCATGCTGGCGGGCAAGGCGGCGAACAGAAGAACGAGGGGCCGACAGGGATGCCGGCGAAACCGTGGAACGGGCAAGGGTCCCACAGTGGATAGCCGATCGATGATTCGCCCGTGCGATCGAAGCATGCACGCTCTCGGGGCCGGTGCTGCCGAGATATGGCCGGAACCTCGACGACGGCAAAGCGGAGCGCTCTCGTCGAAACAGGGCGAACCATCTGGTCTACAAGCGGGGCAATTGCCTTTGGAATGCAACATTGCCGTTCTTTCCTTCCCCGGGGAAGGGGAAGCAGGCGGGGGGCATTCCCACAGGGGATCGGTTTATAAGGGGCTTCCGGTTTCTTAACGGCCGGCGCCTTCCAGCGTCTCGCTGACGCGCTCCCAGGCCTTTTTCAGGTGGCGTCCCAGAACTTCGGACAGCCGGTCGGCATCGCGCGCCTCCAGCGCGGCGACCATTTCCTCGTGCTCGCCGACCGCGGCCGCCCATTTCTCGGCGCCCTCGTGGCCGACGAAGCGGATGCGCTTCAGCCTGGTCTGCAGCATGCCGTGCACCTCGGCCAGCGCGGCATTGCCGGAAATGGCGACGATTCGCGTGTGGATCGCCTGGTTGAGCTTGTAATATTCTAGGCGGTCGCCCGCCTTGTAATGCCGGACCATGCGGTCGTGCAGGGCGCGGATTTCCGAGATCTCCTCGTCGCGCGCGCTCGCGCAGGCAAGCCTGCCGGCCAGTTCCTCCAGCGTGGCGAGGACCGAAAGCATGTCCTTGACGTCCTTCGCCCCGAAGCGCTTCACGACGGCGCCGCGGCTGGGAACGAGCTCGACCAGGCCTTCGCTCGCCAGATATTTGATGGCCTCGCGCAGGGGGGTGCGCGAAACGCCGAGCATCTGGCCGAGCTGGCCTTCGTTGAGGCGCGTTCCCGGCGACAGGTGCCCCTCGATGATCATGTCGCGCAGGCGGCCGACGAGCGTGTCGTGCAGCGCCGTGCGGCGGATCGGTTCCGGCAGGCTGCTTTCCGGGAGCCCCAAGCTTCTGATCTCATCCATGTCTTTGATCTTGCGTCTTTCAGGTCCGGCCCGAGGGCGCCGGCCGCGTTGGCGATTTGGTGCGAGCATGAAGAGCCGGGACGGTGGCGTCAATAAAAAATGCTGCATACAGAATACAAAAGACTTGATGCAGCATTTTGGATGCCGTATGAAAGCTGCATACAGAATGCAGCGGAGGAGCTTCATCATGACCGAGAGCGCAAAAGACGCGCGTCCCGTTATCGCGCTCGCCATGGGCGACCCGGCCGGCATCAGCCCCGAGCTGACCGCCCGCATCATCGCGCTCGACGACGTCAAGGCCGCGGCCCATCTCGTGGTGATCGGCGATCGCCGCATTCTCGACGAGGGCGCGAAAGCGGCCGGCCTCACCCTCGACCTGGAGGCCGCAACGCTCGAGACCTTCGGTGCGGCGGGCGGCGAGCGCCATGTCTTCATCGACCTTGCCCATCTCGATCCGGCGGACGTGGCGCGCGGTGAGGCGACGCTTGCCGGCGGCACATTCGCGACGACCAATTTCCGCACCGCGCTGCAGCTTGCCGATCAGGGCAAGGCCGGGGCCGTCTGCTTCACGCCCTTCAACAAGAAGGCCATGCGCTATGCCTATCCGGGTTATGACGACGAGATCCGCTTCGTCGCCGATGTCATCGGCTTCACCGGCAAGGTCCGCGAGTTCAACGTGCTGGAAAAGGTCTGGAATGCGCGCGTCACCTCGCACATTCCGCTGAAGGACGTGGCGGCGGCGCTTTCGGTCGAGGCGATCCTCGCCGAGATCGAGCTCACCGCGGCCTGCCTGCGCAATGCCGGCTACGACAATCCGAGGATCGCGGTCGCCGGCCTCAACCCGCATGCCGGCGACGGCGGTTCCTTCGGCATGGAGGAGATCGACATCATCGAGCCTGCCGTCGCGGCGGCGAAGGCGCGCGGTTTCGATGTCGAGGGTCCGTTCCCGGCCGATACCGTCTTCCTGCGTGCCCTGAAGGACGGCTTCCAGGCGGTCATGACCATGTATCACGACCAGGGCCAGATCGCGATGAAGCTCATGGGCTTCGACAAGGGCGTCACCATGATGGGCGGCCTGCCGTTCCCGCTCTGCACGCCGGCCCACGGCACGGCCTATGACATTGCCGGCAAGGGCATTGCCGATGTCGGGGCGAGCCGCGAGGCGCTGCTTCTGGCCGCGCGCATGGCGAAAAAGGCCGCCGCGCTTTCGGCCGCCGCCTGACCTGTCGAATTTTTGAGGTATACCGGCACGGAGGAGGTTCGTGCCGGGATCATCCCAACGGAGGAGCAAGATGAAAAAGTCCCTTACCATTGCCTGCATCGTCGCGGCCGCATCGGGCGTCGCCCTGCCGGCCTTCGCCTTCGAGCCGGAGCGCCCGGTCGAATTCGTCGTCACGGCCGGCCCCGGCGGCGGCACGGATATCTTCGCCCGCACCATCCAGTCGATCATCGCCAAGTACGAGCTGATGAAGGCGCCGGTGGTGGTGACCAACAAGGGCAGCGCCGGCGGCGCGGAGGGCTTCGTCTATGCCGCGACCGCAAAGGGCGATGCCCACAAGCTGACCTTCGGGACGAACAATGCCTATCTGCTGCCCGTGCGCGCCAAGGTGCCCTACACCGCCGCCGACCTGACGCCGGTCGCCGCGCTCGCCTCCGACGAGTTCGTGCTCTGGGTCAACGGCAAGTCCGACATCAAGACGGCCGCCGATTTCGTCGAGAAGGCCAAGGCGGCGCCGGGCACGCTGAAGGTCGCCGGCAGCCAGTCCAAGGACGTCGACCAGATCCTCACCTCGATGATCAACGAGGCGACCGGTGCCGATATCGGCTACGTTCCGTTCAAGAGCGGCGGCGAGGCGGCCGTGCAGCTTGCCGGCGACCACGTCGCGGCCAATGTCAACAATCCGAGCGAGAACCTCGGCCAGTGGCAGGCCGGCATGGTCAAGCCGGTCTGCGTTTTCAAGTCGGAAAAGCTGAAGAGCGATGCGAAGGTGGCCGGCGACCAGGGCTGGGCTGACATCCCGACCTGCAAGGACAGCGGCATCGCCATCGACAACTACGCCATGCCGCGCACCGTCTGGCTTGCCGCCGGTGTCGAGCCCGAGGTCGTCAGCTTCTATGCGGATGTCCTGAAGAAGGTGTCCGAGACGCCGGAATGGCAGAAATATCTTGCCGACACCTCGCAGTCCGGCACCTATATGAGCGGCGCGGAGTTTGCGGACTTCATCAAGAAGGACGAAGCCGCCGTCAGCGCCGTGCTGAAACGCGAAGGCTGGCTTGCGAACTGAACCTCCCAAGGTTCCGCGCGGATGCCCCACGGCATCCGCACCCCCTTTCGGAAAGGTCTGATCCATGCGTGAGAACAGCGCGAATGGGCTTTCCCGTTTCGCCATGGAAACGGGCGTCGCCCTCCTGACGGGCGCCTTCGGCATCGCCGTCGCCTACGGCTCGATAGAGGCCGGCGCGGGCTGGACGGAGATGGGGCCGGATGCCGGCTATTTCCCCTTCTATATCGGCCTGCTGATCGTCTTCGGCAGCGCGATGAACCTCGTCTACGCTGTCGTCAAGCATCGCGGCAGCGGCGAGATCTTCGTCGACATGGCGCGCTTCAAGGTCGTGCTCGGCTTCCTGCTGCCGCTCGTCGCCTTCGCGGCGGTCTCCACCCTCCTCGGCCTCTATGTCGGCACGGCGCTCTACATCGCCGGAACGATGACCTTCCAGGGCAAGTACAAGTGGTGGGCCGGCCTTGCCGCGGGCATGGGCGTCGCCCTCTTCTTCTTCGTCATTTTCGAGATCGGCTTCAAGGTTCCGCTCCTGAAGGGTCCGGTCGAGGCCTTCTTCGGGATCTACTGATCGCGCGAGGGCGCCGGTCTTCGGAGGAAAGACATGGAAAATATCGGTCTTCTCATGGACGGCTTCGGCCATATCCTGAGCTTCAACCACATCCTGCTCATGATGCTCGGCGTCACGCTCGGCATCCTGGTGGGCGTGCTGCCCGGCCTCGGTGCGCCCAACGGCGTGTCGCTGCTCCTGCCGCTCACCTTCTCGATGGATCCGATCTCGGCCATCATCCTGCTCTCCTGCATGTATTGGGGCGCGCTCTTCGGCGGGTCGACGACCTCCATCCTCTTCAACATTCCGGGCGAGCCCTCTTCCGTCGCCACCACCTTCGACGGCTATCCGATGGCCAAGAAGGGCGAGGCGAGCCGGGCGTTGACGCTCGCCTTCGTCTCGGCCGGCCTCGGCGCGCTTGCGGGTGTCGTGATGATCACGCTGCTCTCCGGCTGGGTCGCCAATTTCGCGCTGCGCTTCTCCTCGCCGGAATATTTCGCCGTCTATTTCCTCGCCTTCGCAAGCTTCATCTCGATGGGCGCCCAGTCGCCGTTCAAGACGCTCGTCTCCATGATGATCGGCTTCGCGCTCGCCTCCGTCGGCATGGACACGATCTCGGGCAACCTGCGCCTGACCTTCGACATTCCCGAACTCATCAAGGGCGTCTCGTTCCTCATCGCCGTCATGGGTCTCTTCGGCATCGGCGAACTGCTGCTGACCACGGAGGAGGGGCTGCGCTTCGAGGGCATCAAGGCGCGCGTGAGGCTCGTCGAGATCGGCCGCACGCTGGTCGAGATGCCGCGCTACTGGTTCACCATTGCCCGCTCCACGCTGATCGGCATCTGGATGGGCATCACGCCCGCCGGCCCGACGGCGGCCTCCTTCATGAGCTACGGCGTCGCCCGCCGCTCGGCCCGCGACAAGTCGCAGTTCGGCAAGGGCGATCCGCGCGGCGTCGTCGCGCCGGAGACGGCCGACCATTCCGCCGGCACCTCCGCGTTGCTGCCCATGCTGGCGCTCGGCGTGCCGGGCTCGGCCACCGCGGCGGTCATGATGGGCGGCCTGATGATCTGGGGCCTGACGCCCGGTCCGACGCTCTTCACCGACCGGCCGGATTTCGTCTGGGGCCTGATCGCCTCCATGTATCTCGGCAACATCGTCGCCGTCGTGCTGGTGATCGCCACCGTGCCGCTCTATGCCTCGATCCTGCGCGTGCCCTTCGCCATCATCGGGCCGATCATCGTCGCCATCATCCTGTCCGGCGCCTACCAGGTCGGCAATGCCGTCAGCGACATGTGGCTGGTGCTTCTCTTCGGCCTCCTCGGCTATGTCTTCAAGAAGCTCGATTATCCGCTTGCCCCGCTCGTGCTTGCCATGGTGCTCGGCGACAAGGCGGAGGATGCCTTCCGGCAGTCCATGCTCTTGTCCGGCGGCCAGCTCTCGGTCTTCTGGTCGAACGGGCTGGTGACGACGCTGATGCTGGTCGGCCTTGCGCTGCTCTTCTCGCCGCTCGTCTTCTGGCTCCTCGGCATCTCGCGCCGCCGCCGGCTCGGCGTTCCCAAGTCCCCGCAGGACGGCACGCCGGCGGTCTGATCCGCCGGCTCCCCGCCTTTTCCGCACCAGGAGTTCGTCATGACCGTTCCGGCGCCCGCATGGACCCGTGAAACCTGGCCGATCGCGGCCGCGATGATCCAGTATCCGAACCTCCTGGCGGATGGCCGTTCGGTGCAGGACCAGTCCGTCGAGGAATGGGCCGCGACGCTCGACGACGTCGTCGATGCCGGCTTCACCGAGCTCGACCCGACGGACAGCTGGCTGCGGCTCGCCGATCTTTCGCCGGCACGGCTCGACGCCTTCATGGCGCTGGTGCGCTCGCTCGGCCTGACGATCCCGGCGATCTCGACCTCCCGCCGCAGCGTTATCGATGCCGTCCACGGCGATGCCTATCTCGCCTATGGCCACCGCGTCATCGACACGGCGAAGGCGATCGGCGCGAGCGCCGTCTCCTTCGGCCTCTTCGAGCCGCTGACGGCCGGGCAGAAGAAGGCGCTCTGGTTCTGGACGGTCGATGGCCCGTGTAATCCCGATGATCCGGCCGTCTGGCAGAAGGCCGTCGCGCGCATCCGCGAGCTCGGTCGCCATGCCGAGGAGCTCGGCATCGAGATGGCGCTGGAAATGTACGAGGACACCTATCTCGGCACGGCGGACAGCAGCGTGCGCTTCGTCGAGGCGGTCGGCCTGCCGAATGTCGGCATCAACGCGGATATCGGCAACCTCATCCGCCTGCACCGCCCCGTGGAGCACTGGCAGGAGATGATGGAGAAGGTCGCGCCCTTCGCGAAATACTGGCACGTCAAGAACTATACGCGCACGGAGGATCCGGGAACGGGGGCGATCGTCACCCATCCGGCGCCGCTGGAGACCGGCATCATCAATTACCGCGCCGCCATCCGCATGGCGCTTGCGCACGGCTTCCGCAGCGCCTTCCTTTGCGAGCACTACGGCGGCGATGGCCTTTCGGTCTCGGCAGCCAACCGCGATTACCTGCGGCGCATCCTGCCGCGCCGCTGACAAGACGATCCAGCACAAGACGAGGGACGATCACCATGACCACCATCTTCGATGCACCGGAGGATTTCGCGGCCACCGCGCTTGCCGGCTTTGCCGATCTCTACAGCCGCCATGTCCGCCTCGTGCGCGGCGGCGTGGTGCGGGCGACGCGGGTACCGAAGGGCAAGGTCTCGGTCGTCGTCGGCGGCGGTTCGGGGCATTATCCGGCCTTTGCCGGCTATGTCGGCCCGGGCATGGCGGACGCGGCGGTTGCCGGCGATGTCTTCGCCTCGCCCTCGACGGCGGCGGTCGCCCGCGTCTGCCGGCAGGCCGATCACGGCGGCGGTATCCTGCTCGGCTTCGGCAACTATGCCGGCGACGTGCTGAATTTCGGTGTCGCCGCCGAGCGTCTCAGGGCCGAGGGCATCGATGTCCGCATCGTTCCGGTCACCGATGACGTGGCGAGCGCGCCGGCCGAGGCGCATGGAAAGCGCCGCGGCATTGCGGGCGATCTTGCCGTGTTCAAGGTCGCGGGCGCGGCGGCGGAAGCCGGTCTTTCCCTCGACGAGGTGGAGCGCATTGCGCGCCATGCCAACGACCGCACCGTCTCCTTCGGCGTCGCCTTCGACGGCTGCACCTTGCCCGGCGCCGGCGGCCCGCTCTTCACCGTGCCGCAAGGCCGCATGGCGCTCGGCCTCGGCATCCATGGCGAACCGGGCATCCGCGAGGAGGCCGTCGTGCCGGCGAAGGATCTTGCGGCCCTCCTCGTCGAAAGGCTTCTTGCCGAGCGCCCGCAGGGCGTCACGCGTGTCGCGGCGGTGCTGAACGGTCTCGGCGCCACGAAATACGAGGAGCTCTTCGTCCTCTGGACCGCGATCTCCGGGCTGCTGAAGGCGGCGGGGCTGGAGATCGTGGCACCCGAGGCGGGGGAATATGTCACCAGCCTCGACATGCAGGGCTGCTCGCTGACGCTGATGTGGCTGGATGCGGAGCTCGAAACCTACTGGACAGCGGCCTGCGATGCGCCCGTCCTCCGCCGCGGCGGCGAGATCCGCACGGAGCGTGCCACCGACGCCATCGTCAACGAGGATGCCGCGCCGACCTTCGGCCCGTCCTCGGCCGCCTCGCGCAAGGACGCGGCCTGCATCGCAAGGCTTCTCGGCCTTGCCGCGAAAGGGTTGAAGGACGCGGAGGACGAGCTGGGCCGCATCGACGCGCAGGCCGGCGACGGCGACCATGGCCAGGGCATGCGCCGCGGCTCCGCCGCCGCCGCGGACGCCGTCAGGCAGGCACTCGCCGCCGGTGCCGGCGCCGCGAGCACGCTTGCGGTCGCCGGCGATGCCTGGGCGGACCGCGCGGGCGGCACGTCGGGTGCCATCTGGGGCCTGCTGCTGCGCGCCTGGAGCAACGCGCTTTCCGACGATGCCGTTCTCGATGACGCTGCCGTGGTCAGGGGCGCGCGTCTTGCGCTCGATGCCGTGACGCGGCTTGGCCGCGCCCGCGTCGGCGACAAGACCCTCGTCGATGCGCTCGTGCCCTTCGTCGAGGCGCTGGAGGCGTCGTTTGCGGCCGGCAAGCCGCTGAAATCCGCCTGGATCGATGCTGCGGCCGCTGCGACGGCAGCGGCCGACGCCACCGCCGCGCTGACGCCGAAACTCGGCCGTGCCCGCCCGCTCGCCGAACGCAGCATCGGCCATCCGGACGCCGGCGCGATTTCACTGGCGCTGGTCGCAAAGATCATCGGCGAGGCTATCTGACCGGTCGACAGAGCAATTCCGGAAACGGGCCCGGCGATTTTTGCCGGGCCATGCGGACCAACCTGCCTTCAGCTGCATCAGGCTCTCAAGGCGGCCGCCGGGCTGAGGCGGAGAGCCGAGAGCGCCGGTACGATCGACACCAGCACCGCAAGAGCGGCGAACCATATCGCCAGCGGGAGATCCGCCCGGGCGAATTCCACGGGCATATGGACCGCCGTCGCGGAGGCGAGGGCGGCGGAGATGGCCCGCGCCGCGCCATAGCCGACGGCAAGGCCGAGGGCGAAACCGGCCAGCAGCAGCAGGAAGAGTTCACCCCAGACGATGGCGAAGACCGCCCGCCGCGGGGCGCCAAAGGCCCTGAGCGCCCCGATCTGCCGCCGGCGGGCGCCGACATGCATGATCGTGACGAGCAGGATGGCGGCGACGACGATCGCCTGCGTGGCGATGGCGATCGCGAGCAGCAAGCTGCGGGCATCGCCGAGCGTCGCATAGAGACGGGTCAGCACTTCGGCGGGGAACACGGCGAGCGTCGTCTCGCTGCGATATTCCTGGCGCAGGCGGTAGGCGTCGCCCATGGTCTTCGGCTTGACGAGGACGGCGGGGATGCCGGGCGTTTCGGCATCGAAATGTTCGTCGAGCGCCGCGTCCGGCTCGACATGGACCGCGTGGTCATGATCCTCCGCCGCGGCGCCGTCTGGCGCTTCGTCGCCGTGGTCGTGCTCGTGTTCGGCCTCCGCTCCCATGCCGTGCAATTGCCAGACGGCCCGGATCGGCACGAGGATCGCCCGGTCCCAGGCGGTGCCGGTCGGCGCCATGCGGCCGCGCACCGTATAGGCGAGTTCGACATGGGTATGGCCGCCGCTATCGGCCGCGCCGTGCATCGGCTTGATCTGCGCCCCGAGGCGCATCGGCACGTCGGCGCCGATCACCGCCTCGCCGAGGCGGGCGAAGACCGCCCCTTCCGCAAGCGTCGGCGACAGGGCGGCGACCAGCGCCGTCGTCGTGCCAACGACCGGGCGGCCATCGGCGGAATCGCCGAAGCCGACGGGGGCGGCGAAGGAAACGCGCGGATCCCGCGCGAGCTTTTCCAGCACGGCGCCGGACATCAGGGGCAGGGGGGATGGCTGGAGGAAGACGGCCGACAGGGCAAGCTGCGTCTCGCTGCCGGCAGCGCCGACGACGAGGTCGAACTTTTCCGCCGCCCGCGCGCTGCCGAGCCGGACGGCCCGCTCCTGCAGCGTGACGGCGACGCTGAGCGCGACCGAAAGCGCGATCAGCACGACGACGGCGAGCGCGCCGCCCTTGAACCGGCGAAGATCGGCGAGGATGAAGCCCATCATGCCGCTTCCGCCTTCCCGGCGTCCTCGATGATGCGGCCGCCGTCGAGGATGATATGCCGGCCGATGCGCTCCACCAGGGCCGGGTCGTGGGTCACGACGAGCAGCGTGGCACCTTCCGCGCGGGCAAGCCGCACGATGAGGTCGGCCACCTCGCCGCCGATGCGGCGGTCGAGGCTCGCCGTCGGTTCGTCGGCGACGATCACGCCGGGTTTCGGCAGCAGCGCCCGCGCCACCGCCACGCGCTGCATCTCGCCGCGCGACAGCGTCTCGATGGGCTGGCCGGGGCGGGCAATGCCGCTGATTTCGAGCAGGTGGAGGGCGCGTTCGCGCTCGCCCGGCTTCAGGCGGCGGGCGAGCCGCACCGGCAGCACGACGTTCTCGTAGGCCGAAAGGCCGGGGAAGAGGTGGAAATCCTGCATCACGAGGCCGATATGGGCGGCGCGGAAGGCATCGCGCCGGCCGGTGGGCAGGCGGGTGATTTCCATGTCCCCCCAGGAAACGGACCCTTGCGTTGCGGGCTCCAGCCCGGTGACGACATTGACCAGCGTGCTCTTGCCCGAACCGGAGGCGCCCGTGATCGCGAGTCCGCCGCCGGCGGGAAGGTGCAGGTTTTCGATGGAAAGCACCGGCGCATCAAGGCCGGGAAAGCGCATCTCCAGGGCGGCAATATCGAGCGCGAGCATCGTCAGACCGTCTCGAATGCGGCGTCGCGCAGGCGCAGCTGGCTGACGAATCCGGTTTCGGGATCGACCCACGAGCCGTATTCCAGCATGCCCCGCGCCTCGATCGGCGCATTGTACTGCACGAAGGTCTGCTTTTCGGCGAGGTAGACGACAAGGATATTGTCCGGCCAGTCGGCATCCGAGGAGCAGAAGGGGCAGAGCGACATCGGGATTTCGGTGAGCACGAAGAAATTCGCCTCGGCCTTCAGCGGCGGGGCCATAAAACCCTTCATGGCGACCTCCCGCCCGTTCAGCCGCTTCACCTTGTCGGAGAATTCGAGGCCGAGCACGCCGAAGCTCTTGTAGAGTTCGCCGAAGCCGAGCGTTTCGCCGGCAAGGGCCGGGCGGGAAAGGGCGAGAGCGGGCAAGGCCGCCAGCGCGCAAAGCAGCCGGCGCCTTTCGAACGACACGCGGTCCATCTGCGTCATGGCCGGGCCTCCTTCTTTATCGGCAGGAGCGTGGACAGGCGGCGCGGGCCGCCTGTCCAGCAAGGTCTGGTGTCATTCCTTCGGTACGCCGAGCGCAAAGGCATCGGCCAGCACGCGGTAGACGTCGCTCTGCTCCATGTAGCCGCGGAACCCTTCGGAGCCGGGACCTGCGGCCTGCAGCACGACGTCGTCCACGGCATGCACGCCCGTGTCGCCTTCCTTCGGGATGTTACCCTCGACGAAGACGGCGCCGGGCACATCCTTGTAGGCCTCGTTGGCGACGTATTCCTTCGCCTCGTTCTGCACGGCCGGCACGAACGGGCCGTCCAGCTTCGGGCGGAAGGTCTCGTAATGGTCCGGGCCGTTGTTGGCGGCCAGGAACAGGCGGCGCGAGACGTCGATGCGGTCCGGATAGCCGTCTCCGTCCTTGTCCTCGTAGTTCGGGAAGCCGGCATCGTCATAGGTGCCGACCTTCTCGCGCATCACCTCGCCGGGCTTCTCGTCATCGACCGTGCCGATGATGGCGACGCCGTGCGTGTGGTCGCCGGTCACGACGATCAGCGTGTCCGGGTTCTTCTCGGCGAATTCGCGGGCAACGCCGACGGCCTTGTCGAACTCGATCGTCTCGACGAGCGCGCGGTCCCAGTCGAGCGGGTGGCTCATCTTGTCGACCGACGCGGCCTCCACCATCAGGAAGAAGCCTTCCGGGTTCTTGGAAAGCTTGTCGAGCGCGGCCCTGGTCATGTCGACGAGGCCGGGCTGGCTCGGGAACTTGTCGACGGTGCCCTTCTTGAGGAATTCGCGGTCGAGGGTCACGTCCAGATTGCCGGTATGGAACAGGCCGAGCAGACGCTCCTGGTTCGATCCTGCGGCCGCGGCGAGCTCGGCCTTGTCGGTCGCGATTGCATAATCGGCATTACGGAACTCGGCGATATAGTCCTTGTCGTCCTTGCGCTTGGAGCCCGGCACATCCTTGGAGAGGAAATAGGCCGAGCCGCCGCCGAGCAGGACGTCCGGCTTGACGTCGAGCATCATGCCGACGATCTCGGCCTTGTCGGCGCGCTTGCGCGTATGGGCGACGAGCGCGGCGGGTGTCGCATCCTGAAGTTCCGAGGTGGAGACGATGCCGATGGACTTTTTGGTGTTCCGGCGCAGCGCCTCGGCGATGGTCTCGACCTTCGGGTCGTCGAGGCTTGCCGGCGTGCGGTCGGCATAGACGCCGAGCGCGTTGACGCGCGACTTGTGGCCGGTCATGTAGGCCGACATGGTGTTGGCGCTGTCGGTGGCGATCGAATGGGTGGAGGACGTGCCGATGAAGGCGACCGGCGGGATGTCGTCCATCGCCAGGCGGCCGTTCGCCTTGCCCTCGGTCATGCCCTTGGACATGATGCGTGCACCGGTGCGGTGGGCGACGGACAGGCCGTCGGCGATCAGGAAGATGATGTTCTTCGCCTTCGGCTGGGCGGCGGTCTCGTAGACCTCCCAGTTGACCGACTGTGTTTCGCCGCCGGCGGAAACCTCGACCGTGTAGGCGCCGGCCGTGCCGATCGCCAGGTCGCGCAGGATGAGCGCCGAACCCAGTACCTTGTCCTCGGCGCCCTTTTCCTCCGCGACGAATTCGGCGGCCTTGCCGAAGACGTCGGCATAGTCCTTGCCGTTGACGGTGACCTTCACGTCTTCCGGTGTCACGACCGCATCGAACTCGACCTTGAAGTCGAATGGCGAGCCGACGAGGATCGTCGCGCGATCGATGGGATAGACGGTTGCGGCGTTTGCAGTGCCGGCCAGGATCGTTGCCGATGCCAGGGCGAGGATGAGTTCACGCATGGGAGGAGCCTCTCTTGAGCGGTGCGTTGGCCCCCTGCGCATAGAAAGCCTGGATGACAGGCGTATTACACGGCCGTGACACTCCTGTGATCGTCGCTCAAACCGGACCTCGCTCGATCGATGGATGGAAGACGGGCCGATAGCCGGCACCGAGGGCCATGACCGTCGACGGCGGCGTCAGCAGGGCATCCGCGCTGTCGAGGCGTTGCGGTAGGGCGTAGCCTTCGGCGGTCCAGCGGTGGGCGAGGCCGGCACGAAGCGTGAAGGCGTGCCCGCCCGCCGCCACGACGGCGCCGTCGGGAAGCGCCGCCAGCGGCCCGGCGATCGGGTGCAGGCGCTTGCGCCGGCGCTCCAGGCGTTCGCCGTGCAGGACGGCATCCATTGCGCCGGCGGCGGGCGGCGGCTCGTCCTTCGCCGATGCCCAGCACGCCTGGAAGCGCTGCGCTGCCTCCCTGCGGCAGAAGAAGCAGGGCCGATGGCCGGCGGCAAGGGCGACCGCCTCGTCGAGGAAGAACAGCTCGGTCCAGCTCCGCCCTCCCATCACCTTCCGGCGGCGACCCTGGAAGTCGCAGAGGCAGACCAGCCAGGCCCTGGACGCCCAGCGCTTCGAAAGCAGCGTCTTCGTCGCCGGGTCATGGATGATGCCGCGATTGCCGGTAAAGAGGCCGCGCTGCGGGAGCGCGACGATCTCGCCGAAGGGGGTGACGCGGTTTTGAAGGGGCATGGTGCTCCACCGGGATCAGGGACGATGCGCCATCCTATCCCCAAGCGGCACTCGTCGTCTTCCTTTCAGGGCGCGGCTCGATCGCAGCCGCCTTGCCGTTCCGACGCCGCGGCCCGTGCAGGGCTCACAACAGGCCGAGATGGGTCGCAAGCTCGCGCGCCGCCGCCGCGCCCGCGCGGTTGGCGCCGATGGTGGAGGCGGAGGGGCCGTAGCCGACGAGATGGATGCGCGGGTCCTTCCCGACCTGCGTGGCGAGGCGTCCGGCCATGACGATGCCGCCCTTCTCCCCGCGCAATTGCAGGGGGGCGAGATGGTCGAGCGAGCTGCGAAAGCCGGTCGCCCAGAGGATGACATCGGCCCTCTGCTCCGTGCCGTCCGGCCAGCGCACGCCGTGCGCGGTGACCTCGCTGAACATGGGCAGGCGCTTCAGTGCGCCGCGTGCGGCGGCGGCCCGCAGCGCCGATGTCCAGGGAATGCCGGTGACGGAGACGACGGAGCCCGGGACCAGGCCGTTGCGCACCTTGTCCTCGACGATGGCGACGGCCGCGCGGCCGTCTTCCGGCGTGAACGGCGTATCGCGGAACTGCGGTTCGCGGCGCGTGACCCAGCTTGTCGTCGTCACCTTGGAGATCTCGTCGAGATGCTGGAGCGCGGAAATACCGCTGCCGACGATGACGACATGCTGGCCCGCGAATTCATCGGCCGTGCGGTAGTCGCGGGAATGAAGCTGCCGGCCCTGGAACAGCGCGGCACCGGGATAGTCCGGGATCTGCGGGCTTTCCCAGGTTCCGGTGGCATTGATGAGGCCGCGGGCCGAAAAGGCCTCGCGATCCGTCTCCACCCGCAGCCGCTCGAAGCGGTCGCAGACCACCTTGACCGTGACCGGACGATAGACCGGCAGCCGGAACCGCTCCTCGTAGGCGGCGAAATAATCGGGCACCGCCACGGAGGCCTTGGCCTCGGTCTCCCCCGCCGGCACCACTTCGGAAAAGCCCATGCCCGGCAGGTCGTGTACACGGTTGACCGTGCTCAGCGTCAACGAGGGCCAGCGGTGCTGCCAGGCGCCACCGGGCTTCTCGTTCCTGTCGATCACGATGAAGTTGCGGCCCGGCTTGAGGCCGAGTTTCAGGAGATGGTAGGCCGAGGACAACCCCGCCTGGCCGGCGCCGATGACCACGATGTCGATCTTGATGGCGGCACGCAGGCTCGCCTCGTTCGCTGGCGTTGCGGATGGCAAGTCGATCCCCGTTGCTTCGGCTGCGCGAGCCCTCCGATACCCTATTCCCGCCCCGGACGAAACCGGGACCCTTTCGGGACGGTCGCGTCGTTCGCGCGTGTTGCTCGGCCTTGGCCAGGATTGCGTAACCGCACGGGCGGCGCCTTCAGCCTTGAGGCCGAGAGCGACGCGACGGTTCTGGTGCTGAGCGGTGCGCCGCTCGGCGAGCCGGTCGCCATGCGCGGTCCCTTCGTCATGAACACGCCGGAAGAATTGCAGCAGGCCTTTGCAGACTTCCGCGCCGGCAGGTTCGGCACGATCGCCGCCTGATCCTCAACTTGTCCTCGACGCCCCTCGCCCGAGGCAGACTGGGCCGGAAATGTTTCCGGCCCCTGCCCCACCTGCAACCGCAACCAAGGAGAAACGACATGAGCAACCCCGAAACTTCAACGGTCAGCGCCCGGTCACCGATGTCGACGACACCGTCATGCTGCTGATCGACCACCAGAGCGGCCTGTTCCAGACCGTTGCCGATTCTTCGTTTCGCTGGATGCCCTCAGCCATCGGCCCCGGCGCCCTGCCAGGTTCCCACCAGCATGCGCCGGAAATGTTCGGCGGCGGGCGAGAGCGTGGCGGCGCGGCGGCGCACGATGCCGATGGTTCGGGAAATCCGGGGAGCGCCCAGCGGCCGTGTGACGATGATGGGGTGGTCGGGCCCCGGGGTTGCCGTGCGCGGCAGCACGGAAATGCCGAGGCCCGCCTCCACCAGGCCGAGGGACGTCGACAGGTGCGTCACCTCGTAGGACCAGCGCAGCTCGATATTGGCGCGCGCCAGCGCCGCGTCCAGCATGGTGCGGTTGCCGCTGGAGCGGTGCACGGTGATCAGCCGGTAGGGCGCAAGGTCCGTCCAGCCGACCTCCTGCCGCGCCGCCAGGGGATGGTCGCGCCGCGCCGCCAGCACGAACGGATCCTCGGCGATGCGGTCGAAGAGAAGATCGGGATCCGACGTTCCCATGAAGTTGATGCCGAATTCCACCTCCCCGCGCGAGACGGCCTGCAACCCCTCGGTCGCCGTCAGGTCGAGGATGCGGAAGCGGATGTCGGGATATTCCTGGTTGAACTGCTTGATCACGGTCGGCAGGAAATAGAAGGCCGCCGTCGGCAGGCAGGCGATCGTCACCAGCTCGCTGCGCCGCAGTCCCCGGTCGCGGGCGGCAAAGAGCGAGCCGTCGAATTCCTCCAGCATGCGCTGCACGAGCGGCATCAATTCGAGGCCGAGCGCCGTCGGGGAGACGTGCCGGGTGGTGCGTTCGAGCAGCGGAGCGCCGATGGAGGCTTCCAGCTTCTGGATGCGGCGGCTGAGCGCCGGCTGCGACAGGTTGAGGGCTTCCGCCGCCCGGTGGAAGCTCTCCAGCTCCACGACGGCAAGAAAGGCACGAAGGTCGAGGATTTCACAATTAATGCGCATTGTGCATCAGTGGTCCAAAATTTTGCACTTAACTTAATAATCCAGGTAGCGCATACCCTTCAAGGGAGAAAGAAGGGATGATGTCTGCCCGGGGCGATCACGGGCTTGGCGTTTCCGACTTTCATGTGTACCTTTGTATACATTTGAACGCATTGCCATCGTGGGAGGAAAAAACATGGCTGATTTCACGCGTCGTCAACTGCTGGCCGCCGGCTCTGCCGCCGCGGCTCTGGGGCTTGTGGGAGCGCGCCCCGCCTTTTCTCAGGCATCCGTCGATTTCGCCGGCAAGACGGTGGAATGGTGGATGCCGTTCTCCGAGGGCGGCGGCTCGGATGTCTGGGCCCGCTTCTTCGCACCGTACCTGTCGAAATATCTGCCGGGCAACCCCAATGTCGTCGTGCGCAACGTGCCGGGCGGCGGATCGATCACCGGCTCGAACGAGTTCGTCGCCCGCGCCCGGCCGGATGGGCTTGCTATCCTCGGCACCTCCGGCTCGACGCAGTTCCCGTTCCTGCTCGGCGATCCGCGCGTGCGTTACGACTATGCCAAGCTGATCCCCGTGCTCGTCTCGCCCACCGGCGGCGTCTGTTATCTGCCCGCCAAGTTCGAGGTGAAGTCACCGGCCGACCTTGGCAAGATCAAGGACCAGGAACTGGTCTATGGTAGCCAGGGCGCGACCTCGCTCGACCTCGTGCCGATGCTCGCCTTCCGCCTGCTCGGCCTCAATGTCCGCCATGTCTTCGGCATGCAGGGGCGCGGCGACGGGCGGCTTGCCTTCGAGCGCGGCGAGGCGACGATCGACTACCAGACCTCGTCGGCCTACCTCACCAACGTCACCCCGCTCGTCGAGGCCGGCACCGCCGCGCCGATGTTCTCCTGGGGCGTTCTCGACGCCGAGGGCAATGTCGCGCGCGACCCGACCTTCCCCGACCTGCCGCACTTCGTCGAAGCCTATGAGATGATGCACGGCCAGAAGCCGTCCGGGGTGGAATACGACGCCTATCTCGCCTTCTTCGGTTCCGGCTTTGCGGCCCAGAAACCCTGCATGCTGCCGGAAGGCACGCCGGACGACATCGTTGCGACCTACCGCAAGGCCTTTGCCGACGCGGTGGCCGATCCCGAGCTGCAGAAGGCCAAGGCCGATGTCCTCGGCGACTATGAGCAGGCGGTCGGCGACGATATCGAGAAGCTTTATGCGGTGGCGACGTCGATCAAGCCGGAAGCGCGCGAATGGGTGCGCAACTTCCTGACGACGGAATACCAGGTCAAACTCTGACCGGAAGCGCCCCCCGCCGCCGAAGGGCGGCGGGCACGCCCGCCCGCAGCCACCGGGCCCGAACAGCCATCTGCCGACACTGACGAGGCCGGAGCAACCGCGCCGTCTCGCACCTGTTGCTATCGAAAGGACAGCCACAGTGATCGATGTCTTCGTCACTTCGCTCCACAACCTGCTGACCCTCCACCATCTCGGTTACATGATGATCGGTGTCGCGGTCGGCCTTATCGTCGGCATCCTGCCGGCCCTCGGCGGCATTGCCGGCATGTCGCTGCTGCTGCCCTTCGTCTACGGTATGGAACCGACCGCGGCGATCGCCATGATGGTCGGCCTCCTGGCGGTCATTCCGACCTCCGATACCTTCTCTTGCATTCTCATGGGGATTCCCGGCTCGTCCGCCTCGCAGGCGACCGTGCTCGACGGCTTTCCGCTCGCCCGCAAGGGGGAAGCGGCCCGCGCGCTCAGCGCCTCCTTCTCGGCCTCGATGATCGGCGGCCTCTTCGGCGCGCTCTGTCTCACCGGCATCGTCATCGTCGCCCGGCCGCTGATCCTCAGCTTCACCTCGGCGGAACTCTTCATGCTGGCGATCTTCGGCCTCTCCATGGTCGGCGTGCTCTCGGGCAGCAGCCTGGCGAAGGGCATCGCCGCCTGTACGCTCGGCCTCGCCTTCGGCGCGATCGGCACGGCGCCGGCCAATGGCGGCGAGCGCATGACCTTCGGCTCTCTCTACCTGATGAGCGGCCTGGAGATCACCATCATCGGCCTCGGCATCTTCGCCCTGCCGGAAGTGCTCGACCTGCTGCGCGGCAATTCGAGCATTTCGAGCACGGGCAAGCTCGGCCGCGGCTGGCTGGACGGGGTGCGCGATACCTGGCGGGAGAAATGGCTGACGCTGCGCTGCTCGACGATCGGCGCCTGCGTCGGCCTGATGCCCGGCCTCGGCGGCAGCGTTTCCGACTGGATCTCCTACGGCCACACCGTGCAGACCGCCAAGGACAAGTCGCAGTTCGGCAAGGGCGACATCCGCGGCGTCATCGGCCCGGAGGCGGCCAACAATTCCTGCGCCGGCGGCAACCTCATCCCGACCCTTCTCTTCGGCATCCCCGGCTCCGGCTCCATGGCGATCTTCCTGGCGGCGATGATCCTGATCGGGCTCCAGCCCGGCCCCGGCATGGCCGATCCGAACCGCGACCTCAACCTCACCTATACGGTCGTCTGGACGCTGGCGCTCGCCAATGTCGTCGGCACCGCGGCCTGCATCGCCCTGTCGCCCAGCATCGCGCGGCTGACGACCATCCGCTTCGTGCTCTTCGCGCCCTTCATGATTCTCATCATCGTGTTCGGCGCCTTCCAGTCGACCCGGTCGTTCGAGGATATCGTGGCACTGCTGGTCGTCGCGCTCACCGGTATCTTCCTCAAGCGCTTCGGCTGGCCGCGCCCCGCCTTCCTCATCGGCTTCGTGCTTGCCGGCCAGGTCGAGACCTACTTCTACCAGGCGGTGCAGTTTTACGGCTACGGCTTCCCGCTGCGCCCGATCGCCATCGTCATCGCGCTCGTCACGGTCGCCTCGCTCTGGTTCACCAGCCGCTCGCGTATGCGCCAGAAGGAGGAGGCCGTGCCGGGCGGCATCACCACCGACATCGAGTTCGAGCGCGAGGAGGACGAGACGGCTGCCGCGAAGAACCTCTGGCCGCAGGTCGTCTTCACCGCCATCGCCGTCGCCTTCTTTGTCTTCACCATCGTCGAAGGTGCGGAGAACTCGTTCCTCGATGCCGTCTTCCCGATCGCCGTCGGCATGGTGGGCCTGCTGACGGCCGCCACCGTGCTGTTCTGGCAGGTCCGGGGAGCCACGGGGCGCGGCACGGCCGGCAACATGAACTTCGATCTCGATGACGGCACGACCAGCGGCAGCCTCTGGCGCTTCGTCGGCTGGCTGGTCGGCTTCGTCGCAGCCATCGGCCTCGTCGGCTTCACGCTTGCACTGATCGGCTTCTTCGTCGCCTTCCTCAAGATCGTCGCCAGGTCGAGCTGGCTGCAGACGCTGGTGCTGACCGCCGCCGCCGTCGGCCTGGTGCTGCTGCTGACGTCGATCCTGCACATGAACCTGCCGGGTGGCCTCTTGCAGAACCAGTTCTACGACCAGCTGGTCTGGCCTCTGCGCTGACCTTCGGCCCCGGCGGCGATGCCGGGGCTCGCACGCCGGTTTTCATGGTGTGCAATTGCATCCAATTGTCTACATCAATCAGCGAGGGCATCATGCCAGCACAACATCCCATCCCCTGCATCCTCATGCGTGGTGGAACGTCGAAAGGGCCTTACTTCAAGATGCAGGATATTCCGCAGGATCCCGATATCCGCGCGCGCGTCCTGCTGGCGGCGATGGGCTCGCCCGATATCCGCCAGATCGACGGCCTCGGCGGTGCGGACACGCTGACGAGCAAGGTCGCGATGGTCGGCCCGTCGAGCCGCGAGGGGGTCGATGTCGATTATCTCTTCGCCCAGGTCTCCGTCGACAAGGCGATCGTCGACACCTCGCCCTCCTGCGGCAACATGCTGTCCGGCGTCGGCCCCTTCGCCATCGAGACGGGCATGGTGCCGGTCGGCGGGGAGAAGACCAGCGTCGTCATCTACGACATCAACACCCAGAGCCGCATCGAGGCGATCGTCGAGACGCCGGACGGCGCCGTCAATTACGAGGGCAACGCCCGCATCGACGGCGTGCCGGGCACGGCGGCGGAGATCCGGCTCAATTTCATGGATATCGTCGGCTCGAAGACCGGCGCGCTGCTGCCCACCGGCAAGCCGATGGAGAAGATCGAGGGGATCGATGTGACGCTCATCGACGTCGCGGTGCCGATGATGATCGTGCGCGCCGCCGATGTCGGCAAGACGGGCTACGAGAGCGCCGCCGAGCTCGATGCCGACGGGGCCTTCTTCGCACGCATGGAAGCGATGCGCATGGAGGCCGGCCGCCGCATGGGTCTCGGCGACGTCACCGGCAAGGTGGTGCCGAAAATGGCCATGCTGGCCGCGCCGCGGGAGGGCGGGAACGTCGCCGCCCGCTATTTCGTGCCGCACAAGACCCATGCGGCCTTCGCGGTGACGGGCGGCCTCTGCGTCTCCTCCTGCGTGCTGGTGCCCGGCACCGTGGCGGATGGCCTTGCAGAACGGCCGCAGGGGGACGATTGTACCGTGGTCATCGAGCATCCGACGGGTCTCATCGATGTCGCCATGACGAGCAAGCCGCATGGCAATGCCGTCGAGATCATCAGCGGCGGGGTGGTGCGCACCGCGCGCAAGCTGATGCAGGGCAACATCTTCGTGCCGGCGGCGACCCTGCTGCCGGCATCCCCTGCGGCCTGAGTCACCGGTACCTCTGTTTCTGGAGTTTATGGAATCATGAAACTGCTTGTTCTTCCAGGTGATGGGATCGGCCCGGAAATCGTCGGCGCCACCGTCGCGGTGCTGGATGCCGTCGACCGCCGCTTCGCCTTCGGCTTCCGCTACACGACGCGCGACATCGGCTTCGTCTCGCTGGATAAGACCGGCACGACGCTGCCCGCGGATCTGCTCGACGAGGCCCGCGGCATGGACGGAACCCTGCTCGGCCCGATCTCCCATCTCGACTATCCGCCGCGCGACAAGGGCGGCATCAACGTCTCGGCCGCCTTCCGCACCCAGCTCGACCTCTTCGCCAACATCCGCCCGGCCCGCACCCGCAGGGGCGTCTTCCATCGCGGCACGGAGATGGACCTCGTCATCATGCGCGAGGCGACGGAGGGCATGTATCCCGATCGGAACATGTTTGCCGGTACCGGCGAATACATGCCGACGGAGGACGTGGCGATCTCGATGCGTAAGGTGACGGCAAGGGCGATCGAACGCATCGCCAGGGCCTCCTTCGCGCTGGCGCGGGCGCGCCGCCGCAAGGTGACGGCGGTGCACAAGGCCAATGCCTTCGTGCTGACCGACGGGCTCTTCCTGAAGGAGGTGCGCAAGGTCGCCGCCGATTATCCCGACGTGGAGCTCGAAGAGGTGCTGATCGACGCGATGGCGGCGCTGCTCGTGCGCGATGCGAGCCGCTACGACGTCATCTGCACCACCAATTTCTACGGCGACACGCTCTCCGATATCGCCTCCGAGCTCTCCGGCAGCCTTGGCCTCGCCGGCTCGCTGAATGCCGGTGCCGATCATGCCGCCGCGCAGGCCCAGCACGGCTCGGCACCCGATATCGCCGGGCAGGACAAGGCGAACCCGACATCGATGATCCTGTCGGCCGCGATGCTGCTGCGCTGGCACGGCGAACGCGCCGGCGACGCGCGTTACATCGAAGCCGCAGCCCTCATCGAGGAGACCATCGACCGGGTTCTTGCCGATGCCACCACCCGCACCCGGGACCTTGGCGGACCGCTCGGCACGGCGCAGTTCACCGAAACGGTCGTTGCGGCCCTCGGCTAGGCCGGCAAGGAAAACGGCACCGGGGCGCCTGCCCCGGTGCCGCAGCAATTTCGCCTCCTCGCGTGGTCTTGGTCAGTCGACCGGATGCACCGGTCCGTCCGCCACCAGCACGCCATCGGCATCCGCATAGAGATAGGCCCCCGTGCGAAATTCGACATTGCCGAAGACGAGCGGCACGTCGCGGGCGCCATGGCCGGTCTTGCCGCTCTTCTTGGGCGCCTGGCCGAGCGCCATCACGCAGAAATCCATGGCGTCGATATCGGCGCTGTCGCGGATCGCGCCGTTGATCAGGAGGCCCTGCCAGCCGTTCGCCTGGCCGAGGGCGGCGATCTGGTCGCCCACCAGCGCGCAGCGCAGCGAGCCGGCGCCATCGACGACGAGCACCTTGCCCGTGCCGCTTTCCTCCAGCGTCGCGCGCAGCAGTCGGTTGTCCTCGAAGGTCTTCAGCGTGACGATCTCGCCATGGAAGCCCTTGCGCCGGCCGTAGGATTTCCACTGCATCTCGCAGAAGCGCACCTCGGCATCGTTGCTGTCGACCAGATCCGCCGTCTTGATGATGTCCGTCACGTTCTTTCCTCCGTCTTCGGTGCGGCGAGCACCCGCACGGGCGCACCGTCGCGCCAGGCCCTGATATTGTCCACCGTGTCGCGGTAGAAGGCGGCATAGGCGCCTTCGGTGACATAGCCGAGATGCGGCGTCAGCACGGTGTTCGGCATGGTGCGCAGCGGATGATCGGCCGGCAGCGGCTCAATGTCGAAGACGTCGAGCCCGGCCTTGATGCGGCCCTGCCGCAGCGCCTCGATGAGCGCCGCCTCGTCGACCAGCGGGCCGCGCGCGGTGTTGATCAGCCATGCCCCCTGTTTCATCTGGCCGAGTTCGGCGGCGGAGACGGTGTGCCGGCTGCGCTCGCCGAGAATGAGGTGCAGCGAGACCACGTCGGCCTCGCGAAACAGGGTCTCCTTGTCGACGCGGCGGGCGCCGGCCTCCGCGGCACGCGCGTCCGTCAGGTTCTGGCTCCAGGCGATCACCTCCATGCCGAAGGCTTTGGCGATCGGCACCATGCGGCCACCGAGCTTGCCGAGCCCGACCAGCCCCAGCGTCTTGCCGCCGAGCACGGTTCCCACCGTGTGCTGCCAGCCGCCGGCGCGGATGCGGGCGTCCTCTTCCGGGATCGACCGGGCGAGCGAGAGGATAAGCCCCCAGGCGATTTCCGGCGTCGCATGGGCGGATTCGCCGGCATGGGTGTGGCAGACGGTGATGCCGCGGGCGACGGCGGCCTCCATGTCGATGGTGCGCACGCGCGCGCCGGTGACCACGATCAGCCTCAGCGCCGGCAGCCGCTCGATCAGCGCGGCGGACAGCGGCATGCGCTCGCGCATGAGGCACAGCACGTCGAAGCCGGCGAGTGCGCCCGCGGCCTCGTCCTCGCTCGCAAGGTTGCGGCCGAAGCGGACGATCTCGCAGTCGTCGCCGAGCAAGGCCCAGTCGGCAAGGGTGAGCGCCACATCCTGATAGTCGTCGAGGATCGCGATCCGCAGCATGGCTCAGGCCTTTCCAAGCGTGTCGAGGTCGATCGAGAGGCCGGCAAGATCCGCCTGCTCGCGCAGCATGGCAAGGTCGGCCGCGGTGAGCGGGATTCCCTCGGCCAGCCGTGTTTTCATCCGGTTCGCCTCCGGCTCGCCCGGCATCAGGATCGGCTGACCGTCATCCACCCGCGGACAGGCGCGGGCGCGGCTGACGAGATCGTCCATGCGCGTTCGATAAGCATCTTCGCCGAGGAAGAGCGAAGGGCGGAAGGCGATGAAGCTGTGGCCGACATTCTGCGGCCGGTCGAGATCGCGATACTGGTCGCCCACCTTGCCGCCATAGGCCGCGCCGCTCATCACGCCCGCAAGGACTTCCATCATCAGCGACAGTCCCGATCCCTTCGGGCCGCCGAGCGGCAGCACGATGCCCTCATAGGCCCGGCGGGCATCCGTCGTTTCCCGGCCGTCGATGTCGAGCGCCCAGCCGGCCGGGATCGGTTCACCCGCCTGCATCGCCCGGCGGATCTTTCCGCGCGCGACGACCGAGGTCGCCATGTCGAGCACGATCGGCGGCGAGCCCTCGCCGCCCGGTGCACCGAAGGCGAAGGGGCTGGTGCCGAGGAAGGGCGTGCGCCCGCCCCAGATCGGCATGCTGGGCGAGGCATTGGTGAAGACGAAGGCGGCATGACCGGCATCGATCGCCTCCAGGAGATAGGCCGCGGCCATGCCGAAATGGGCGCTGTTGCGGACGCTCGCCATGCCGATGCCGCATCGTTCCGCCGCGGCGATCGCCTCCTGCATGGCCCGGCGGGCGACGACGAAGCCGAGGCCGTCATCGCCGTCGACATGCGCGGCGGCGGGCATGGGATGCGAGACGCGGATATCGGGCCGGGCGCGCACCAGGCCGCGGCGCAGGCGGTCCGCGTAGACAGGAATGCGCGAAATGCCGTGGGTGCCGACGCCACGGAGATCGGCGAGGACCAGGTAATGTGCGACGGTGGCCGCGTCCTGCGCGGGGACGTCGAGGTCGGCGAAGATTCCCGCCACCGCGGCCTCCAGCCGAGCGGCATCCGCATGCACGATCGTTCCATCCTTCGCCTGCATACGACCATCCTCCTCCAGAAACCCCGCGGCTCACGACATCATGGACTATCAGCCATGGATGCCAATGTATACTATTGTATCCAGAAATTTCGGATGAAATTCCGCCTCCCTGCTTCGATCCTTAGCGCTTGCGGGCCAGCGCCAGGAACTCGCGGATGGGCCGGGAGAGCGGACTCGACCCGCGCCGCACGGAAAGCAGCTTTCGGCTTGCCCATGCGTCCGACAGGCGCACGCTGATGACATCCGTTCCCGCAAGCAGATGCAGGCTCGTCGAGCGCAGGAAGCCGATGCCGAAACCTGCCTCCACCATCCGCACAAGCGACGGGAAGGTTTCGACGCGCACCCGCTCGCCGAGTGCCCGGCCGCTGCGGGCGGCGGCTTCGTTCAGCAGCCGGTCGAGCGCGCCGCTCTGGTGGATGCCCACCACCTCGTGTTCGGCCACCGCATCGAAGCTGATCGGCTTTCCCGATTGCAGGCGCGCGGCCAGCGGATGATCCGGCGAGCACAGGACGAGCACGTTGTCGTCCTCGAAGACCTCTGTCTCGAACCGCGCGACATCGTTGTTGTCGGCGACGAAGGCGATGTCCGCCTGCCCGTCGTCCATCGCGGCGAGTGAGAGGGCCGCCGACATTTCCTGGATGTCGAGGCCGATGCCGGGATGGCTCTGCGCATAGGCCGCCAGAAGCTCCGGCAGCCGGCCCGACAGCGAGGAGCTGGTGCAGGCGAGCCGCAGCGAGCCGCGCGTGCCCGCCGAGAAATCGACCATCTGCGTGTTGAGGTCGGCGACCTGCCGCAGGATCTCGCGGCAGCCGGCGACATAGACCTCGCCCGCCGGCGTCAGGCGCGCGCCCTGCAGGGAGCGGTCGAACAGCGCGACGCCGAGTCGGGCCTCCAGCTCGCTGATGCGCCGGCTGACGGCGGACGGCGCGATGTTCTCATGCTCCGCCGCCCGCCCGATGGACCCGTACCGGGAGACCGCGACGACGAGGCGCGCCGTTACCGGATCGAAGGGCTGCATGGCGCACCTCCGATGCCGCCGGCGGCGGGGATGGGTCGGCCAAGCCGAAGTCGCGGTACACCCGCGCCATGAGGCGCGCGTCGAAACGATGCAGCGAATAGTCCGCGCAGCGCCGGACGAAGGCGAGATAGCGCTCGATGGCCGAGGCGATGTTGGAAAGGATGACCAGGATCATGGCACGTTCCACCGATTGGGGGTTGCTCGATATCCATGGCCTATCGGTTCCTGTTGCTTGCGGGTAGCGACGGTTGGCGAGGAGGGCATCGCGCCTCGGCAACACCCGCCTTTCGCCTTCAGCCCTTACCCTCCCCGCCCGACAACCGCAACCAGAGCGGCAGGATGGACGGCGCCGCCAGGACGACGATGACCACGCGGCAGAGGTGATGCAGGCTCACGAAGGCCGGATCGGCATTGAGCGAGATGGCGATCAGGCTCATCTCCGGCAGCCCGCCCGGCACCAGCGCGAGCAGGCCGAGCGCGAAGGGGATGTCGAGATAGCGGTCGAAGGCGATGGCGAAGAGCGCGGCCATGGTGAGGCTGAAACAGGTGAGCACCAGCCCGAGCACCACGCCGGTCAGCATGGTGCGCCGCGCGACGCCGGCAAAGTGCTGGCCGATCGTCGCGCCGATCACCACCTGTGCGACGGCGATGACGAGGTCGGGCACCGCCGCGTCCGTGAGGCCCGTGATGTGGGCGGCGGCGCTCAGCACCAGCGGGCCGGTAAGGTTCGCCGCCGGCAGGCGGAGGCGGCGGCCAAGGAAGATGCCGAGCATGGCACAGCCGGCGAGCACGATGGCGTCGAGGGCCGAGAGCGTCAGCGCCCAGTGCATCGTCCGGTCGACCGTGCGTCCGGTGAGCGCGGCAAGCGCGCCCGAAAGGGTGAGCGACAGCGGCACGATGGTGATCAGGAGAACGAGGCGCGTCGCATGCACCATGCTCACGCTGCGCACATCCGCCTTGAAGGAGGGCGCCATGGAGATCAGCTCGCTGAGGCCGCCGGGCATGCCGCTCAGGGCCGCCGTTGCCGGGTCGAGCCGGCCGAGGCGGCGGCACACGACGATGCCGAACGCCGCGACGATGACCGTATAGACGGCGACCGCGGCAAGGCTCACCGGCCATTCGGCCGCCTGGCGCAGCACCTCCGGCTTGAAGGCGCTGCCGACCATCAGCCCCACCACCGCGATCATTGCCGCGCGCGGCTTCGGCGAGGCGCTCACGCGCACGCCGGCAACCGCCAGCGCCATGGTCAGCGCCATTGCGCCGAGCAGCCAGCCGAGCGGCAGGCCGAGCATATAGCCGCACCAGCCGCCGACCGTGCCGATGGCGAGCGTGCGCAGGGTATGAAGCAGCGGGACGGTCTTGCCGTGCCCGGCCGTCTTCAGGGGTGGGATTTCATGCTTCGACACAGGTCGTACCATTTCGCTTTTGCTTTGCATCCAATGGCATGCAATTAAACAACCCCGTGGACAACGCCTTTTTCCTTCTGTAGCCGGAAAGTCCACACGGACGGGAGAGCCAGTCATGACCGCATCCAAGGACCTGCTTTCCAAGACGCGCGGCCAGAGCACCTACCAGGCCATTCTGACGGCCATTCGCGACGGTATCTACCGGCCGGGCGATCCGCTGCGCGAGGAGGAGGTGGCGACCCGCCTCGGCGTCAGCCGCACGCCGGTGCGCGAGGCGCTTGGCCGCCTGCAGGAAAAGGGCCTTCTGGAGGCGGCGCCCGGCCGGGGTGTCGCCGTCTCGATCCTTTCCATGCAGCAGATCTTCGAGCTCTATGCGATGCGCGAGGAGTTGGAGGGTATCGTCGCCCGCTTTGCCGCGCGCCATGCGACAGAGGCCGAGATCGCCAATCTGGAACGGCTCAATACCCGATTCGCCGCCTCGGAGGACCCCAAGGTCGCCGCCCAGTGGAACCGGCAGTTCCATGCGCGCCTCTACGACGCCGCCCGCAACCGCTACCTCCGCCAGGCGGTGGAAGACCTGCAGGAGACGATCGCGCTGCTGCCGGACACGACCTTCATCCAGCCGGGCCGCACGACGACGGCGACCGACGAACATGTCGCGATCATAGACGCGATCCGCCGGCACGATGCGGACGGGGCGGAAAAGGCGGCCGCCGCGCACATCAAGGCCGCGCTGGAAGCCCGCCTCATCATCACGAAAAGCGAGACCTGAAGCGCTTCGGTGCGCCGCCGCCCGCGCCGCCGTCATGATTGCGGCCAGTGGGCGGGATCGCTGCCGAGCGGCACGGGCATGCGGCTCCAGGCGGTGCGCATGCCGTCGAAACGAAGCGCCGGCCGCAGGGCGGTGACGCGGCCGAAGGCGGTGTCGTGCGTGTCGAGCAGATCGGCCACGGCGGCGACGTCCGGGTTGGCGGACGGGTACGCGGCGTCGTCACCCAGGGCATCGCGCATGCGCCACATCCAGTGCGCGGTCGCGGCAAGCGAAAGCGTCGCCTGCCACCGCCCGCCCTGCTCTTGGCGCCGGATGAGGGCGAGCATGCCGGCGAAGGCGGCAAGGTAGCCCGTAAGGTAGTCGAGCGGCTGGCATGGCAACAGCGCCGGTCCCCTGCCCTCGCGTCCCTCCGCCGCCATGCCCGTCGTCGCCTGTACCAGGCTGTCATAGCCCCGGCGCCCCTGCCAGGGGCCTTGCAGCGAGAAAGCGGACAGCGAGAGGTGGATGAGATGCGGATTGAGACGGCCGAGATCATCGGGGCCGAAGCCGCGACTGCGGAGCGATGCCGGCCGGTAGGCATCGAGGACGATATCGGCATCGGCGGCAAGCGCCAGCAAGGACGCCTGCCCTTCCGCGGTGTCCAGCTCGGCGAAGGCCGCGTGTTTGCCGAAGCCGGTGTCGATCACGAGAGAGGGGATCGAGGGAAGACGGGGGCTGGCGATGCGCATGACCGTCGCGCCGTGCTCGGCCATCGTTCGGCCCGCCATGGGGCCGGCGATGACGCGGGAGAGGTCCAGCATGCGCAGGCCGGAAAGCGGCCGTTCGCCGCCTTGCGGTAGCGGCATGACCGCTGCCCCGTTTCGTTCGAGATGCACGAGAGGCTGTGCGGCGATGGCCGCGGCCTGCGGTTCGCGCAGCCACGCCGAGCGTTCCCGCACCCGGGCGGCGCACAGGCCGCGCCGGATCGCTTCGGCCTCGATATGGTCCGCCCGGCGTTCGGCCACCGCCGCCTTCACCGCATCGGTATCGTTGGCAACGCCGAGGAGGGCGAGCAGCCCGTCCCGCAGATGGGGGAAGTTGCCGTGCAGATAGACCCATTCCCCTCCCGCCGCCTCATAGAAGCCGGTGAAGGGATCGCGGAATTTGGCCGGCTTTCCGTCCACCAGCAGGTAGCTGGAACTCGCCATGGCAAGCTCCGCCTCCCGCATGTCCAGCGAAATGCGCGGGCGCTCGCCGGTCCTCAGCTCGCGGATGCGCGAGGCGGCCAGCCCCACGGCCCCGAGCACCGCCGCGGCGAGCGGCGCGACCGGCCAGGGTGTTGCGAGCACCTTGGGCCGCTCCTCGATGGTGAGGCGTTCGACCGGCGCATCGTCCCAGCCGATGGCATTGAGGAGGTCACGCAGCGGCCTTTCCGCCGCGCCGAGGCTCATGGCTTCCCCTCCCCGTCGAACGGGGCCACGGCCACCTCGCCCTGCATCAGGCGCCGCGCGGTGCGGTAGACCCGGCCGCTCTCGACATGCCAGCCTCCGCCGCGCGGGAAAACGGTTGCGCCGGCCGCGACGATGCCGGAGGGGTGCCCGATCCGGATGGCTTGCGTGCCGGCGTCCCTGGAGCAGAGCCGATGCGGCAGGGAGCCTTCGATCCGGCAGGCGACGGCAAGGCACATGGCGCCGGTCAGGGTCACCGCCCGGTGCGCGCGTTCCATGGAGAGCATGCGGATGGCGATGTCCTGCGCCTCGCCGCCGACGGTCCGGCCGTCGAGCGTCACGAAGGGGGCAGGCGCCGAGACGACGGCGATCTTGGGATTGGCAAGGCCGACGCCGTCCGGCGTCGAGCCAAGTCCCATCCGCACGCCGGCGGCGCGGCGCAGCCGGTCGAGCAGCGTCATGGCCTCGCGATTGCCCTCGATGGCGTCGGGATGTTCCGATCCGGTGAGGCCTGCGTCTTCCGCCGCCACGAAGGCGACGGGATTGCTGGCATCGACCAGCGACATTTCGAAGATGCGGCCGTCGACCTCGACCCTCTCGATGACCTGCCCTGCCGGCAGAAGGCCGGATGTCACCGTGCCGCCGGGATCGAGGAAGTCGAGCGCGATGGGCGCCCCCGCTCCCGCGACGCCATCCACGGTGGCATCGCCCGCCGTCACGGCCTTGCCATTGCGCACGGGAAAGCGGGCATGGATGATCTTCTTCGTGTTGACCTGGTGGATGCGCACCAGCGCTTCGCCGTCCGCTGCGCGCACCAGCCCTTCATCGACCGCGAAGGGGCCGACGGCCGAGGAGAGGTTGCCGCAATTGGCGCCCCAGTCGACGACCGGACGGTCGACCGCGACCTGTGCGAACGTATAGTCGACATCGGCGTCCGGGTGCGTCGGCGGGCCGATGATGACGGCCTTCGATAGCGACGAGGTGCCGCCGCCCATGCCGTCGAGCTGGCGGCCGTAGGGGTCGGGGCTGCCGAGCGCCGAGAGCAGCATCCGGTCGAGCGCGGCCGGGTCCCGCGGACAATGCCGGGCATGGAAGAAGAGGCCCTTGCTGCTGCCGCCGCGATAGAAGACGGCCGGTATGAAAATCTGTGTCATCTTCCCTCCTCCCCGCCCGGGCTCTTCCCTCAGGCGAGCTGCATGATCCCCGAAACGAAATAGACGGCGCCGATCCCCGTCACGATCCAGCGCGTCCAGGCGCGGAAATTGGCATCCGTCATGCGGTGCAGGATGATGTTGCCGGAGCGCGTTCCCAATACGGCGATGGGCACGGCCGCGGCGATCGCCAGCCAGCCCTCCGACGAGAGCGTCATCGCCGCATCCCAGTAGAAGGCCACCTTGGTCGCATGGGTGAGGAACTGGATGGCGGATTTGGTGGCGATGACCGTGCGCCGGTCCATGTTGGTGCGGATGAAGAAGACGTCGATGCTCGGCCCGGAAACGCCAACGCCGATCGCCAGCCCGCCGGACAGGAAGCCGCAGGTAAAGGCGTGCAGCGGTTTCGAGGCGTCGAGCTCCAGCTTGCCGAGCGGCAGCCAGACGAGGATCGGCAGGAGGCCGACGACGATCGAGACGACGATGAGGCTCGGGCGATAGGCGACGAGGATGAGCAGGATCGCGGCGCTGAAGAGGCCGGCCGTGAGGGTCGCGAGGATGCGGGAGTCCAGATAGTCGCGCGAGAACCAGGCCCGCGATCCGTTCGACACCATCTGAACCAGGCCATGCACGGCGATCGCGGTCGCGACGGGCACGAGGAACAGGAGGACCCAGAGCAGGATCATCCCGCCAGCCATGCCGAAAATGCCTGAGAGCAGCGATGTCAGGAAAACCGTGACGGTCATGCCGGCGAAGAGAACAACGGTCATGGAGAACTCGGGATTGTCCGGGCGAAAGACCCGGCGCGGCATCGTTCGGCGGCAGCGCCGCCGCCTTGCATGGATGGGCACCGGATCGGCCGCGACCCGGTGCCCTTCGTTCGTCAGGCAGCGAGGTCTCTGAGGACGGTTTGTAGGATGCCACCGTTGTTCATGTATGTGACCTCGTCGAGGGTGTCGATGCGGCAGAGGAGTGGGACGTCCCTGACGGTTCCGTCGGCATAGGTGATCCTGGCGATCTTCTTCTCGCGCGGCTTGATGTCGCCTTCCAGGCCCTCGATGGTGACGGTCTCGTCGCCCTTGAGGTCGAGGGACGCCCAGGTCGTGCCGTCCTCGAAGACGAAGGGCACGACGCCCATGCCAACGAGGTTGGAGCGGTGGATGCGCTCGAAGGACTGGGCGATCACGGCCTTGACGCCGAGAAGGTTGGTGCCCTTGGCCGCCCAGTCGCGCGAGGAGCCGTTGCCGTATTCGACGCCCGCGAAGATGACGAGCGGAACGCCCTCCTCCTTGTACTTCATCGCCGCGTCGTAGATCGACATCTCCTCCTTGGAGGGATAGTGGATCGTGTAGCCGCCCTCCTTGCCGTTCGGCCCGAGCATGTGGTTGCGGATGCGGATATTGGCGAAGGTGCCGCGCATCATCACCTCATGGTTGCCGCGCCGCGTGCCGTACTGGTTGAAGTCGGCGACGCCGACGCCATGGCCGATCAGGTAGGCACCGGCCGGCGAGGCCGCCTTGATCGAGCCGGCCGGCGAGATGTGGTCGGTGGTGATCTTGTCGCCGAACAGGCCCAGCACCCGCGCGCCCTTGATGTCGGAAAGGCCCGAGCCGGTCCTGCCCATGCCGACGAAGTAGGGCGGGTTCTGCACATAGGTCGACTGGTCGTCCCAGGCATAGGTCTGGCCCGCCGGCACCTGCACGTCCTGCCAGTTGGCGTCGCCCTTGAACACGTCGGCATATTTCGTGGCGTAGAGCTCGCGCGTGACATACTTCATGATGAAGGCCTGGATCTCCTTGGAGGAGGGCCAGATGTCCTTGAGGTAGACCGGCTTGCCGTCCTTGTCCTCGCCGAGCGGCTCGCTCGTCAGGTCCTTCTGCACGGAGCCGGCCAGCGCGTAAGCCACGACGAGCGGCGGGGAGGCGAGGTAGTTCGCCTGCACGTCCGGCGAGATGCGGCCCTCGAAGTTGCGGTTGCCCGACAGGACGCCCGCGGCGATCAGCCCCTTGTCGTTGATCGTCCTGGAGATCGGCGCCGGCAGCGGGCCGGAATTGCCGATGCAGGTCGTGCAGCCGAAGCCGACGAGGTTGAAGCCGAGCGCGTCGAGATCGGCCTGCAGGCCGGACTTGGCAAGGTATTCGCCGACCACCTGCGATCCCGGCGCAAGCGACGTCTTCACCCACGGCTTGGTCTTCAGGCCCCTGGCGACCGCGTTGCGGGCGAGAAGCCCGGCGGCGATCAGCACCGACGGGTTCGACGTGTTGGTGCAGGACGTGATGGCGGCGATCGCCACGTCGCCATGGCCGAGATCGTAGTCCGTGCCCTCGACCGGATAGCGGTTCTCAAGCTGGCCCGGCTTCTTGTAGTCGGCCTCCATCGCGCTCGCAAAGCCCGAGGCGATGTTCTCCAGCGGGATGCGGCCCTCGGGGCGCTTCGGGCCGGCCATGGCCGGAACCACGTCGCCTAGGTCCAGCTCCAGCGTGTCGGTGAAGACGAGGTCGGAGCCGTCGCCGTCACGCCACATCCCTTGAGCCTTCGAATAGGCCTCGACCAGCGCGATGCGCTGTTCTTCGCGACCCGACATGGTGAGGTAGTTGACCGTCTCGGCATCGACCGGGAAGAAGCCGCAGGTCGCGCCGTATTCCGGGCCCATATTGCCGATCGTCGCGCGGTCGGCCAGCGTCATGTTGTCAAGGCCGGGGCCGAAGAACTCGACGAACTTCGACACCACGCCCTTCTTGCGCAGCATCTGCACGACCATCAGCACCAGGTCGGTCGCCGTCACGCCTTCCTTCAATTTGCCCGTCAGCTTGAAGCCGATCACCTCGGGCAGCAGCATGGAGACCGGCTGGCCGAGCATGGCCGCCTCCGCCTCGATGCCGCCGACGCCCCAGCCGAGCACGCCGAGGCCGTTGATCATCGTCGTGTGGCTGTCCGTGCCCACGCACGTATCCGGGTAGGCGATGATCTCGCCGTCTTCGTCCTTGGTCCAAACCGTCTGGCCCAGATATTCCAGATTGACCTGATGACAGATGCCCGTGCCGGGCGGAACGACGCGGAAGTTCTTGAACGCCTGCTGGCCCCATTTGAGGAAGCGGTAGCGCTCGCCGTTGCGCTCGTATTCCAGCTCCACGTTGCGGGCAAAGGCGGTCGGCGTGCCGAACTCGTCGACGATGACCGAATGGTCGATGACGAGGTCGACCGGCACCAGCGGGTTGATCTTCTCCGGATCGCCGCCGAGCGAGACCATCGCATCGCGCATCGCCGCAAGGTCCACCACCGCCGGAACGCCGGTAAAATCCTGCATCAGGACGCGCGCCGGGCGGTAGGCGATCTCGTTCTCGACCGTGCCCTTGTTGGAAAGCCATTCGGCGACCGACAGGATGTGCTCCTTCGTCACCGAGCGGCCGTCCTCGAAGCGCAACAGGTTCTCCAGCAGCACCTTCATCGAATAGGGCAGCTTCGAGACCCCGGCAAGCCCGTTCGCCTCGGCCTTCGGCAGGCTGTAATACACATAGTCGGTGCCGTTCACCGTCAAGGTCGAACGACAATGGAAACTGTCTAGGGATCTGGACACGTTATACCCCGTTCCGTCTGGTCGCCAGAAACTGACGTACGAACGCCCTCGCGCCAAAGCGCCTGTGGGATGCGGGTGCGGCCATTTCCGCTGTCCGTACCCGGAAATCACTCCCCGTGTTCGGCGCTGAACATCAAATTCACGCCGACCGCTGGCGTGGCGACCGCGTTATAGATAATTTCCGGGCGCCCCGCTACAGCAATGTATCCATTTGCATACTGCCGTTCGGCGAATGGGGGCTTCTCCAATTGCGAGGCCCTGTTTTCATTTGCGATTTACCGATCGATGCCGCGCGGAAGCAAGCGTCTTTTCGACCCGTGCTTGACTGTATACAAATGTGTGCAGTATGAACGGCGCAGTGCAGCAAAGGCGGAACGGCTCCAGCATGCTTGACGGTTCGACAGACTACGACGTGCTCATCGCGGGCGGCGGCAACGCCGCGCTCTGCGCGGCGATCAGCGCCCGGCGGGCCGGCGCGCGGGTGCTCATTGCCGAGGGTGCGCCGCGTTTCTATCGGGGTGGCAACACGCGCCACACCCGCAACATGCGCTGCGCGCACGATGCGGCGACCGAAACGCTTTCCGGCCCCTATAGCGAGGAGGAGTTCTTCGACGACCTGCTGCGCGTGACCGGCGGCCGGACGGACGAGGCCCTGGCGCGCATGATGATCGCCGAATCCAAGGAGATGCTGACCTGGATCGTCGAGCAGGGCGTGCGCTTCCAGCCCTCTCTCGGCGGCACGCTCAGCCTCGGGCGCACCAATTCCTTCTTCCTCGGCGGCGGGCGGGCGATGCTCAACGCCCTCTACCGGACGGCCGAAAGCCTCGGCGTCGAGATCGTCTATGACGCCGAAGTCGTGGACCTTGCGATCGAGGGCGCACGGTTCCGCTCCGCCACCGTGCGGCATGCCGGCAGGGACGTCTCCATCCGCGCAAAGACCTTCATCGCGGCCAGCGGCGGCTTCGAGGCGAATATCGACTGGCTGAAGGAAGGCTGGGGCGAGATCGCCGAAAACTTCCTGATCCGCGGCACGCCCTACAATCGCGGCACGGTGCTGCGGATGCTGATCGACAGGGGCGTGATGCAGATCGGCGATCCCACCCAGTGCCATGCCGTCGCGATCGACGCGCGTGCGCCGAAATTCGACGGCGGCATCATCACGCGCCTCGACTGCGTCGTCTTCGGCATCGTCGTCAACAGGCATGCCGAGCGTTTCTATGACGAGGGCGAGGATGTCTGGCCGAAGCGCTATGCCATCTGGGGGCGGCTCGTCGCCGCCCAGCCGGACCAGATCGCCTATATCGTCTTCGATGCGCCCTCGCTCGAACTCTTCATGCCGTCTCTCTTCCCGCCGGTAGAAGCCGATACGATCGGTGGGCTTGCCGAGAAGCTGGGCCTTGCGCCCGCGGCGCTGAAGCGCACGGTCGCCGGTTTCAACGCCGCGGTCCGGCCCGGCACCTTCGACCATACGGCCCTCGACGACTGTCGCACCGAGGGCCTCGAGCCGGCCAAGACCCACTGGGCGCGGCGCATCGAGACGGCGCCGTTCTATGCCTATCCGGTCCGGCCGGGCATCACCTTCACCTATCTCGGCGTCAAGGTGGACCGGGCGGCGCGCATGGTGATGGCGGATGGACGCCCGGCGGCCAACATGTTCGCCGCCGGCGAGATCATGGCCGGCAACGTGCTCGGCCAGGGTTATGCCGCCGGCATCGGCATGACGATCGGCAGCGTCTTCGGCCGCATTGCCGGGCGGGAGGCCGCCCGTCTCGTTTCGTCCGCAAGCCAGTCCCCGGAGGCCGCATGAACATCCATACTCCGCTCCAGCCGGTCCATGCGACGGCAAGCCTTGCCGAGGCGGACCGCCTGATGACGGTCTGCAATTCCTGTCGCTATTGCGAGGGGCTCTGTGCCGTCTTTCCGGCCATGGAAATGCGGCGGGCCTTCTCGGATGGCGATCTCAACTATCTTGCCAACCTCTGTCACAGCTGCGGCGCCTGCTTCCACGATTGCCAGTTCTCGCCGCCGCACGAGTTCGACGTGAACGTGCCGAAGACGCTGGCGATCGTGCGCAACGATTCCTACCGGGCCTATGCCTGGCCGCGTGCCTTTTCCGGCCTTTTCCATCGCAACGGGCTGGCGATCAGCCTGATCGCGGCGCTGAGCGTCGCGCTCTTCATTGCCGGCTTTGCCGCCTGGCACGATCCTGCTGTGCTCTTCGGTGTGCATACCGGGCCCGGCGCCTTCTACAAGCTGATGCCGCACAATGCGATGGCGCTGCTCTTCGGCGCGGCCTTCGCCTATGCCGTGGTGGCGATGGCGATGGGCATCCGCAATTTCTGGAAGGATATCGGCGAGCCCGCAGGCACGCTCGGGGAACCCGCCTCGATCTGGCAGGCAGTCCGCGATGCGGGAAGCCTGCGTTATCTCGATGGCGGCGGGGTCGGCTGCATGAACGAGGACGACCGGCCGACCGACCGGCGGCGCCTCTACCATCACATGACGTTCTACGGCTTCCTCCTGTGTTTTGCCGCGACCTCGACGGCGACGCTCTACCACTACCTTCTCGGCCTCGAAGCCCCCTACCCCGTCTATGATCTGCCGGTCGTGCTCGGCACGCTCGGCGGCATCGGCCTCCTCGTCGGGCCGGCGGGCCTGCTCCACGCGAAATGGCGGCGCGATCCCGTTCTCAAGGACGGTTCGCGCACCGGCATGGACGTCGCCTTCCTCGTGATGCTGTTCCTGACGAGCCTGACCGGCCTCCTGCTGCTCGTCCTGCGCGCCACGCCGGCCATGGGCCTGCTGCTCGCCCTGCATCTCGGCGTCGTCTTCAGCCTGTTCGTCACCATGCCCTATGGCAAGTTCGTGCACGGCATCTACCGCTTCCTCGCGCTGGTGCGCTATGCGAAGGAGAAGCGGCAGATCGACGGAGCCTGAAGCCGTCGGGACCCATGACGCCGTTGCCGTCGCGGGCTCGCGACGGCGGACCCTGGCTTTGTTCGTGGTACCTGCGCTTCATCGCGCTTGAACAGGCGCTGCCGGTGACTTATTGCCTTTCCGGCAGCGACGGAATGTGCTGCGAGGGGCCGCCGCCTTCGTCCTTCAGCGCATCGGCGGCGTGATCGATCTTGCCTTGAGGGTGCCGGCATCATGAACATCAGGCAGCTCGACGTGTTGCGCACGCTTCTTTCCACCGGCTCGACCATCGCGACCGCCAAGGCCATGGGGCTCAGCCAGTCGGGTGTCAGCCGCTTGCTGGCGCAGCTCGAGGCGGATCTGGCGCTAACCCTGTTCGCCCGCGACAAGGGGCGGCTCATCCCGACGCCGGAGGCCGTTATCCTTGCGCGGGACGCGGAAAACGTGCTGCTCGCCGTCGATCGCATGGCGGGGCATGCGGAGGACCTGCGCAACGGCGCCTCGGGGCCGGAGATCGTCCGCATCGGCCTGCCGAGCAGCATGTGGGAGAATTTCGCGCCGGCCATGCTGCTCGACTATGTGCGGGACTTTCCGGGCGTGCGCATCGAGACGTTCTTCGAATCGACGACGGCGATCAACAAGCTCGTCGGGGAACGGGTGATCGACCTCGGCTTCCTGCGCATGGAGGGCGAGGTGGGGCCGGGCATCGCCGTCGAGAAGGTCGCCAGCGGCGAAAGCGTCTGCGTCATCCCGAAGGACCATCCGCTGGCCGGACTGGAGGAGGTCACCGTCCGCGATCTGCGGAACGTGCCCCTCGTCCTCATCGGCCGGCAGCGCCCGAACCGCATGGCGCTCGACCAGGTCTTCAAACGGGCCGGCGTGAAGCAGATGGTCAAGATCGAGACGCACACCAACAGCTCCGCCTGCTCCTATGTGGCGCACGGGCTGGGGATCACGATCATCAGCAGCTTCTATGCGAATCTCTATCGTCATCTTCCGGTAGTCCACCGCCCGTTCGTGCCGCAGACCACGCAGGAATTCGGATTGGCGCGCGCCGCCGGGATGCCGCTCTCGATTGCGGCCCAGGCCTTGAGCGATGCGCTCAAGCGGCAGATTCTGCTTTCGCAGGAACGCCATTGAAATCAAATTGATAGCTTTTGGCTTCCGTCGATGGCGGCGATGGGCAGTGCTCGCAAGTCTGCATAACAGTATGACAAAATCGCATAATATTGCGTAGTTTTATTCATTCCGTCATAGTCAATCCAACGAAACCGATGGCGGCCGAGAGGAAAGTCGGCCCCCAATCGTGGGGAAACAATGCTGAGATTCATCCTGAGCCGTCTCGTGATGGCCCTGCCGACGATCGCGCTCGTGTCGGTGACGGTTTTCGCGCTCATCCGCTTCATTCCCGGAGACCCTGCCGCCCTCATGCTGGGCGACATGGCCCAGCCCGAGCAGATCGCCGAGATGCGCACCGAGCTCGGCCTCGACAAGTCCATGCCGCAGCAGTTCCTGATCTGGGCCGGCAATGTGCTGCAGGGTGATTTCGGCCGGTCGATCGTCAACGACGAGGCGGTGCTGCCGCTGGTGGTGTCGCGCTTCCTCGTCAGCGCCGAGATCGTCGTCGTCGCCGTTCTTCTCGCCAGCCTGGTCGCCGTGCCGGCCGGCGTCATCGCCGCCTGGCGCCAGAACAGCCTGACCGACCTTGCCTTGGTCGGCACCGCCACGGTGCTGCTGTCGATCCCCACCTTCTGGCTCGGCCTGCTGCTTCTCCTGTTCTTCGGCCTCAAGCTCGGCTGGCTGCCGGTGCTCGGCTACGTGTCGATCCGCGACGATCTTGCCGGCGGCATGCTTTATCTCGTGTTGCCGATCATGACGCTGGTGATCCACGAGGCGGGCGTGCTGATCCGCATGGCGCGCGCCTCGACGCTGGAAGTGCTGCGCCTCGACTATATCACCCATGCCCGTGCCAAGGGGCTTTCCGAGGGAGCCGTGCTCTGGCGCCATGCCTTCAAGAACGCCTTCGGCCCGACCTGGACGATGATCGGCCTGATCCTCGGCAACCTGCTCGGCGGCATCGCCGTCATCGAGACGGTCTTCACCATTCCCGGCCTCGGCCGGCTGATGGTCGACAGCATCTTCGCCCGCGATTACCCGGTCATCCAGGGGTGCCTTCTATTCGTCTCGCTGTCCTATGTGCTGGTCAACCTCGTCGTCGACCTGCTCTATCCCCTCTTCGATCCGCGTGTTGTCGCCGAATGAAAAAGTTCACCTTCAACGGGCTCATCGGCGGCATCCTGATCGCCATCCTGCTCCTCTCCGCCGCCCTCGGCCTCGTCTGGACGCCTTTCGATCCGATGAAGCTGTCCTTCACCGCCCGCCTCGCCGCGCCGGGAGCCGACCATCTGCTCGGCACCGATGAATTCGGCCGCGACGTCCTGAGCCGCCTGATGGTCGGTGCCCGCGCCAGCGTCTGGATCGGCGCGCTGACCGTCGGCTTCGCCACGATCTGCGGCACGCTGATCGGCCTTGTCAGCGGTTATGCGCGGGGCTGGGTCGACGGCGTCATCATGGCCGTCAACAATGCGCTGCTCGCCTTTCCCGGCATCCTGCTGGCGCTCGGCCTGCTCGCCGTCTTCGGCGCCAACCAGTACGGCATCATCTTCGCGCTCGGCATCGCCTATACGCCTTCCATGGCCCGCGTGGTGCGCGGCGCGGTGCTGTCGCTGCGCGAACGGGAGTTCATCGAGGCCTCGCGGGTGATGGGCAATGGCGAACTCTACACGATGGTCCGCCACATCCTGCCGAACTGCCTGGCGCCGATCACGGTTCTCGCAACCTCCATGTTCGGCTGGGCGATCCTGTCGGAAAGCGCGCTCTCCTTCCTCGGCCTCGGCGTGCCGCCGCCGGCCCCGACCTGGGGCAACATGCTGGCGGCCGGCCGTCCCTTCGTCGAGCAGGCCGTCTGGCTCGGCCTGTTTCCCGGCCTTTGCATCGCGCTGACGCTGCTCGGCATCAATCTCCTGGGCGACGCCCTTCGCGACAAGCTAGACCCGCGCATGAGGGGCCTGAAATGACGACGGATACGCTTCTGACCGTTCGCGACCTCTCGCTTCAGGTCGCCGGGACCGGCCGCGAGGTCGTCCAGTCCATCGCCTTCGATATCGCTCCGGGCGAGATCTTCGGCATCGTCGGCGAGAGCGGCTCCGGCAAGACGCTGGCAACCCGTGCGCTGATCGCGCTCCTGCCGCCGGCCATCCGGGTGAAGGGCGGATCGATGCGCTACAAGGGGCGCGATGTCCTCGCCATGAAGGACCGGGAACTCCGGGACCTGCGCGGCGCCGAGATCGGCGTCGTCTTCCAGGAGCCGATGACCTCGCTCAACCCGTCGATGACCATCGGCCGGCAGCTGGAAGAGGGCCTGATCCTTCATACCAAGGCTTCGCCCGAGGAGCGTCGGGCGCGCATCCTCGACATGCTGAAGCGGGTCGGTATCCGCGATCCGGAAGGGGCGCTTACCGCTTATCCGCACGAATTCTCCGGCGGCATGCGCCAGCGCATCATGCTCGCCTCCGTCATGCTGCTGAAGCCGGCGCTCCTGATCGCCGACGAGCCGACCACCGCGCTCGACGCCGTCATCCAGCGCGACGTGATGGAGCTGATGGTGGAGCTGACGCGGGCCGAGGGCACCGCCGTGCTGCTGATCAGCCATGACCTTCCCATGGTGGCGCGTTACACGAACCGCATCGTCGTCATGGAAAAGGGCGCCATCGTCGAAGCGGGCCGGACGGAGGACCTGCTGGAGGCTCCGCAGCATCCCTATACGAAGAAGCTGCTTTCCTCCTTGCCTTTTCGCGGCGAGGCCCGCGCCATCGACATGAGCAAGGCGCCGATGGTCTCGGCCCGCAATGTCGTGGTCGACTATGCCGGTCGCAGGTCGCTGTTCCGCCGGGGCAAGGCGAAGCGGGCACTGCAGGGCGTCAGCGTCGATATCCACGAGGGCGAGGTCGTGGCGCTGGTCGGCGGCTCCGGCTCGGGCAAGACGACGCTCGGCCGCACCATTGCCGGCCTCGTCAAGCAAAGCGGCGGCAAGATCCGGTTCCAGGGCCGCTCGCGCGAAGCGGACTGGACCGACTATCGCCTGAATTGCCAGATGGTGTTCCAGGATCCCTATTCCTCGCTCGATCCGCGCATGACCATCCTGGGGCTGGTCGAGGAAGCGCTGCGGCTGGTGCCGGGCCTCGATGCGGGTGCCAAGCGCAAACGCGCGCTCGAAACGCTGGAGGAGGTCGGCCTCGGCGCGGACTATGCCGAGCGTTACCCGCACGAGCTTTCCGGCGGCCAGCGCCAACGCGTGGCGATCGCCCGGGCCATCGCCCGCCGCCCGCGCTTCCTCATCGCCGACGAACCGGTCTCCGCCCTCGACGTGACGGTGAGGGCACAGGTGCTCGACCTCTTCTCCGACCTGCAGAAGCGCTACGGCTTCTCCTGCCTGTTCATCAGCCACGATCTCGGCGTCGTCGAGCAGGTCGCCGACCGCGTCGTCGTCATGCAGGACGGCCGGATCATCGAGGAAGGCGACCGCGACACGATCTTCGACAGCCCGAAGGAGGCCTATACGCGCCGGCTCCTCTCGGCCATCCCCGCCCTCGACCAGAACGAGAAGGGCGGCGTGACACTCAAGTGGCGCCTGGAGAATTGACGTGGACACCTCTTCCCATCACGGCCCGGTCGCCGCGCGGCTGGCGGACATCTGCAATGCGCAGCCTTTCGTCACGCGTTTTTTCGTCCGCAACCTGAAGACCGGCGAGACGATCGAGCATCGCGCGGATGAAGAGACCCCTTCGGCCAGCACCCGCAAGACCTCGATCATGATGGCCGCGCTGAAGGCGGTGCACGAGGGCCGGCTCGATCTCGACGAACAGATCACCTACGAGGCGCGCTTTGCCGAGGAAGTGGCGAGCGGCATGCTGCGCTACATGACGCCCGGCCTCGTCATCTCGCTGCGCGATGCCATCACCGGCATGATGGTGCTGAGCGACAATGTCTGCACCAAGATGGTGTTCGAGCGGCTGACCCTCGAAGAGGTGGATGCCTATTGCAAGTCCATCGGCCTGACGGGCACGCATCACCGCTTCCTCATTCCCCCGCTGGCGCTGGCCCCGGACCACGCGCTGACCTCGGTGACCACGACGACGGCGCGCGACCAGGCGTTCCTCCTGCAGACGATCCTCGACGCGCAGACCTCGGCCGAGGCCGCCGCGCGGCTCGGCACCTCGCCGGCACTCTGCGCCTATGCGCTGCAGACGCTGAAGAACCAGATCCTGCGTTACGCCATCCCCTCGCGCCTGCCCTTTGCCACCGTCGTGGCGCACAAGGGCGGCACGGGCAAGCGCGGCCGCATGAATGCCGGCATCGTCTACCGTGACGGCGCCCCCTTCTACATCATCGCCGCCTTCACCGACGAGGTGCCGCAGGTCGTGCCCGACGGCACGCCGGGATACACGATGGCGCTCGAGACCATCGGCAGGCTCTCGCGCGCCTGCTGGGACGGCTTCCAGGCTTGAAAATCAACGACAGCAAAGAGGGTAGAACAATGAAGAAACTTCTCCTTTCGGGCACGGCGCTGCTTGCCATGGTCCATATCGCCGCCGCGCGCGACATCACCGTCGCGCAGAGCTCGGACCTGCGCAGCAACAATCCCGGCGTCAACCGCGACGGCAATACGGACGGCGTGATCCTGCACATCGTCGAAGGCCTCGTCGGCTACAACAACAGCGGCGAGGTGAAGCCGCTTCTCGCCAGGAGCTTCGAGACCTCGGCCGACGGGCTCACCTATACGTTCACGCTGCGCACGGACGTGACGTTCCACAACGGCAAGCCGCTGACGGCGGACGACGTGGTGTGGAACTGGACGCGTTACCTGAACCCCGAAACGAAATGGACCTGCGTGAAGGATTTCACGGAGGGCGGCGCGGCGCCGGTGGCCGGCGTCAAAGCGCTCGATGCAGAGACGGTCGAGATCACGCTCGAAAACCCGTCCGCCGTCTTCCTCGGCCTGATGTCCCGTCCGGAATGCGGCTATACCGGCATGATCTCGCCGGAGAGCGTTTCTGCGGACGGTGCCTTCGACAAGCCGATCGGCACCGGCCCCTTCCAGTGGGACGCGTGGAAGAAGGGCGAATACATCCATCTCACCCGCTTTGCGGACTATGTCTCCCCGGCAAACGACGGCAAGCCGGACGGCATGGTCGGCTCCAAGCGGCCGCTTGCCGACGGCGTCAAGTTCATGGTCATTCCCGATGCCTCGACCGTGAAGGCGGGCCTGGAATCCGGCGTGCTCGACACGGCGGAAATCTCGCCCGACCTGATCCCCGAATTCAAGGAGAGCGACAAGACGCAGCTCATCGTCTCGCGCAACAACGGCAAGAACCTCTTCTACATCCAGACGCGCGATCCGGTCCTCAGCAAGCCCGGCGTGCGCCGCGCCATGGCGATGGCGCTCGATCTCGACGAGCTTGCCGCGGCCGCCTCCAACGGCACGGGCGAGGCGAACGGCTCGATGGTCTCGCAGGATTCGGTCTATTTCAGCGAAACGCAGAAGAAGCGCCTGCCCTATGATCTGGAAGCCGCCAGGAAGGAACTGGCGGAAGCCGGCTACAATGGCGAGCCGATCACCATCATCGCCAACAAGCGCGGCAATGTGCCGAGCTTCCCGGCGGCCGTGATGGCGCAGGCCATGATGCAGCAGGTCGGCCTCAACATCCAGATCGAGGTGCTGGACTATGCGACCCAGGTCGATCGCCGCCGCTCCGGCAATTACCAGGTGATCTCGCAGTCCGTCGCCCCGCGTCTCGATCCGGCGCTGATGTACGCCTTCTATGTCGGCGACAAGGACAAGAACGCCTCGCTGATGTGGGACGATCCGAAGGCGATCGAGCTGATGAAGGCGGCCCATGTCGAGGCGGATCCGGCCAAGCGCCAGGCGATCTTCGACGAGTTCCACGAACTGATGCTGAAGGAAATGCCCGGCATCTTCCTTTACGACATGGTCGACGTCTGGGGCGCCACCAGGAAGCTGAAGGGACAGCCGGTCTGGCAGTCGAACGCCCGGCTCTGGGAAGTCTCGGTCGACGATTGAGCCCTGCCGTCCCGCGCCGGAGGCGGCCCCCGGCGCGGGACTTCCATTCCATCGAAACCGGATCCGGCGGCTCGCCCGCCGGACACTTTTCTGCGCCCGAAACGGGCGGATACACTGCGAGGACAGGCCATGAACCATGAAGAGGTACAATCGATCGCCGCGGCGATCGAGGCGATGGCGCCGGATTTCACCACGCTCAGCGACGCCATCTGGGGTTTCGCCGAGCTGAAGTTCGAGGAGCGGCGATCGTCGGAGGTCCTGGCGAAGGCGCTGGAGGAGAACGGCTTTGCGGTGCGGCGCGGCGTGGCGGAGATGGACACGGCCTTCATCGGCGAATGCGGCAGCGGCGGCCCGGTCATCGCCTTCCTCGGGGAGTTCGATGCGCTGGCAGGAATGAGCCAGGTTTCGGGCATTGCCGAAGCCGCTCCGATGGCCGCCGGTGAAAGCGGGCATGGCTGCGGCCACAACCTGCTCGGCGTCGGTTCGCTGCTTGCGGCGGTCGCGCTCGCCCGTCACCTGAAGGCAGAGGGCCTGCCGGGCACCGTCCGCTATTATGGCTGCCCTGGCGAAGAGGGCGGCTCCGGAAAGACCTTCATGGTGCGGGCCGGCCTGTTCGACGATGTCGACACGGCGCTGACTTGGCATCCGGCCCCCTTCAACGGCGTGCGCTCGACCAACAATCTTGCCGTGCTCGAATATTTCTACCGATTCAAGGGCCTTGCCGCCCATGCCTCCAACGCCGCCCATCTCGGCCGCTCGGCGCTCGATGCGGTGGAACTGATGAATGTCGGCGTCAACTTCCTGCGCGAGCACATGCCGCAGGATTGCCGGGTGCATTATGCGATCACCGATACCGGCGGGAAGGCCGCGAATGTCGTGCAGGCGCGGGCGGAGGTGCTCTATCTCATCCGTGCCCCGGAAATGTCGCAGGCGCTGGCGCTCGCCGCGCGCGTGGAGAAGGTGGCACGCGGCGCGGCGATGATGACGGAGACGGAGGTGGAGATCGTCTTCGACACGGCCTCGACCAACCTCCTGCCCAATATCGCGCTCGAGACGGCGATGCACGAGACCATGGTGGCGCTTGGCCCGGTCGCCTTCGACGAGGGGGATATCGCCTTCGCCAAGGCCATCCAGGACACCTTCACGCAGGAGGCGGTCGACAGCAGCCTGCGGCTCTACCGGATCAGGGACGATGTCTTTTCCAATGCGAAGGTCGATGGAACCACCCCGCTGCATCTCGGCCTGCGCGCCTTCGAAGGGGAGTCGCATTTCCGCGCCGGCTCGACCGATGTCGGCGATGTCAGCTGGGTGACGCCGACCGCGCAGTGCTGGACGCCCGCCTGGGCGATCGGCACCAACCCGCACACCTGGCAGGTGGTGGCGCAGGGCAAGAGCCCGGCCGCGCACAAGGCGATGGCGCATGCCGCAAAGACGCTGGCCGCCACCGGTCTGTCGTTGATGACCAACCCGGCCCTGCTTGCCGAAGCGAAGCGGGAATGGCTGGAGAAGAAGGACGGCAAACCCTATGTCTGCCCCATTCCGGCCGGGATAAAGCCGACCGAAAAGCGATCGTGAGGACGCCCTCAGGGATGGGCGGTGATGTCCGGCCCGGTCATCCTTCCCCGTCATCCGCCGGGGCCGGAAGGGTTTCATCGACCATTTCCTTGCGGCTCAGCAGTCCGGCATCTTCCAGCGCCTCGATATCCGGCAGGTCGCGCAGCGTCTCCATGCCGAAGGCGGAGAGGAACTGTTTGGTCGTCACATAGGTATAGGGCGCGCCCGGCGTCGGGCTGCGCGGCCCTGAACCGATGAAGCCGATATTGCGCAGGGCGCCGATCGTGTCGCGGCTGACCTCCTTGCCGAAGATCTTCGACAGTTCGCCCCGCGTGACCGGCTGGAAATAGCCCACCGCCATCAGCACCATCGCCTCGAATTCCGAAAGCAGCGCCCCGCCCCCGCGCGTGGGCGTGGAGGACGCGCGGATCGCATCGGTGTAGCGTGGGCGCGTTCGGTGCTGCCAGCCGCCGGCGACGGCGACGATCTCGTAGGGGCGCCCGTGCAGGTCTTCCTTGAGATCGTCGATGAGGAGGTCGATGCTGCAATCCTTGCCGACGATGCGGGACAGCGTCTCGCGTGTGACCGGTTCGGCGGAAGCGAAGATGACGGCCTCGACGCGCAGCATCCATTCCCGCCAGCGCAGGTCCGGCGGCAAATCCTCCAGCTCGCGATCGAAGAGGATTTCCTTCTCCGTCTTCGCCTTGCCGGCGCGCGGTGTCCTGGGAGCGGTCGATCCGGTCATCGTCACAGCCCGAAGATCCGGAAGGTGGTGCGGCCCGACAGCTCACGCACGGCACCGAACCCTTCCAGCCGCTCAAACAGCCGCGTGCTGGCCCAGCGGGAGAGGTTGGTGCTGCGTGCGGAGGCCGAGATGGCGTCCTCGTCGAGCAGCTTGCGGATGACGGCGCCGGCCCCCTTGGTGCGCACCTTCGGTGCGGCGGCAAGAAGCTGTTCGGCACGACGCGCGACCTCGCCGGCCGAGCGCAGCGCCGCCGCGGCACCCTCGGCCAGCGCGAGGCAGACGGCGCGCTCGAAGCCCGGCTCGCCGGGGCGCACACGCCCCCTGCCCCCGAGCGTGCGGAAGGCCGGGCCATGGCGTTCGGCCATCAGCAGCGGCACGGCGTGCTGCCATTTGAGCTTTTCCGCGATCATCGCATCGCCGAGCGCCCAGGCGAGCGCTTCGGCGTCCGGCCGCTCGGCATGGATGGCGGCCACGAGCTCGGCCGCAGCGAAGGGCGCCGGGCGACCCGACTGGAGGATCGCGTCGGCATGATCGACGGCCGCGCCGAGCCGGGCGTCCCAGGCAAGGCCGAAGAGATCGGCAAGCTCGGCGACAAATTTCGAGGTGATGGCGCCCTTGCGGCCGGCGAGCTTGCCGAAAGCGAGGAAGAGCTTTCCGGCCGGGCCTGGATCGTCGCCCGGTGCCGTCAGCAGGGCCGCATCGCGCAGGGCCGCCTCGTCCTCTCCCCTGCCCGCCAGCCGGACGGCGGCGACGGCACAGGCAAGCGCCTGGCGCGCGCGCCAGCAGCCGGCCCAGACGGGCTCGGCGCGAACGAGGTCGTCCAGGGTTTTCAGGGCGATGCCGGCGGCGAAGGCGGCGTCGAGCTCATCCGGCGTCCGGCCGCGCGGCAGCGCCCAGCCGGGCAGATGCGTGGGCGGCAGGAGGACGGGAACAGGTGGGCGTGCGCGCGAATCCATGCCGGCGAGTTTACATGGCGCGTGCGGTTTGTGCTGTTTTTTCCAGCGCATTCGCACAGCTTTTCCATTTTCTCCGGCGGATGCCCGCCTAATGAACCGTTAAGACGGCCGGCACGACTTTAAATGTATATTAATGCAAATTTAATCGCGTGCCGGTGCCTGCCCAGTCTTTCCTTGGTTTCCCGGCCGTCTGCATGCAGGCTCCCTCCCGTCAGCGCGCGGGGATCCGCCCTTCGTTGCGGCGACACGGCCTGGATTGCTGTGGAATGATCTCGTTCGTCATCCGGCTGAAGAGCCGCGCGCATTTCGTCCTCGACCGGGGCCTGAACGCCAGGGGCGAGGCATTCGTCGGCACCAATGCGCGCCGCCGGAAGCAGGCGCGGCAGCGGGTGGCGATCATGATCGCGATCTTTTCGGCGGTCTATCTGCTGATCGGCGGGCGCCTTCTGCAATACGGCCTTTCCGAGCCTGTCCTTTCCGCGTCGATCGGCGGCAATGGCCATGCGATCGCCTCACGCCCCAACATCATGGACCGCAATGGCGAGCTGCTGGCGACGGACCTCCACATGGTCTCGCTCTATGCCGATCCCCGCCGCATCGTCGATGCAGACGAAGTGGTCGAAAAGCTCGCCCTCGTCATTCCCAACCTCGACTGGGGCGATACGCACAGAAAGCTGCGCTCCCCCAGCGCCTTCCAGTGGCTGCGGCGGCAGCTGACGCCCAGGCAGCAGGCCGAGATCCTGGCGCTCGGGCTTCCGGGCATCGGCTTCCGGCCGGAAAAGCGGCGGTTCTATCCGGGCGGCGCCACCGCCGCGCATATTGTCGGCCATGTCAATGTCGACAACCAGGGCCTTGCGGGCATGGAGCGCTATCTCGACCAGCAGGGGCTGGCGGACCTCCGGGCCGCCGGGCTGACCGACGATGCCCGCCTTGCACCGGTCCGGCTGTCGATCGACCTTCGCGTCCAGAACATCGTGCGCAATGTCGTCGCCAAGGCGATGACCGACTACGAGGCGGAAGCGGCCGGCGCCGTCATCCTCGACGTGGAGACCGGCGAGGTGCTGGCCATGGCCTCGGTGCCCGACTATGACCCGAATGCCCCGTCCCGCACCCTGGCGGATGGAAGCGTCGACAAGGACTATGAGAAAGGCTGGTTCAACCGCATCAGCAACGCGACCTTCGAGATGGGCTCGACCTTCAAGAGCTTCACCCTGGCGATGGGGCTCGATGCGGGCAAGATCACGCTGAACTCCGTCGTCGATGCCTCCCGTCCCATCCGCATGGGCGGCTTCACCATCCGGGATTTCAGGGGCAAGAACCGCCCGCTCTCCATACCGGAAGTGTTCCAGTATTCCTCCAATATCGGCACCGCCGCGGTGGCCGACATGGTTGGCATCGACGGCCACCAGCAGTTCCTTACCCGGCTCGGCCTGTTGTCGAAACTGGCGACGGAAATGCCGGGCGTCGCGACGCCCACCCAGCCGCGGACATGGAAGAAGATCAATTCCGTCACGATCTCCTTCGGCCACGGGGTCGCCACCACGCCCCTGCAGACCGCCGTCGCGGCCGCCGCGCTGGTGAACGGCGGCTACCTCATCCCGCCGACCTTCCTTCCTCGTACCAAGGACGAGGCGCAGGCGCTCGCGACCCGCGTCCTCAAGGCAACGACGAGCGCGGACATGCGCTTCCTCTATGACTGGAATGGGCAGAGGGGATCGGGCCGCAACGCGCAGGTCGACGGCTTCCATGTCGGCGGAAAGACCGGGACGGCCGACAAGGTTATCAACGGGCGCTACGCCAAGGATATCAATTTCAACGCCTTCGTCGCCGCGTTTCCGATGGACAAGCCGCGATACATCGTCCTTTCCATCATCGATGCACCCCGGACGGGAGAGAATGGCGGGCGAACCGCGGCGTCCACCGCGGCGCCGATGATCAAGGCGATCATCCAGCGCGTCGCGCCCCTTCTCGGCGTCCAGCCGCGCTTCGGCACGCCGGAGGCGGAGATGCGGCTGGTCGATTACTAGTTTGCCGTTCTACTGCCGCGCGAATAGGCGCGTGCATCGGCACGTCTTGATCCTGTGGCCTCCAGCGACATAGTCTGCGCTTCGGGTCGAACGATCAACGATTGCCGGGGGCCTGATGACCGTCGTCCAGTTTTCCACGCGAGAGACTGCCGAATGCCTGCGCAAGGAGTTGGTCGAAGCGGTCTACAACGGCCACGTCCGCACCACGATCGATTTTCTCGGTGAGATGCCGGTCGATATCGACATGCGGCTGCGCGGGGTCGGCGGCGTGCATATCGCGGCCGCCGACACGACGCCCGTCACGCTGCTCACCCCGTCCGACGAGGACGCCCTGCTCTATCTCAGCATTGCCGGCGGCAACGGCGTGCACGATGCCCGCGGCGAGGACCTTTTCATCCGGCCGGGCGACGTCAACGTGATGCGGCGCGACCGCAAGACGGTGACCATGGTCGCCGAGAAGAGCTCCTGTCTCAGCATCGCCATTCCGCGCGCCCTGGTCATCGATCGCATCGCGTCTTCAGACAGCCTGCTGAAGACGCGGTCGCTGCGCGACCCGGCGGCCCATCTCTTGAACAGCTATGCCGCCTCGCTGCTCGACAGCGATGCCGATATCACCGAGGAGGACCAGACGGTCTTTGCCGCCCATCTCGTCGACCTTGCCGTGCTGATGCTGGGCGCAAAGCGCGACGCCGCCCACCAGGCGCGCGGGAACGGTGCGCGCGCGGCGCGGCGGCAGGCGCTCAAGGCCGATATCGCCGCGCATCTTAGCGATCCGCGTCTCTCCCTCGAATGGCTCGCAAAGCGCCACGGCATCAGCGTGCCTTACGTGCGCGCGCTGTTCTACGAGGAAGGCACCAGCTTCACAGACCATGTGACCGCCGAGCGGCTCGATCATGTGCACGGGCTGCTGCGCGATCCCGGCCTGAAACATCATACGATCGCCGCCATCGCCCTGATGGCCGGCTTCGGTGACATCTCCTGGTTCAACCAGCTTTTCCGCCGCCGCTTCCAGGCGACGCCGTCCGATATCCGCCAGCATTTCCTCTCGAATTGACGGGCAGCAGTATCCCAAACCCCTGATTCCCTCCCCAAGCCACCGCGTCCGGCAGCGGTGTAGGCTCGCGATCCTGTCGAAGCCCGGCTGACCCGGGCGGCGATGGGACGGTCGGTGTCTTCTGCCGCGAAACCGATGGTTCGCGGCCGGAAGCGCCGGAAACGGCGGCGCGGGCCGCCACGGCAAACGAGGGAAACATGGCACGCGATCCAAACGGCAACAACAACGGCACCGACGGCAACGACATCCTCTGGGGCACGGCCCTGCTGCTGAGCGACGGCACCTACGACAATTACGGGGATTACGATTCCGCCAACACCAAGGGAGCGCTGCGCGGTTTCGGCGGTGACGACATCATCTTCGGCGATATCTACAACAACGGCGATGACCACACGGAGGGTGACACAATCTATGGTGGTGACGGAAACGACGTGATCTATGGCGATTGCGGCGCCGACGAACCGAACTGGCAGACCAGCCAGAACGGCGCGAGCGACGTGCTCTACAGCGATGCCGGCGACGACCGTATCTACGGCCAGGCCGGCAACGACAGGCTGGAAGGGGGCACGGGCAACGATCTTCTGGTCGGCGGCAGCGGCGGGGACACCCTGCGCGGCGGCGACGGCAACGACGTGCTCTGGGCGGGCCTGCAGAACGACACGATTTTCGAAACCATCCGCAATGCGCTGTTCGGCGATGCCGGCAATGACAGGCTCTACGGCAGTGCCGGCAATGACGAGATGGACGGTGGCGACGACAATGACGTGCTGTACTGCGCCGGCGGCGACGACAATGTCGATGGCGGCAACGGCGCGGACGTCATCTATGGTGGCGACGGCGACGATTATATCGACGGCGGCGGCTATTACGCGACCGAAGCCGGCGACAAGGCGGACAGGCTCTACGGCGGCAATGGCAACGACTATCTCTTCGGCTATTCCGGCAATGACAGGCTTTTTGGCGGCAACGGTAACGATGTGCTGAACGGCGGCACCGGCAATGATTTCTATGACGGCGGCGCGGGCGCGGATATCTACCGCTGCACCAGCGGCGGCAACGATACCTATGTTTTCGGCGCGGGCGACACATTCGAATGGGAGTATTCCGACGACGGTGTCGATCTCGTCCTGTCCTCGATCTCCCATACGCTCGGCCGCTATCACGAGAAGCTGACGCTGACCGGCACGGCCGCCCTTGACGGGACGGGTAACGGCTCGGCCAATGTCATCACCGGCAACGGCGCCGCCAACACGCTGCGCGGCCTCGGCGGCAACGACGTCATCAATGGCGGCGCCGGTAATGATGTCATCGAAGGCGGGGCCGGCAAGGACCGGCTCCTCGGCGGTGCCGGTGGCGACGTGCTCTTCGGCGGCGGAGGGGCCGACCGTCTTGGCGGCGGCGCGGGCAACGACACCTTCATCTTCCGCCATGCGCCGACGGCGGCGAACCGTGACGTGATCACCGATTTCAAGCGCGGGGCCGATATGATCGGCCTGGACAACGATATCTTTGCAGGCCTCGGCGAGGCCGGCCGGCTCGGCGCTGTTCAAGACGATCGGCATCGGCAATGCGGCCGTCGATGCCAGCGACAGGGTGATCTACGACAACAAGACCGGCGCCCTCTATTATGAGGCGGACGGTTCGGGCGATGCCGCGCGCCAGCAGATCGCAACGCTGGATCCGGGCCTGCGCCTTACATCCGCGGACATCTTCGTTCTCTAGGGCATTCCCAGCCGGGATAGTGCGGCAGAAACTGGTTTCCAGAGCAATCCCGGGTTTCGCCGGAGTTGCTCTGGCCGGCCGCTGCCGTCAGGGGGCTGCGCGGCGGGCGATCGACCGGCTGCGCTTGTCCAGCGCCATGGCCAGCGCGCCGGTGATCTCCTCGTCGCGGAACGGTTTGTTGACCACCGCAAGCGCGCCGTCGAACCCCTGTTGCACCGAGCCCGGATCACCCGTCACGAAAATCACGTCGATACCGAAACGGTCGATCAGCCGGCGCGCCAGAAGCTGGCCGCTGTTTCCGTCGGAAAGGCTGAGGTCCACCAGCGCGATGTCGGCGCGCGGAGCATAGGCGAGAGCCTGCTCGACGGTCGAAACCGGGCCGATGGCCTCGTAGCCATCGTCCTCCACCACATTTTCCAGAAGTTTGGCGATCAGGAATTCATCCTCGACGATCAGAACACGCATCGGCTCCTCCCGGTTCAAAGCGTCAGGCGGATTTCGAAGCGTGCTCGGGCTTGCCCTTGCGCTTCGTCGATGCCAGCTCCTTCAACTCGCTCTCGGACATGGATTTCTCCATGCTGCGCGATGCGCCCTTCAGTTCGTTCTTCTTGATGTCGCCGCGCTTGGCTGCGAGCGCGGCCCCGGCAGCTTTCTGCTGTGCTTTCGATTTTGCAGGCATGGAATGGCCTCCTCGTTGGGAATCTCCCCGCCAAACCCGCAAGGCCATGCAATGTTCCCTCGACGCGTGCGCATCGAGGAAAACGTCTCAGGCGGTCGCCGCCGCCAGCGCCGCGGCGATCTCGCGGCTGTCATAGGGCTTCAGCAGCAGCACGGCCGCCCGTTCGCCGGGAATGGCGGGCAGGCGGTCGTGGCCGGTGGCGAAGACGACGCCGATCTCCGCGTCTTCCGCGCGGGCATGGATGGCAAGGTCCGCCCCCGACATGGCGGGCAGGCCGATATCGGTCAGGAGGACGTCGAAGCGCCGTTCCTTCAGCAGGGGCAACGCCTGTTCCGCCGTCGCCGCCTCCACAACCTCATGGCCGAGTTCCTGCACGAGATCGACCGCATTGAGCCGGATCAGGAAATCGTCCTCGACCAGCAGGATCGCCAGCCGCTTTGTTTCCGGCGCCGCGACCATCCCGCCGTTCGCGGGCGTGTCGGCCTGCGATGAAGGCGGTCGGCGGCCTGCGAGGCTGGCACGGATCTTTCGGGCCAGCGCCTCCCGGCTGTAGGGCTTGGAGAGGAGATCGACGCCGGCGTCGAGCCGGCCCTCGTGAACAATGGAATTTTCGGTATAGCCGGACGTGAAGAGCACCGCGAGGTTCGGCAGGCGCTCGCGGGCCTTGCGGGCAAGGTCGGGGCTGCGCAGCGGGCCTGGCATGACGACATCGGTGAAAAGCAGGTCGATGGGCACGCCGCTTTCGATGACCGACAGTGCGCTTGCCGCGTCGCGCGCCTTCAGCACCGAATAACCGAGGTCGCCCAGCATCTCGACGACCGTTGCACGCACCTCGTCGTCGTCCTCGGCCACCAGGATCGTCTCCGTGCCGCCGGTGACCGGGCCGAAATCGACCTCGGCGAGACGGTCCTCCTCTTCCAGCGAGCGGGGCAGATAGATGCGCACCGTCGTGCCCTCCCCCGGTTCGCTGTAGATCTTCACATGCCCGCCCGACTGCTTGACGAACCCATAGACCATGGAAAGGCCGAGGCCGCTGCCCCTGCCGGCGGGCTTGGTGGAGAAGAAGGGCTCGAAGGCGCGCCCCAGCACGTCCGCCGACATGCCCTCGCCGGTATCGGTGACGGCGATGACGACATATTGGCCGGTCTTGATATCCGGATGATGGCGGACATAGGCGTCGTCGATATGCGCGTTGCCCACCTCGATCGTCAGCTTGCCGATGCCGTTCATGGCGTCACGGGCATTGATCGCGAGGTTGAGGATGGCGTTCTCGATCTGCGAGGGGTCGACGAAGGTGTTCCACAGGCCGCCGGAGCGGATGGTCTCGATCTCGATCGCTTCGCCGATCGTGCGATGCAACAGGTCCTCCAGCGCCATGACGAAGCGGCCGATGTTGATGACCTTCGGTTCCAGCGCCTGGCGGCGGCCGAAGGCGAGAAGCTGGTTGGCGAGCTTGGAGCCGCGGCTGACGCCGGCAATGGCATTGGCGACGCGCTGCTCCGCGCGGGCGTTGCCGGCCACGTCCTTGCCGAGCAGCTGGAGATTGCCCGAGATGACCTGCAGGAGGTTGTTGAAGTCGTGGGCGACGCCGCCCGTCAGCTGGCCGATCGATTCCATCTTCTGGGCCTGGCGAAGCTGGTCCTCCGCCTCCGCGAGCGCGCGGGCCTGTTCCCGTTCGGCGGTGACGTCCCGGCCGTAGGCGAAGGTCAGGCCCTCCTCGGCGAAGATGCGCCAGGAGATCCAGCGCACCGAGCCGTCGAGATGGCGCAAGCGCACGTCGAGGTCCGGGACGCCGGCGCGCCGGCTGGCAGCAAGGAAGGTGGCCGCATCCTCCGGCCAGACGAAGGAGCCGAGGCGCCGGCCGATGCTCTCGCGCGCCGGAAAGCCCAGCACCGCAGTCCAGGCCGGGTTGACCGAGCGGATCGTGCCGTCCTCGCCGGTCACCACCAGCAGGTCGCGGGCATTGCGCCAGAGACGGTTGACCTCCGCCGTGCGCTCGCTGACCTGACGTTCGAGCGAGTTGGCGAGCTGCTCCAGCTTCTGCTCGACACGCCGCCGCTCCACGGCGATGCGGGTGCGGGCCGCGACGTCGCGCACGAAGTCGAGCTCGCTTTCCGACCATTCGCGCACCTCGGCATGGTTGAGGTAGAGCAGTGCGACGAGGCCCGAAGCCTCCGTCACCGGCATGTTGATGAACGCCCGCGCCTTGATCGCCTTCAGCGCCTCGGCGGTCGCCTTCGTCCGGGGGTCCTGTTCGGCATCCGCCACCACGACGGTCTCGCCGCGCTTCAGGTCGTCGATATAGGTGCCGTATTCGCGGAAATTGAGCACGCCGGCGATCGTCTTGACGCCCGGGGCGTTCCAGTCGCGCTCGATGGTGATCGTCTCGGCAACGAGGTCGATGGTACCATATCCCGCGCGGCTGACATTGTGCGCCTTCGCCAGCGTCTCGGCCGCGGCGAAGGCGATGTCGGCGGGGTCGGTGAGCTGGCTGAAACGGTCGGTGAGTTCGATCAGGGCGTTGCGCCGGATCTCCTCCGCCCGCTCCTCCGTGACGTCGACATTGACGCCGATCATGCCGAGGAACTCGCCGCCCGCGCCGAAGCGCGGCTGCGCCTGCGTGCGCAGCAGCCGGTAGCACCCGAGCTTGCGGCGATAGCGTGCCTCGGCGGTGAACGGCACCTGCCGGCGCATGGCCTCGCCGACGGTCGCGGCCAGTGCCTGCCGGTCGTCGGGATGCACCGTGTCGTTCCAGTCGAAGCTGGCGACGTCCTCCGGCGCCACCCCCCAGAAGGCGCGTTTCGCTGCGTTCAGGTAGAGGCACCTGCCGTTCTGGTCGCCCATCCAGAGCATGACGGGCGCATTGTCCGCCGCGAGCCGGAAGCGGGCTTCGCTTTCCCGTAGCGCCTCCTCGGCCGCCCGCTGTTCGGTGACGTCGTGGCCCTGGACGAGCACGCCGGTCGCCTTGCCGCTGTCGTCGAAAACCGGCTGGTAGATGAAATCGAGGTAGCGCTCGACCGGCGCCTCGTCATGCCCGCGCCGCAGGAGGACGCGCGCGCCCCTGCCGAAATAGGGGCGGCGGGTCGAAAGGACACGATCGAGCAGATCGACGAAGCCCTGCTCGACGACCTCGGGCAGCGCCTCCCGGATCGGCTTGCCCAGGATGTCCCGGCGGTCGACGAGCTGGAGATAGGCATTGTTGGCGATCTCGAAGACATGGTCCGGGCCGGAGAGCGTCGCCACGAAGCCGGGTGCCTGCTCGAACATCAGGCGAAGCCGCTCGCGCTCCGTCTTCAGCCGCTCCTCGGCCTTCACCTTGGCGGTGGTCTCGACCACGATGGCGATGACCCCGGCCGGGTGGCCATCCTCGCCGAGCACCGGCGAGTAGTCGAGGTTCATCCAGACCTGTTCCGGCTCGCCCCGGCGCCGGTAGAGCGTCAGCTCCTGGTCCTTGTAGGCGAGCGTTCCGCCGGCTAGACCGACCTTCATGACATTGTCGTTGAAATCGGCGACCTCCGGCCATCCCTCGCGGACCTTGCTGCCGAACAGGGCCGGATGCCGCTCGCCGGCAAAGACGGAATAGGCATCGTTGTAGATCATGATGCCGTCTTCCCCCCAGAGCAGGACGATCGGCACCGGCGAGCGCAACAGAAAGCCTACCGTCGTCTTGAGGCTCTGCGGCCATCCGTCCAAGGGGCCGACCGGTGTTCGGGACCAATCGAAAGCACCAATCAACAGGGCGGCATCGCCGCCACCGCTTAGAAATGGATAGCGGCTGTCCACCGCGTCGTTCAGACCCTCACCCAGCCCCATTCACTGCCTCTTTCAAATGCCCCGCGGCCGGCTACGCGCCTTATCTGGCGTCACCGGGAAAAGCCGCTGCCCATGCTGCCCGTCTCGATCCGCACCTCTCACGACGGCGGAACCGCGAGAGGAGATAGGGCGCGGCCCCGCCGCGTCAAACGACGGGCAGGCGCCATATCCCGGCACCCGCACCCTAGCGCAACAGACCCTGTCCGCCGTCGATCCACAGCGGGATACCCGTGATGTGCCGCGCCTTGGAGGAGGCGAGGAAGAGGATCGCGTCGGCAACCTCGTCGGCGGTCCCGGGCTTGCCCTGCGAGACCGGTATATCGCCCTGCGGCCAGATAACGGGGATGCCGGCCTCGCCCGCCCCGCGCCGCTCGGTGTTGTCGTCGATGCGCGTCTCGATGGCGCCGGGGCAGACGGCGTTGATGCGGATGCGCGCCTTGCCGAGCTCCAGTGCCAATTGCTGCACCATGGCGACCTGCGCCGCCTTGGTGGCCGCATAGGCGGTCGCGCCCGCCGTCGAGAAGGTGCGCGTGCCGTTGATCGAGGAGACGACGACGATCGCGCCCTCCCCTGCCCGCTTGAGCAGGGGGACGGTGAGATGCAGCGTGAGATAGGTGCCGCGTAGGTTGGTGGCGATCGTCTCGTCCCATTCGGCAGGCGTCAGGTCGTCGATCGGCGCCCAGACGCCGTTGATCCCCGCATTGGCGACGACGATGTGGAGGCCGCCGAACGCCGTGGAGAGCTGCTCCACGGCAGCGCGCATCGACGCCTCGTCCGCCACATCCGCTGCAAGCGCCAGGGCCTCGCCGCCCTGCCGGCGGATCTCGGTGGCGACCGCTTCCACCTCGTCCGGGTTGCGGCTCAAGACACCGACACTGGCGCCATGGCGCGCGAATGCCAGGGCCGTCGCCTTGCCGATCCCGGACCCAGCGCCGGTGACGAGGGCGATCTTTCCTGCAAACAGCATGGGCAACTTTCTCCGCGTGATACCGGTCCGGCTCGGCAATAATGCTCGGAAGGCACGTCGGTTCCGGGGTTTTTCGGGAACCAAGCGCGGGCGCTTGCGTTTGTTGAAAAGACAAAACCGTTCGCAGGAGTCCGACGTGCGCCAGAAGAAGAAGCCGCTAGCCCGCAAACCCGCCGTTACCCCCGATGCGGACCTCCGGAACACCCGCAAACGCCGCAATTCCTGGGAGCCGCAGGTGATCGTGCCGCAGCAGGTCGATTTGCCGCTCAACCGACCGGACCACGACGAGGTGGTCGTCCCCGCCGCGCCGAACGGCCGCAGCCTCATCAATGGGCGGTTATGAAGGGGCGACGAAGATGCGTGTGAAGGACGTGATGTCCGCCCAGATCGTGACCGTCTCTCCCAATGATACCGCACAATCGGCCGCACGGCTGATGCTGGAAACCGAGGTCGGCGCCCTTCCGGTCGAGGTGCCGGGCGTCGGCGCCATCGTCGGCATCATCACGGATCGCGATATCGTCGTGTCGGTCCTCGGCCGGGGGCATTCCACCTCCATGGCAATTGCCGAATTCATGACCGTGTCGCCTGAAGTGTGTAACGAGAGCGACGACACGACCGCGGTGGCGGCCCGCATGCGCGAACTCGGCGTGCGGCGCCTCGTGGTGGTGAATGACGACCGGCGGGTCGTCGGCATCGTCAGCCTTGTCGATATTCCCGCCGAAAGACCCGCAATGGAGGGGTCGCAATGACCATCTTTGCAACCGACCGGCTATGGGACGAAGCGGTCGTGCTGGAGGGCGACAAGCAGGTTCTTCGCGTTCAGAGCACGCGGGACGCCCTGCTGTGCCTGAAGAACCATTGGCCGATCGAAGACGGACCTGCAGCGCTGATAGCCAGAAGCGTCTGCGAGCAGGGGCTGACAAACGACGACGACCCGGCCTTCGCGCGCCGCGCCTTCATCGAAGCGGCGAAGGAAGCCGGTTTCCGCGTGAATTCATGGACGGCGGCATAGACCGCTGCCACTACCGAAGGGACATCATCGTGAACGACGAACGCCAGGAATGGATCAGCAAGCGTGCCTATGGCCTATGGGAGGCGGAAGGCCGCCCGCACGGCAAGGATCGCGAGCATTGGGAACAGGCGGCACGCGAGCGCGCCGAACTGGAGCGGGTCGCCCTGCCGGAGCATCTGAAGACGAAACGCAATTCCAACGATATCGACGACGCCACCCGCAGGGCCGTCGACGCGATCCGCCGCCCGCCGCGGAAAGACGGCAAGGCGCTTGCCCTTAGCCATTGATGCGGCGACCCTAACCCTGCTGCGCCCTTTTCCGGTTTTCGAGAAAGCGCAGCAGGCGTTCCTCCTCCACCCGCAATCCTGAAATGTCGAGCACGGGGCATTTCAGGGCAAGGCCGAGGGCTTCCGGTGTTTCGGCGAGTGCGATGATATCCGGGTGGATGTAGCTCGACCGGGCGATGGCCGGCGTATTGTGCAGGGCTTCGGCCGTCGCCTCGGCCATGCCCTTGATCGTCGGGCGGCCGCCCTCTTCGATCGCGTGGCGGGCATGGGTGAAGGCGGTGAGGCTGCCGGCCCAGGTGCGAAAGGTCTTCGCCGAAATGGCGATGCCGGAAATCTCGGCGAGATAGGTGTTGAGCCGCCCGGAATCGATCGGCCGCACCAGATCGCCCTCGTCCTTCCAGACGAAGAGCTGGCGGCCCGGCAGGTCGGCACAGTCCTCGAGCAGGCGCTGGAGGCGGGGATGTTTCAGCGTCCGGCGCACGCGCTTGCCGCCTTTGGCGGTGAACCGTAGCGCGATGCGTCCCTCCGCAAGCGAGACATGACGTTTCAGGAGCGTCGTCGCGCCATAGGTCTTGTTCTCCACCGCATAGGCCCGGTTGCCGACACGAAGCTGCGCTTCGTCGAGCAGTACCGTGATTGCGGCCAGCATCGTATCGACCGCGCCGGGCGCGCCTTCAAGGTCGCGCCGGACCGCGCGCCGCAGTTTCGGCAGCGCGCGGCCGAAGGCGATGAGCTGGTCGAACTTGTCGCCGCTCTTCAGTGCCTGCCAGTCGGGATGGTAGCGATACTGCTTGCGCCCGCGCGCGTCATAGCCGGTGGCCTGCAGATGGCCGTTGGCCTCCATGCAGATCCAGACATTCTCATAGGCCGGCGGCAGGCCGAGCGCGGCAATGCGCGCCTTCATATCCGCATCGCGCAGCAGCGCCCCGTCGGGCAGGCGATAGCAGAAACCGCGGCCGGACCGCTGGCGCCGGATGCCGGGCTCGCTGTCGCTGACATAGACGAGGCCGGTTTCCTTGAGGTTTTCCGGTGCCATGGTCGATGGTCAGCCTGCCGGTTCGAAGGCGGCAATGCTCGCGCCGGAGACCATGACGGAGCCGTCGGCGGGATGTTCGGCAAAGGCATCGTCGTCAGATCCCGTGTCGAGCACCCGTTTCCATGCCGTGATGCCGTTCGCTGCGGGCAGCGTCACCGTGCAGTCCCCGCCCGCGTTGAAGACCATGAAGAGCTGGTCCACCCCTTCCCCGTTGGCCGGCTTGGCGAGAAAGAGGCCGAGGGTGCGCAGATTTCCGTCCTTCCAGGCGGCGTCGGTCATGAGGGCGCCGTCGGGTCCGTACCAGGCGATCTCGACGGTGCCGTCCTCGCCTGCCTCGCCCGTCAGGAACCGTTCCTGCCGGAGCGCCGGATGGCGCTTGCGGAAGGCGATGGCGCCCTTGCAGAAGTTGAGGAACGGATCATCGAGGCCGTCCCAGTCGGTCCAGCCCGTCTCGTTGTCCTGGCAATAGGCATTGTTGTTGCCGTTCTGGCTGTTGCCGAGTTCGTCGCCGCCGAGCAGCATCGGCACGCCCTGGCTGAGCAGCAGGGTCGCGATCATGTTGCGCCGGCGGCGATCGCGTGCCGAGCGGATGGCCGGGTCCTCCGTCGGGCCTTCGACACCCATATTGTGCGAATGGTTGTCGGAATGGCCGTCGCGGTTGTCCTCGCCGTTCGCCTCGTTGTGCTTGCCGTCATAGGAGACGGTGTCCATGAGCGTAAAGCCGTCATGGGCGCTGATCAGGTTGACCGACGAGGTGGCGCCGCGATCGGAATGGTTGAACTGCGGTGCCGAGCCGGTGAGCCGTGTCGCAAGCCCCGAAACGAGGCCGCCATCGCCCTTCCAGAAGCGGCGCACGTCGTCGCGGTACTTGTCGTTCCATTCGCGGAAGGGGTGCGGGAAGCCGCCGACCTGGTAGCCGCCGTCGCCGACGTCCCAGGGCTCGGCGATCAGCTTCACGCCGGAAAGGATCGGGTCCTGCCGGATCGCATCGAAGAACGTGCCTTCGCGGTCGAACTCGATGTGCCGCGTGCGCCCGAGGGTGCTGGCAAGGTCGAAGCGGAAGCCGTCGACATGCATGACGCCGACCCAGTAGCGCAGGCTGTCGAGCACCATGCGCAGCACCATGGGATGGGCGATGTTGAGTGTGTTGCCGGTGCCGGTCGTATCATAGGTATGGCGCAGGTCGCCCGGCGACAGCCGGTAATAGCTGAGATTGTCGAGCCCGCGGAAGCTCAGGGTCGGGCCACGTTCGGAGCCTTCGGCCGTATGGTTGTAGACGACGTCCATGATGACCTCGATGCCGGCGGCATGGAAGCGTTTGACCATGGTCTTGAACTCGGTGATGGCACGGCCGGAGAGGAAGCGCGGCTGCGGCGCGAAGAAACCGAGCGTCTGGTAGCCCCAATAGTTGCGCAGCCCCTTTTCCACGAGATAGCGGTCGTCGGGAAAATACTGGATCGGCAGGAGTTCTATGGCGGAAATGCCGAGATCGACGAGATGCTCGATGATCGGATCGCTCGCCATGCCCATGAAGGTGCCGCGCAGCTCTTCCGGTACGCCGGGATGGCTCATCGTCATGCCGCGCACATGCGCCTCGTAGATGATCGTTTCGGTCCATGGCCGGCGGATGGCGGCATCGCCCGCCCAGTCGAAGTCCGGATCCTGCACCACGCCCTTGACCATGAAGGGTGCGCTGTCCCGCTCGTCGAAGGAGAGGTCGCCGGCCGGATCGCCGATGCTGTAGCCGTAGAGGGCGTCGTCCCAGGCGATCTCGCCGACGATTTCCTTGGCATAGGGATCGAGGAGCAGCTTGTTGGGATTGAAACGGTGGCCGTTCTTCGGGTCGTAGGGGCCTTGCGCCCGGTAGCCGTAGACGGTGCCGGGCTTCAGGCCGGCGATATAGCCGGACCAGATGTCGCCCTCGCGCTTGGGCAGCGGCAGCCGGTCGGTCTCCTCCTTGCCGTCGTCGGAGAACAGGCAGAGTTCCATCTGCTCGGCATGGGCGGAAAAGACGGCGAAATGCGTGCCCTCGCCGGTGAATTCGGCGCCGAGCTCCGGCTTCATGAAGTCGAGTTCGGAAAATGAATAGCTCATGCGATGCGTCCCCTTCGGTCGAGCAGGTGCTCCCCTGAAGCAACAGGCAGACGGGCCGAAAATCCCGTGCCGCCGCCGCCAGTTCTCATCGTGGCCCGCGACGGGTTTCGCCGGGAGGAACGGAGAGCGCCGGTCCGGTGCGAGGAGAGCGATGGTGCAACGCGAAAAGACGGGATTTGTTCCGGAACATTTTCACCGCTGCCCGGTTCCCTTCCCCGCATTCAGCAAGAGGATCCGCATGACGCAGGCATCGTTGACGCCGAGATGCTGGGGGCCGGCCCTCCTTGAGGACGGGCGGGTGCAATTCCGCCTCTGGGCACCCGCCGAAGACGGGGTCACGCTGCTTGTCGGACGCAACGAGATCGCCATGCGCCCGGCCGGCGACGGCTGGTACGCGGTCGAGACGGACCTTGCGCGTCCGGGCGACAGCTATTCCTTCCGGCTTTCCGATGGCCTCGTGATCCCCGATCCCGCCACGCATGCGCAGGAGAAGGATGTCGAAGGCCCCTCCGTTCTTATCGACCATGCCGGCTATGCCTGGCAGCATTCCGGCTGGAAGGGGCGCCCATGGGAGGAGGCGGTTCTCTACGAATTGCATGTCGGCGCCTTCACGCCGGAAGGCACCTTCCGTGCCGCCATCGAGCGGCTTCCGCACCTGCGCGATGTCGGCATAACCGCCATCGAGATCATGCCCGTCGCGCATTTCGCCGGGCAGCGCGGCTGGGGTTATGACGGCGTGCTGCACTATGCGCCGCACAATGCCTATGGCACGCCCGACGACCTGAAGGCGCTGATCGATGCCGCGCATGGCCATGGGATCATGGTCCTGCTCGATGTCGTCTACAATCATTTCGGTCCGGTCGGGAACGTCCTGCCGCGCATAGCCCCGCCCTTCTTCCATCCCGAACGCCATACGCCCTGGGGCGCGGCGCTCGCCTTCGAGCGCGAGGCGGTGCGCCGCTATTTCATCGACAACGCGTTGCACTGGATCGTCGGCTACCGGTTCGATGGCCTGCGCCTCGATGCGACCGAGGAGATCCATGACGAAAGCGAGCGGCACGTCCTCATCGAAATGGCGGAAACGATCCGGCAGGCCGTCCCGGATCGGCAGGTCCACCTCGTCGTCGAGGACCAGTTGAGCCGCAAGAGCCTTCTGAACCGCGACGATGGCGTGGTGCGCCACTACACGGCCGGCTGGAACGACGAGTTCCACCATGCCCTGCATGTCGTCGCGACCGGGGAGCGGCAGGGGCACTACGCGCCCTTTGCGCAGGACACCTATGCACTCCTGCGCGAGGCGGCGGCCAAGGGGTTCGTGCATGCGGATCGCAGCCGGGACCGGGTGGGGCCGGCGCCGCAGGATCGCCTGCCGCCGCAGGTCAATGTCAACTTCCTGCAGAACCATGACCAGGTCGGCAACCGGGCCTTCGGGGACCGGCTCGCGCGGCTTGCCGATCCGGCGCTGCTCGACGTCATGACGGCGTTGCTGCTGCTCGCTCCGCCGGTGCCCCTGCTCTTCATGGGAGAGGAGTATGGCGAGGATCGGCCCTTCCTCTTCTTCGCCGATTTTACCGGCGACCTGGCCCGGGCCGTGCGGCAGGGGCGCAAGAAGGAGGCGGAGAAGTTCGGCGGGCTGGCGGCGGGCCAGACCGTGGAAGACCTTCCCGATCCGAATGCCGAGGAGACCCTGCAGCGCTCGAAGCTCGACTGGTCCCGCGCGACCTCGCCCGGTGGCCGGCGGCGCATCGACTTCGTGCGCGCGCTGATCCGGCTTCGGCAGACGCATGTCGCGCCGCTGCTCTCGGCAGAGGCCACCCCGCATATCCTGCCCGCCGAGGACGGCGTTCTTGCCATCGACTGGCGTTTTCCTGCCGCCACTCTTTGCCTGCGGGCAAACCTGACCGGGGAACGCAAGGCCTGGCCGGCGGCCGGGGGAGATGCGATCTTCGAACTTGCGGCGGAAACCGCGGCCGGCCCGGCGATTGTCGTCACCGTCGATCACGCCGCGAGCGCGCCCATTGGAACCAAAGTCGCGCTCGCCGGTTCCTAGCGAAAGCGCTCAGCAAGAGGTCCCCATGCCCATCGGCGACATCATGACCCGCAATGTCCATCTCGTCCGGCCCGAAGAGACCCTTCAATACGCCGCAAGCCTGATGGCGGAATGGGATATAGCCTTCCTGCCCGTGGCCGACGCAAGCGGCCTCGTCGGCACCCTCACCGATCGCGACATCATCCTGCGGGCCGTCGCGCCGGGGCTCAATGCGGAAACGACGAAGGTCGGCGACGTCATGACGACCAACATCACCTATTGTTTCGAGGATGAGGAGCCGGAGGGCGTGCTGGCCAACATGCAGTCGCTGCATCTGCGCCGCCTCGCCGTGCTCGACCGGCAGAACCGGCTGGCCGGGGTAGTTTCACAATCGGATTTCAAGCGCCGCCGGACTTGACCTCTTCGTGCCGCCGGCCAGCGAGGCAGTGCCTTGATCCCGATCCGCTCGACCTATCGCCTCCAGTTCCGCAACGGCATGGATTTTGCCCGGGCATGCAAGCTTGTGCCCTATCTCGAGGCGCTCGGCATAAGCCATCTCTATGCCTCTCCCGTCATGACCGCGGTCGGTGGATCGACCCACGGCTACGACATCACCGATGCAAACGAAATCGACCCCGGCCTTGGCGGGCTCGATGGCTTGCGGCGCCTGTCTGTCGATCTCCGTGCCCGCGGCATGGGGCTCATCCTCGACATCGTGCCCAACCACATGGCCGCCAATCTGGAAAATCCTTGGTGGCGGAATGTCGTGACATGGGGCGCGGAAAGCCCCTTCGCCCGGTACTTCGATATCGACTGGTCCGAGCGCCTGACGCTTCCCTTCCTCGGCGATGGTTTTGACGCGGAGCTGGCAAGCGGGGCGATGAGCCTCGCGCTCGACCCGCGCGACGGGTTGCTGGCGCTTCGCTATCACGAGACCTTCTATCCACTTCATCCGCGCAGCTATCCGCTGGTCCTGGCCGATGCGGGGCCGCCGGCCCTTGCGGATCTGCGTGCGGCCGGTGCCGTCCTCCATCCCGGGGATGAGGCGGAGAACCTGCACCGTCTGTCCGGCGTGCTTGCTGTCCCGGGCAATCGGGAGGCGATCACCGAAGGATTGGAGGCGATATCGCGGGATCCCGCCCGGCTTCGTACAATCCACGATGCCCAGCCCTGGCAGCTGACCGACTGGAAGACCGCCGGCCGGCACCTGACCTATCGCCGATTCTTCGAGATCGCCGGCCTGGTGGGCCTGCGCGTGGAGGATGCCCGCGTTTTCGAAGACAGCCACCGCCTGATCATCGACCTCGTGCGCGAGGGGATCGTGGACGGGCTCAGGATCGACCATATCGACGGGCTTGCCGATCCTCTTGGCTATCTTGGGCTTCTGCGGGCCGCCGTCGGCTCCGCCCCCTATATCGCCACCGAAAAGATTCTTGAGAGGAACGAGCCCTTCCCGGCGGATTGGCCCGTCCAGGGCACGACCGGCTACGAATTCATCGGGGCGCTGGCGGATGCCCTTGTCGACGAACGGGGGCAGAAGCGCTTGCAACAGGCTTTCGCCGCGTTGAAACCGCCGGACCGGCAGCACGCCTACTCCGAGGAGAGGCGGAGCGCCAAACGGCAGATGCTGACGGAGAATTTCGCGGGCGAAGTGGCGGGCGTCGCAAGGCTTGCGAAGACGATCGCCGATGCGGGCGGGCTGGGTTTCGACCACGCGATCCTGGCGGAGGCGATCCGTGTCTTCATCATCGCGCTCCCCGTCTACCGTACCTATACGACGGAGACCGTCGTGCCCGAAGGCGACCGCGCCTTGGTGCATGCGGTACGCAAGAATGCTATCGAAGCCGCGCAGAAGGCCGCGCTTCGTCCTGCGATCGATTTCGTGGCCGCGCTTCTGATCGACGATCCGGTTCCCGCCGAAGCAGGACCCCGCGCCGAATTCCGGCGGCGCTTCCAGCAGCTCAGCGGCCCGATCATGGCAAAGGCGGTGGAGGACACCCTGTTCTACCGGGAAAATGCCGTTATCGCCCTCAACGAGGTCGGCGGCGACCCCGGCACCGCAGCCGGCGGCGTGCCGGCATTCGATGCCTTCATGGCGAACCGGGCGGAGGCCATGCCGAACGGCCTGTCGGCAAGCTCGACCCATGATACGAAACGGGGCGAGGACGCCCGCGCCCGGCTCTACACGCTGACCGAGGCGCCGGATGCCTGGATTGCCGCGACACGGCGGTGGGGCGGGCTCAATGCATCCCTGCGCCATGCGTCCGGTGGGCGAAGCGTGCCGGAACCGGAGGTGGAATGGCTCATCTACCAGTCGCTCGCCGGCATCTGGCCGTCCGGTGCTTCTGACGACCCCGCCGCACTGGGGATGCTGGGGGAGCGGATGAGGCTCTACGCCACCAAGGCCCTGCGCGAGGCGAAACGCGCCACGAGCTGGACAGAACCCGATGCCGAATACGAACGGATGGTCGGTGATTTCGTCGATGGTTTGATGCAGCACGATGCCTTCCTGCGGGATTTCGACGCGACACTTGCTCCCTTCATCGATGCCGGCCGGATGAATGCCCTCAGCCAGGCGATGATCAAGCTGACGGCGCCAGGGATTCCCGATCTCTACCAGGGCAGCGAGCGCTGCGATTTCTCCCTCGTCGATCCCGACAACCGGGCGATGCTGGATGTCGCCGGAATGGCGATCCCCGAAAGGCCCGAACCCACCGGCGCGACGTTTCCCCTCTACAAGCAATGGCTCACGGCGACCGTGCTGACGGCAAGACGGATGAGCCCCCTCCCCTTCTCGGGTCCCTACCAGCCCCTCGCCGTTTCCGGCGGCGACGGTGGCGCGCTTGCCTTCCTGCGCGGCACGCAGCAGGCCTTCGCGATCGTCGCCGTTCCCCGGCTCACCTTTGGAAAGGTGACGCCCGGCACTCTGCTGTTGCAGGATACAGCCCTACGCGAGATGGCCGCTGCCCTCCCCTCTCGCCTGGTTGGCCGCGTCCTGCGCTCCGTTCTCGATGGAGATACTTTCACGCTCGGCCAGGATCTCCCACTTTCCCTCCTCTTCGCCAAGTCCCCTGCGGCACTGCTCCTTTCGGTGGACCAGTAGGTAAGCGTTCGTTAACCATCCCGAGCGGGCGCGGCACTGGCAGCCCAGAGATCGAGCGCCATCCCGCGGAGCTGAAGCGCCTCCTCCCACCGGTCCGTCGTGTCGTTGCCGTCCCGACCGGTGATCGCATAGGGTTTTGGCCCCAACTCGCAGGTGAAGACCAGCGTGGCGTTCTCGGCTGCGCGGGAGCGCCAGTCGCGGAAGCCGTAGTCCCACCACGCGCGGAAGAGATCGACCCAGGGGCGGTGATGCGGGAAGGAGATTTCGATCTGCACCTGCTCGCGCGAGGCGACACGGCCGTGGAAGGCCTGGGCATTGTTGAGGATGCGCCGGATCAGCGCATGGTTCTCCTGCGAGACCGGAAAGGCGAACTCCCGGCCGACCAGGAAATGCGAGAGGTCGGCGAGAAGCGGCAGGTCGGGCCGCCGGTCGAGGAGATCGAGCGTGAAGTAGAGGTCCGTGGTCATCCGGTCGCGATGCGTCTCGATATAGACGGGAACGCCTGCCTTTTCGGCAAGCTCCATCCATCCGTCGAGAAGCGGCAGGCAATCCTCGATCCGGCGCGGGCGGACATCGGGTTGCAGGTTGATATGGCTGACCGGGAATTCGGTGGCCAGCTCCAGCGGCAGGCGCAGGTCGTCTACGCTGCGGGGGAAGCAGACGCCTTCGATCTTCAGGCCGGTGCCGCTTAGTGTTTCGTTAAGGCGGGTGACATCGGCGCGGTTGGTATAGTGCGCGCTGACACCGTCGAACCCTGCCCTTGCGATCATCGCGATGTTTTCCGCAAGGCTGCGCTCATGGCCATCCGTATGGCGGCGCTCCATGGCCCAGAGCGACTGGAAGACGAGCAGCATCTGCATCAGGCGGCCCGGGCGCTCTTGAGAAACGCCTTGAGGTTGACGGCCGGATCGGCAAGCGCCGGGAGATCGGGACGGATGCCGGCGGCAATCAGCATCTCGGCCAGCTTGATGTCCCTCGCCACCGCGTTGCCGGCGCCGAGGCCGGCTGCCGCCACGAGGCGACCGTCCGCAAGGTAGAATTCCAGTTCGCCCCCGGCAACCGGTCGCAGGATGCTCTGGTGCCCCGGTTGGGGCAGGCCTGCCACCTGCAGGCCGAGATCGTATTGATCGGACCAGAACCAGGGCGTGGCGGCAAAGGCCTCGTGGGCGCCGGTCATGTTCCGCGCGGCCGTCTCGGCCTGGCTGCGCGCATTGCGCCAGCTCTCGAACCGCATGGCGCCGCCGCCCGGTTGGGAAACGGCGGCACAATCGCCGGCGGCGAAGATATGCGGGTCGCTCGTGCGCAGGAAGCTGTCGGTGAGGATGCCGTTCGCCGTTGCGAGCCCCGCCCTCTCGGCAAGCGAGATGTCGGGCAGAACGCCGATGGCCGAGATGACGGTGCCGGCGGGAACGCGGCTGCCATCGGCAAGCATGACGGCATCGGGGGTGATTTCGGCAATGCCGAGACCGAGATGAAAATGCACGCCCTCCTCCCGGTGCCGGGCATGCAGCCTTTCGGTAAAGCGTGGCGGAACCGCCCGTCCGAGCGGCCTGGATGCTGCCTCGATGATGCTGACGGCAATGCCCTTGCCTCGCAGTACCGCGGCAAGCTCCATGCCGATCAGCCCGCCGCCGATGATGGCGACAGGCCCGCCGGTTTCGGCGCGGGAAAAGAGGGTCTCGGCATCGCGATAGGTGCGGAAGTCGAGCGCGCGCTCGGCGCCGGGGCATGCCAGCCGGCGGGGCTGGGCGCCGGTGGCAAGCAGGAGTTTGCCATAGGACAATATCCGGCCGTCGCTGAGGGCTATGCTGCGGCGGGCGGCGTCGATGCGGATGGCGGCGAGGCCCTGGTGATAGGCAATGCCGGCGGCTTCCAGCGCCCCGGCCGTGCAGATCGCCTTCATCTGCACGGCTCCGTCCAGTGGCTTGGAGAGCGGCGGACGCTCATAGGGCAGGTGCGGCTCCGTGCCGATCAGCGTGACGGTGCCGGAAAAGCCGGTTTCGCGGGTGGCGAAGGCTGCGCGGGTGCCGGCCTCGCCCGCCCCGATGATGACGATATCGTCCATGCTGGTCTCCGTGGAAAGGGACCGGCGCGGGGCGCCGGTCGGGGAGGATCAGTTCCGGCTGGCGTAGTCGGCCATGTTTTTCGGCGTGACGAGCTCGAAGGGCACCCAGACCTGCTTTTCGATCGCCTCGCCGCGCACCAGCGCCACCGCGGTATCCACCGCGCTTGCCGACTGGCCCTTGGCATTCTGGAACACGGTCGCGTCGAGGTCGCCCGCCGCCATGGCGGCAAGACCGTCCTGCGTCGCGTCGATGCCGATGACGATCACGTCGTCCATGGAGACGCCCGCTGCCTTGAGGGCCTGGATCGCGCCGATCGCCATTTCGTCATTGTTGGCGAAAACCACATCGATGGGCCGACCGGCGGTGATCCAGTTGGTCGTCAGGTCCATGGCATTGGTGCGCGTCCAGGCGCCGGACTGTTCGTCAGCGATGGTGACACCCTTGCAGTCGCTGGCGGCCAGCGCGTCCTTGAACGAGGAGGTACGGTCGCGCGAGGCCTGGTGGGCAAGGTCGCCCATCAGGATGTAGACCTGCGCATCGCTCGCCTTGCCCTTTTCCTTCAGCAGGGAACAGGCGGCCTCTGCGCCAAGTTCGCCGGAATCGGTCTCCTTGGATCCGACATAGGCCTGCTTTTGCGGTAGCGCGCCGACATTGTCGGGCTCGAGATTGAGATAGACGAGCGGGATGCCGGCTTTTTCGGCGGCCTCGCTGATGCCGGGGGCGGCGGAGGTGTCCGTCAGCGTCATGATGATCGCGTCCACCCCTGCGGCGATGAAGTTGTTCACCTGGTTGAGCTGCTTGGAAATGTCGGTCTGGGCGTCCTCGATCTGGACATTGACGCCATTGATCTCGGCGGCCCGCGCGCCGATCCCCTCGCGCAAGAGGGTCTGGAAGTTGTTGTCGAAACTCTGCATCGAGACGCCGATCGTCTCGGCTGCGGCAGCACTTCCCATCAAGGCGGCCAGAGCGGCCGCCAGGCACATGGATTTCATGGTATCCTCCCAATGTGGGTGCCGGTCCACCCGCTCGCACTCCGGAGGCCCGACGGGCCCGCTTGTCGGCACGCCGCCCTAGCCGAGGGCGACGCGAACCTCTCCGTCGATCACCTCGGCGGGATAGGTTTTCAGGTTCTCGCAGGCCGGCAGGCGCAGGGCCTCGCCGGTGCGATAGTCGAAGGCGCCGGAATGCTTGGGACATTCCACCTCGAAATCCATGACCAGCCCTTCGGCAAGATGGATCGCCTCGTGGGTGCACAGGCCAGCGGTGCAATAGACGCTGTCGTCCGGCGCGCGGTAGATCGCGTAGGTGCGGCCGCCATGATCGAAGCGGATGGCGCCTTCCTGTTCGATATCGGTGAGCTTGCAGGCTTGAACCCAGGTCATTCGGCGGCTCCCTGGACTTCAGCGCGGGCCTTGCGGGCGGCGAGCTTTTCCTTGCGCCTGCGGTAGCGCTCCTGCATGCGGGCCTCGCCTTCCGCCGAGCCGTCGTGCCAGGTGCCGAACCATTTATCGAGCGGGATCAGGGCGTCGCCGTAGTTCACCTCGAAATATTTGTGGTGCAGGTAGTGCGCATAGGCATGGCTGTCGACCAGCGTCTCTTCGCCGACCTCCACCTTGTCGAAGCCGACATGGCCGGGGATGGCGCCGAAGCCGGCATAGTGGAGCTGGTAGAGCATCAGGACGGGGTTCGACGGCAGGATCAGGTGGTAGAAGGCGGTGCCGAGATAGAGCAGGTGCTCGACCGGATGCATCGACAGTGACGACCAGGGCGACGGGTTCACCGAATTGTGGTGGACCGAATGCACCCACTTGTAGAGGAACGGCGTGTGGATGAGCCGGTGGATGCAGAAGAAGTGGAACTCGTGGATGATCGGCACCACAAGGGCGACGAGTGCCAGCGTCCACGGATTTTCGGCAAAGCTCAGCCAGGGCGCATAGCCATTGGCATAGGCCCAGAGCATGGCGACCTCGATCGCCGTCCAGATGGTGACGCCCGAAAGGAACGTGCGCAGGATGTTGTCGAGGTTCTGGCTCTCGAACCAGAAGGCCTTGTTCTTCTGGTCGGCGGGGAATTTTCCGTTGTACTTGAAGCGGTTTTCCTGCCGCTTCAGCACATAGAGATGCAGTTCGAAGGCGCCGTAGAAGAGAAGAACGCAAACCGCATTCACCGCATAGAGCCAGGCGGCCCAGCCGATGCCGAGGGTCTGCATCGTCTCAACCGGCGGGATCACCCAGGCCCAGTAGGCGACGGCAGAGGCCGCGAAGATGGCGTTCCACGGAAAGAAATAGTGCGGCAACCACTTGAGGATCGCCAGGAAGCGGGGCGGAAAGGTAAACAGCGGCGCGGTTTCCACCGGCTGGTTCGGCGCCCAGTCCCCGCGCTTGTTGCGCGTTCCGTATTGCAGATCGTCCATTGCGCTCTCCCTCGGACGTGCGGGTGCATCGGCACCCGCGGAATTTCCCTGTTGGAAGGAGCGCATGCCGCGCCGCTCGCCGCGTTGCGCCTTGCGCAATGCCGGCTTTCCTCCCGACTTGGAAATTATCAAGAGCTCGCCGGAATGCCGAAGGGTTCTTTGATCAAATCAGATCAGAGGCCCTCGGCGGTGATGGTGATGAAGCGGATGGGGCTTGGGTCTGGTTCGACATCCGTCAGGCCGATGCGGCGCAGGACGAGATCGAGCGCGCGCTGGGCCTGTGCTTCCGGCGCCTGGTCGAGAACGACATCCATGATGCCCTCGCTGAGCGCCGCGCGGGTATAATCGGTCAGCTCGTGCCCGACGAACAGGATGTCCCTGCCCCGTGGATGGCGACGCAGCACGCTGATCAGCGCGGAATTGGCCCCTCCGGCATTGTAGAGGCCGACGAGACCGGGATATTTCTCCAACGCGATGGCAAGGGTCTCCGCGCTGAAATGCTCCTCATCCCGGGTGAAGCCGAGCCATTCGAAGGCGATCGGGCCGGGATGGGCGGCGAAATAATCGGAAAAGCCGCGGATGCGGTCGCGGTGCACCTGATAGATCGGATGGCAGAGGGCGACGACGGGGCCTTCTGCCCGGGCCATACGGCCGATGAACCAGGCGGCCGTCCGCCCGGCGGCCTGGTTGTCGATGCCAACGAAGGCGCCGGTCTTTTCCGAGGCGCGGGTGACGACATGTACGACGGGCACGCCCTGGGCCGCCACCGCCTCCACCGCCGCCTTGATGAGCGGGCTGTTGGGCACGGCGAGGATGAGGCCCGCGCGCGGCAGGTCAGTCGAGCGGATATGGCGCGCGATCTGCTCCGGGTTCATCTCCTCGGTAAAGCTGCGATGCACCACGACCAAGGGATCCAGTGTCGCGGCGATGCGCTCGAACGCCTTGGACAGGCGCCGGTAGAACGTCGTCTCGGGACGGACCATCAGGACTTCGATGCGCAGCAAGCCGCGATGCGCATCGGGCAGCGTGCGGGGATAGTTGAGGCTGCGGGCGGCGATCACCACCTTCTCGGTCAGTTCGGGGCGCACGCCGCCACGCCCGTTCAATACCCGCTCCACCGTCGCGGTGCCGACCCCGGCAAGGCGGGCAATGTCCTTGTAGTTGGACTTGCTCATTGTATCGCGGGCTCCTCGAACCGGTCCGTGCTTCGCCCGGCAGGCCTCGCGCCTGCCGCGGGTTTTCGCATGAATGCATCATCGAATCCCTGTCTCCAACAAGGCCTGATCCCGACAAATCTGTCGATGGGCCTTCCATTGTCGCAAGGCATGGGCGGAATGCGACGCGGATGGCAGGATGAAACGCGATTCGGCCGCCCGGATCGTCGGCCGCCGGCGCGACCATGACGCAAGGGCGCCGCGAAGCATCGGAAGGCGCGCGGCGGTCGCCTGCGGCTGGGTGAAAAAGCAAAGCTGCGGCAAGGTGTTAGCTTCTCGCTGCCGTTTCATGTCAGCCGGCTGGCAGGTTGTTAACCTTAAAAACCTTGCCCCCCCTAGAGAATCGCACATAATCACGCTTATGTAGCCTTTTACGGCTGAAAATCGTTATCTGAGAGAATGACCGTTCATGAACGCTAATCCCAGCGCTTCGGTGCACAACCCCGTGAATTTCGAGGACCAAATCCTCGAACAGGGCGATCTGATCTCGAAGAAGCTGCATCTGCTCAGCGTGCAACGATTCCCGCCGAATGCAAGGAAGACCTTGCGGCCGTTTTCGCTGGCCGAGGTTGCGAACTATGTCGGTGTTTCGCAGAGCACCTTGAAGAAACTGCATCTCGACGGCAAAGGCCCCTCCCCGCAGACCTCGCCTTCCGGCCGCCGCTCCTATACGGCCGGGCAGATGCTGGAGCTGCGCCAGTATCTCGACCAGCACGGCCGTTCGGAAAGCCGCATGTATGTGCCGCATCGCCGCAATGGCGAGAAGCTGCAGGTGGTTGCCGTCGTCAACTTCAAGGGCGGTTCCGGCAAGACGACGACCGCGGCGCATCTGGCGCAATATCTCGCCCTGACCGGGCATCGGGTGCTGGCGGTCGATCTCGACCCGCAGGCCTCGCTCTCCTCCCTGCACGGCTTTCAGCCGGAGCTCGACCAGGTGGCGTCGATCTACGATGCCATCCGCTATGATGGGGAGAAGAAGGCTCTTGCCGATATCATCCGGCCGACCAATTTCCCCGGGCTCGATATCGTTCCGGCCAATCTCGACCTGCAGGAATACGAATACGACACGCCGCTTGCCATGGCGGACAAATCGTCGAACGAGGGCAAGACCTTCTTCACCCGCATCTCGCGGGCGCTGGCGGAGGTGGACGACAAGTACGATGTCGTGGTGATCGACTGCCCGCCGCAGCTCGGCTACCTGACGCTGACGGCTCTGACGGCCGCGACCAGCGTGCTCATCACCATCCATCCGCAGATGCTGGACGTCATGTCGATGGGCCAGTTCCTGCTGATGCTGGGCGGCATTCTGAAGCCGATCCGCGCGGCCGGGGCCGAGGTCAATCTTTCCTGGTACCGCTACCTCATCACCCGCTACGAGCCGATGGATGTGCCGCAGGCGCAGATGGTCGGCTTCATGTCGACCATGTTCCACGAGTTCATGCTGAAGAACCAGATGGTGAAATCCACGGCCGTCTCCGATGCCGGCATCACCAAGCAGACGCTCTACGAGGTCGAACGCGCCGCCATGAATCGCGCAACCTATGACCGCGCGCTGGAATCGCTCGACGCCGTCAATGAGGAAATCACAGATCTTATCCACCGTTCGTGGGGGCGCTGATTTGTCGGCTGACAAAATCGGTATTTATTGAAGGAAAAACAATAGGCTGAGGCCTATCGGAACTGACAAGATGGCAAGAAAGAATCTCCTCGAAGGCCTGGCGGCCCTGACCGACGACAGCACCGTCGCCGCTTCCTATCCCATGCGGGGCGCCGGCAAGTCGCTTGTCCGCTCGCTCGACGAGCTTGCCAAGCAGGCGGACCGCTTCCTCGAAGGGGAAGCGGTCGTCGAGTTCGATCCGGACCTGATCGACGATTCCTTTGTGCAGGATCGCCTGGCGCAGGACAATGACGATTTCCGAGAGCTCGTCGAGGCAATCCGCGAACGGGGCCAGGACACGCCGATCCTCGTGCGGCCCCATGCGACGGCGGCCGGGCGCTACCAGGTCGTCTTCGGTCACCGGCGGTTGCGGGCGGCGCGGGAGCTCGGCCGCAAGGTCAAGGCAGTCGTCAAGTCGATCGACGACCGCACTCACGTCATCGCGCAGGGCCAGGAAAACTCCGCGCGCGCCAACCTGACCTTCATCGAGCGGGCGCTCTTCGCGCGGCGCCTGGAGGATCTCGGTTATGACCGGGAGGTCATTGCCTCGGCACTGGCCGCCAATGCGGCAGCGATCTCCAAGATGATGTCCGTCACTGAGCGCATCCCGGCCGACATCATCCGCGCGATCGGTGCGGCGCCGGGCATCGGGCGGGAACGCTGGGTTGAGCTTTCGCTCCTCGCCGGCAAGGCATCCAACAATGACAAGGTGCGCGGCATCGTCCGTGACGCCGACTTTCAGGCGCTGGCGCCGGACGAGCGCTTCCTGGCGCTCTATGCCGCGCTGAACAAGAGCACACGCCCGGTCCGGAAGGCCGAGCCCGCTTCGACCAAGGCCAAGTGGGAGCCGCAGGACAAGACTGTGCTGGCGGAGATCAAGAACAGCGGCAAGGTCTTTTCGCTGTCGATGAAGGCGAAGAATGCCGCCCGTTTCGGTGACTTTCTTTCGCGCAATCTGGACTCGCTCTATGCGCAGTTCCTGGACGAGGAAAACAAGGGAGACTGAACAGCAAAAGAAAAAGGCCCCCAAGCGGTTGCCCACGTGGAAGCCTCTCTCAGAACTAAGCACCCCGAGAATCGCATTTCCACGAATCACAGTCAAGAGTCTTTGGCACCCTTTTTGGTGAGCGGATTTCTTTTGCCTTTTGGAAGGTGAAGGAAATGCAGAGTGGATATGTGACGACGCCCTTCGGGCGGCGGCCGATGACGCTTGCGCTGGTGAAAAACCAGTTCGAGGCGGCCAATATCAAACGCGGGAAATCCGCCGACAAGTGGAAGATCTATCGTGACGCCTGCGATGCGCGTTCCCTGATGGGCCTGCGCGACCGGGCGCTAGCCGTTCTCAACGCGCTTTTATCGTTCCATCCCGAGGTGGAATTGAAGGAGGACGCCAATCTGATCGTCTTTCCTTCCAACGCGCAGCTCTCGGCACGGGCAAACGGCATTGCCGGCACGACCCTTCGTGAGAACCTGTCGCTCCTCGTTCAGGCGGGCCTCATCAACCGCCAGGACAGCCCCAATGGCAAGCGCTACGCGCGAAAGGGGAGGGATGGCGTGATCGAGACCGCCTATGGCTTCAGCCTGGCGCCCTTGCTCGCGCGCTCGGAAGAGCTTGCACGGATGGCCCAGCAGGTGGCTGAGGAGCGCCGGCACCAGAAGATCGTCCGGGAACGCATCTCCATCACGCGTCGGGATATCCGCAAGCTGATCTCCGCGGCGATGGAGGAGGGGGCTGCCGGCGACTGGAGCCTCATCGAGGATCACTATGTGGCGGCTGTCGCCCGGCTGCGTTTCGCAAAACAGGCAACCGAGCTGGAAGGATGCCTCGACGAATTGGCCCTGTTGCGCGATGAGATCGTCAACATGCTGGAAGATCAGCTTATTTCGAAAAAATCCGACACCAATGATGTCGAATACCGTCAGCATATACAAAATTCAAAATCCGACTCCATCCATGAACTTGAACCTAGCTCTGAAAAAGAGCAGGGCGAACCGTCGGTTTCCAACCGGGAGCGTCCAGCCGAACCGGGCAGGGCATTCCCGTTGGGCATGGTGCTGCGGGCGTGCCCGGAAATAGGGATGTACGGACCGGACGGGGCAATTTCCCGCTGGCGGGACCTGATGGCGGCCGCCGTGGTCGTCCGCTCGATGCTCGGGGTCAGCCCATCAGCCTATCAGGAGGCCTGCGAAACCATGGGACCCGAAAACGCGGCCGTCGCGATCGCCTGCATTCTCGAAAGGGCGGGGCATATCAGTTCGCCCGGCGGCTATCTGCGTGACCTGACACGGAAAGCGGCACGCGGCGAGTTCTCGCTCGGCCCCATGCTCATGGCGCTGCTGCGCGCGAATGGCAAGGCGGTGCCAGTCGAGAATGCCGGCTAGGCCATACATTTGCTAAAATTGTGCTAGCCTCGGCATGCCTCGGTGAGGTTGCGAACATGCACGGGATCCTGCCCGGTCGTCGAGAATGTCCGCATCTCTTGTCCGTCCGAGGCCAGCGTGAAACCACCGTGCAACAGATCGACAAGGCGTTGCTCCATCGACGTTTGGCCAGTGCAGGTCACGGCGAACACCACGTCGCCGGAGGAGGGGTCATAATAGGCTAGGGTCAGCGTCGGCGCTTGGTCTTCATGCAGAAACCAGCCTTTTGGTACGCTCGATTGGGCCGGAATGGCCATGGCGAGGATAAGGGACGAGATCGCTGCAGTGAACCGTCGCACCATGGAACCCTCCCCAGCCGGCCCCGACGATACTGGCCCCGTCCCCGCGACGCGCGCAAGCCCTTCTCTGTCGTGCGGCCCATCCGTCAACTGATGGCGCAGGGACGTTACCCGTCTCGCCGAGAGGGCAGGGGTCTTCCTGGCCGGTTCTAGCCACCGCCCTAATGCCGGCGATAGGAGGCTCATAAAACCGAGCTTGCACAGTCTCTGAGGAACCGGCTTCGAACCGGGCCGGCCCTCGGCTAAAGCCCGGCGGCCTTTGTGAGGTTGACGCGGAAGCGGTCTCGGCGGCGCTGGTAGCGGCGGGTCATCTCGGCCGAGGCGTGGCCGAGATGCTTCTGGACATGGCGCTCGTCGACCTCGGCCGAGGAGGCGAGCCCGGCGCGCAGCGAGTGGCCGGCGAAGGCCTGCATCCGCTCGGCCTCCGGCAGGTCGCCGCGCACCCCGGCGCAAAGCGCCGCCTTCTTGACGAGGCGCGCCACCTCCTGGTCGTTGAGCCGGTCCGGACCGACGGCCTTGCCCCGGCCCGTCACGCGGCGGAAGAGGGGGCCGCGGGCGATCTTGGCAAAGCGGATCCAGGTTTCCAGCGCGGCGACGGGACAGGTGGCATCGGAGGAACCTCGGCCGATCTCGACCTCGCGCCAGCCCGTCTTGCCGCGCAGCGTCACCAGCGCGCCCTTGTCGAAGATCTCGATCCAGCCGCGTCCGTCCTCGCTCTGGTCGCGGCCAAGGTCGAGGCCGACGATCTCCGAACGGCGCAGGCCCCCGGCAAAGCCGACGAGCAGCATGGCCCGGTCGCGCAGGCCCCGCAGCGTGCCGCGGTCGAGCGTCTCCAGCATGGCGATGAGGTCCTCGGGAAGCAGGGCCTCCTTCTGGCGCGGCGGGGCGGCATGGCGGTTGCGGATGCCGGCCATGACCGTGGCGATGGCGCGGTCCTTGCGGTCGAGGGGCTGGCCGCGCTGCGCGCAGTTCCAGCCGATCGCGGCAAGGCGCCGCTCGATGGTGGAGACGGTCTTCGGCTTGCCGCCGCGCTCTGCCGTGCCGGAGGCGCAGGCGGTGATGTAGAGGCCGACGACCTGCGGGTCGGCAGGGAAGGGGGAAACGTTCTGCCGGCGGCACCAGGCGGAAAAGTGCTTCCAGTCGGAGGCGTAGGCCTTTCGCGTGTTGGCGGCGCTGGCGGCCTCGACATAGGATCGGGCGCGTTCGGTGAGGTCCTGCAGGTGGGCCGGCAGGGCAGGGGAGGCGGACGGCGCGGCAACGGCGGTGGCCATGCCGTCGACGGCCGGCGCGCTGTGCGGCGGTGCAGAGGTCTGCGGAGGATGAAGTTCGCTGTTGCGGTCGTCGATTCGGCTCATTGCTTCATAATGAACACAACGACCGATAAGGCAAGCTTATCCGGCATTGTGGAGATTTTGCGAGCGGTGTTGTTTTGACGGGAAAAAAACGGTTAAACCGCTCGCACACTCTAGTTGTTTGCCATGGACTAGTCTGCGTGCTCTCTTCAGCGTCTCCTGTGAGACTGCCGCAGATTACCCGGCTGGGTGTTAAAAAAGCTGAAATATTGTAAGCGCTTAGGGCTTGTCTGGACCGGGTGCCGGCAATCTCGCGAAACCCAGAAATGTGGCTCTGTCGCCGAACGGCTGACCGCCTGCGGTGAGGACGAAGCGATGCTGCTCGCTCGCGCTTTACGGATGGGTGCTTTTGGCCTTCGAAGAAGTTTCCGTGCGAAGGGCCCGCCCTCTCCTCGAAGGCCGTTGCTGAACTGGCCAGATTTGCATGGGACGACCGGCTTGCCGTGGATACCGCACCGGCCTCAGTGCTTCGGCGGCAAGTGCGATCGCCGAAGCATGCCTGCCTGTCGTGACAGATGAGGAAGCGATAATTTTGTCATGGGCAGCTCTTTGGAGGCGTGCATTCGGCGCTGGACGATGCGGCATGTCCTTCAGGGTGGACGGGCAAAGCAACGGACGGCGATATCTGCACCCGTCTTTGCGGGTTTACACGCCGTCACTCAAAATGGCGCTCTCCGGTGCAGAGGCGAGGATCTCAGCGGTTCTGCACCGCGTCGGCTTCCTGGCTGACGTGCCGTTCGAACTTTGCCAGCAGGCGATGCATGGCTCTGCGTGCTTCCTCGAAGTCGGGGGACGCGGCCCTGGCTGCCCGGTCGGCTTCATATGCTGCTCTGGACGCGAACCTGCACTCCCAGCGGACATCGGGACCGTCTCCTTCCAGCTTGACGAGGATCAGCCCTGGCTCGAGCCCGAGCCCGCGCCTGATCTCGCTTGCCTTGCGGCGCTGCTCGAGCACCGCGTCGGCCAGGCCCTCCCTGGCGAAGTAGTTGGTCGCTTCGACGATCATGTTTTCCCTCCCGCCTGCCGGTGCAAAAAATCGATCCGGCCATCCTTGACATTCCAAATCATGATCATAAAGTGTGATCACAATAGATGATCGCATTTTACAACGAGATGTCTGCGACGACAAGGAGAAGGTGGAGCCAGTGCCAACGATCAAGTCCATCGAAACATTGATTGTCCAATTGCCCACGCGGCGCGAGCACAAGTGGGCGGGCCTCACCGAGGTCATCGGCCGCTACGTCATGGTCAGGATGACCGATAGCGACGGCCGGGTCGGATGGGGCGAGGCGCCGGCGCTCAAGGACTGGGGCGGGGAATTCGGCCGCTATTTCGGCGAATCCGCCATGATCACCCGCGCGGTCATCGACACCTATCTCGCGCCCGCGGTCATCGGGCTGGAACTCGGCAATTTCGCGGAACTGCATGCCCGGATGGATGCGATCATCCGTGGTTATCCCTATTCGAAGGCTGCGGTCGAGTTTGCGGCCTATGATCTTGCCGGCCGCTGGCTGAACGTTCCCGTGCACACCCTGCTCGGCGGCAAGGCGCGTGAACGGGTGCCGGTCACCCATTCCATCGGCCTGATCTCCATCGAAGAGGCGCGGTCCGAGGTCGCCAAGCTGGTCGCGGAAGGCGTCAGGACGATCAAGGTGAAGATCGGCGTCGATCCGGCGCGGGACGTTGCCATGGTCGATGCCGTGCGGGAGGTCGCCGGCGATGCGGTCGAGATCTGCGTCGATGCCAACGAGGGCTACAAGACGCCGGGCGAGGCCGTGCAGACCGTGCGCAAGATGGAGAAGAACGGGCTCAAATATGTCGAGCAGCCGGTGATGGGCATCGAGCGGATCGCCGAGGTCGGGCGCCGGATCGACGCGCCGGTCATGGCCGACGAATCGGCCTGGAATGCCCATGATTCCATCCAGATCGTCCAGAATGGCGGTATCCAGATCGTCTCGATCTACACGACAAAGGCGGGCGGCCTCTACAAGGCGATGGAGGTGGGCGCGGTCTGCCGGGCCGCCGGCATCCTCTGCAACGTCAACGGATCGATCGAGACCGGCATTGGCAACCTCGCCAATGTCCAGCTCGCCGCCGCGTCACCGGCGGTGACCTTGTCCTGCGTCATTCCCGTATCGACGCCGGCCGAGGCGCAGCATGGCCAGGTTGGCGGCATCTACTACAAGGACGACCTTCTGGTCGAGCCGATGCAGTTCGTCGATGGCGCGATCGTCGTGCCGACGGGGCCTGGCATGGGCATCGATGTCGATCTTGCCAAGGTCGAGAAATATCGCGTTCGCGACTGAGCGTCCGCCAGCAAACGCAAGGAGAGAGGAAAGAACATGCGGGCAGAAATCGTTGCAAAACAGGTCAGGGCCATGGCGGAGCATGGGCTCGATGCCATCATTTGCTCCTCGCCTGAGAACTTTGCCTATACGGCAGGCTTCGTCGTTCCGTCGCAACCGCTGATACGCCATCGCCACGCGATGACGATCGTCACCGCCGACGGGCGCAGCGCCATTTTCGGTGTCGATATGGAAGCGTCGACGATCAAGCGGCGCATGCCCGACGTGCCGTCACGCATCTGGGCGGAGTTTTCCGATGACCCGATGCTGGTCCTTGCGGACCAGCTCTCCGGTCTTGGCCTTGCGGCGGCGCGCATCGGCCTCGAGATGGACTATCTGCCTGCCGGCGACTTCGCCCGCCTGATCGCGGCGATGCCCGGCGCGCGCTTCGAGCACGCCGAGCCGATCCTCGCGCGGCTGCGCCAGATCAAGACGGCCGAGGAGATCACGCTGCTCAGCAGACTGTCGCGCATCGCCGACCAGGCCATTGCCGACGCGCTGGCGGAGGTGGATGCGGGCGACAGCGAAATGGATATTGCCGGGCACCTGACGCGCAACGTCTATTCGCTTGGCGCGGAGCATTTCAAGCTCCTCATCGTCGCCACCGGCGAGCGTAGCGTGCTGCCGAATGTCGGCCCGTCCGACCGCATCCTCAAGCGCGGGGATGTCTGCCGCGTGGAAATCTTCTCCGTCATCGACGGCTACCAGGCCGGCGTCTGCCGGACGGCCATCGTCGGCGAAGCGCCGCCCATGGCCGACAAGATCTGGACCCATCTGGTGGAATGCAAGTACGAGATCATGGAGAAGGTGAAGCCGGGTGCCAGCTGCCGCGCGATCTACGACGCGTTCATCGCCAAGCTCGCCAAGCTCGACCTGCCGCCGATCTCCTTCGTCGGCCACGGAATCGGCCTTCATCTCCATGAGGATCCCTATCTCGGCCTCACGCCGGTGCTCGGCAAGCCGGGCAGCGACGCGCCGCTGGAGGAAAACATGGTCCTCGGTTTCGAGCCGCTCTGCTACAACACCGGCTACGGCTTTGGCATGCAGAACAAGGACATGCTGCTTGTGACGTCGAACGGATCGGAACTCCTGTCCGACTACACGAACACGGACAAGCTCATCGTCTGCGGCACCGCCAGGCAGGGCGTGAAGGCACAGGCCGTCGCCTGAGGGCGCTACGGCGGCCGGGCCGGTGTCCTGCCCGGCCGCCATGAGTGTCGCCCGCCATCTCGCGCGGCGGGCGATCGGGAGGGAAACGTGTTGAAGCATTGGGTGGAGCCGCATGCGTACGCTGATTGAAAATCTGAACTTCGCTTTCACGGTCGACAAGGACGACACGGTGCTGCGCAATGCCAGCGTGGTGATCGAGAACGACTGCATCGCCGACATCGGAGCGGCGGATGAAGTCAAGGCGCGCCACCAGGGCGGGGTTTTCGACAAGGTGATCGACGGCAGGATGCTGGGCATGTGCCCGGGCTTCGTCGACAGCCACGTCCATCTGTCGGAAACGCTTTCGCGCGCGGTCTTCCCCGACAATCTTAACACGCGCGCCTGGGTCTTCCACTGGGCCAAGCCCTTCTACGCTTTCATCACGGAAGAGGACGAATATTGGGGCGCGCTGCTCGGCATCACGGAGATGCTCCGATGCGGCACGACCTGCTTCCTCGACATGGGCTCGCAATACGATCCCGGGATCGTCATCCGGGCGATGGAAAAGACCGGCATGCGCGGCATTACCGGCCGCCATGCCGCGGACAACCGGCCGGCCGAGCTGCCGCGTGGCTGGACCGAGGAAATGGCCGAGCATCATTTCTTCCCGGACGCGCAGACGGCGCTGAAGGTGCTGGAGGAATGCGTCACACGCTACAACAACACGCTCGACGGCCGCGCCCGCTGCTGGGTGAACATCGAGGGCAAGGAGCCGTGCAGCCTCGAACTGCATGTCGGCGCCGTCACGCTGGCCGAGAAGCTGGGCGTCGGCACGACCTACCACCTGGCGACCTCGATCGAGGAGGCCAGGGTCTGCGAGAGCAAATATGGCTGCTGGCCGATCACCCGGGTCGACCAGGCCGGCGGCATCCGCAAGAATCTCGTCATCGCCCATGGTGCGGCGGTATCGGACGAGGAGGTCAGGCTGCTGGCGGAGCGGGGCGCGAGCGTCGCCTTCTGCCCGTGCTCTTCCTTCAAGCTCGGCAAGGGCGCGACGTCCATCGGCAAATATCCCGAAATGGTCAAGGCCGGCGTCAAGGTCGGGCTTGGGACCGATGGCGTGTCGGCGGCTGGCAACATGAACCTCATGCGGCAGATGCTGGTCGTGGCCGGGATGTTCAAGGATGCGCGGTTGAAGCCCGACGTCTTCACCGCGCGCGAGGCGCTGCGCGCCGCCACCATCGAAGGGGCGCGGGCCCTGATGTGGGACGATGAAATCGGCTCGCTCGAAGTGGGCAAGAAGGCGGATTTCATTCTCTTCGACCTCGACCATATCGAGTGGACGCCGTTCTACGATCCGTTGCAGGCGCTGGTCTTCTCCGCATCCACCGCGTCGATCACGCAGACCTGGGTGGACGGCAAGGCACTTTATGCCGACGGCAAGGTGCAGGGCGTCGACGAGGCGGCGATCCGCGCCAAGGCCCGCGAACTGGCCGCCGCCGCGGTGGTGCGGGCCGGTCTCCACCACGGGAATGTCGAGACGACCACGACGCTCTACGACGAAGGAAACTGAGCCGGGGCCTGTCTGGCCGGCGTTCGGCGCCGGCCGGGGCAAGCTGCGGCCGAGAGGCTGCCCTGAAGTCTGCCTTGTCGGAAGCGGGCGCTTTGGGGCGGCATGTCGAAGCTCGGCCTGTCGGCCTGGCTGAAGGGTGGCCGCGCAGCAATGGTGCGCTGCCGTCGAAGGTCCGACGGGTGGTCTCGTTCCGGGCACCGTGCGCTGCAGGGGATACCATAAAGCTGCCGTTCATGATGGTGGTGTTGGACTTCTCGGCCCCCTGCATCGCGGATCGCGCCGAAAGGGCGTGCCGCTGGATGATGCCGTAGAAACAATATTCCGGAAGGAAGTCGGTGAAGCGGATCACGCTGGGTGTGCGGGAGCCGATAAATCTGCTCATTCGCGACGGATTCAGTGCGAAACCCGGTGTGGGCGCCGGCGAGCATCCGTCCGGATAAGACGGGCGCATGGTTCTCGCCCGGCGGGGCAAGCAGCCTTCACCGATCGGGCGAATTGAGCATGCGAAAGCATATTCTTCTGCTTGACAATTCTATCTGTGATCATAAAGTGTGATCAAAGTTGTTGAGGAGCAACCAGTGGAGCCGGGACCTTAAGCCCGCTCCGGGAATGGGGACAGGTGGTCTTGCCCACGCTTTCCCCCGGGAGGACAGAATGAAGGTAACAGTACTAGGTGCAGGCGCCGGTGGGGCGGCTTCGGTTGCGGAGCTGGTCCAGGCCGGGCACGACGTGCATTTCTGGGCGAGATCGGCCGAAACGCTGGAGCCGCATATCAAACTCGGCGGCGTTGCCCATGAAGGCAAGCTCGGCGAGGGTGTCGCCAAGCCGGCGCTGATCACCACCGACCTCAAGGCGGCGATCGCGGGGGTCGATGTCGCGGTGGTGGCACTGCCGACCTTTTCGCATTCGCCGATTGCCGCGGCGCTCGCGGCCGCAGGCTGGCCCTCGTCCAGCCCCGTCATCCTCAATCCGGGCCATACCGGCGGCGCCCTGGAGTTTGCGCAAACCTTCGCGCGCAGCGGGCGTGCGGCGCCGGCCGTGGTCGAGTTCTCGACGCTGACCTATGTGGCGCGCAAGTATCGCCCGGACGGCGTGACGGTTTCCGGCCGGGCCAAGCGGCTCAAGGCGGCCGCCCTGAAGGGTGGGGCGGAGGTTCTGGAGATCGCCGGCAAGCTCTTTCCGGGCCTCGATCCCGTTGCCGATGTCATCGCCTCGGACCTTTCCAACGTCAACATGGTCCTGCATCCGCCGGGCGCAGTGCTGGCGGCCGCATGGGTGGAGGCGACGGGTGGCAACTTCACCTTCTATGTCGATGCCATGACCCCCGGCGTTGCCCGCGTCATGAAGCAGCTCGACGAGGAACGGCTGGCGGTCGCCAGGGCTTTCGGGCACGACCTGCCGAACCTGATCGAGGAGATGAAGCTTCTCGGCACGGTAGAGGCGGATGTGGTCGACACCAGCGACTACCGGGCGGCAATTGCCGGCGGCGAAGCCAACAAGCGCATCAAGGGACCCGACTCCCTGGAATACCGCTACTACAAGGAGGATTTCGGTCACGGCCTGCTGCCGTTCCTTGAATTTGCGCGGATCGGCGGCGTCGAGACGCCGGTGGCCCATTCCCTCTACAGCCTGGCGCAGATCGCGGTCGGCGCCAACTATCGCGAGGGCGGCCGTACCGCCGAGGCGATGGGCATAGCAGGGATGAGCAAGGAGCAGGTGATCGAGAAGGTGAGGGCGAAATGAGCTGGAAGAACACCGTCATCGCGGTCGTCGCCGGGGATGCCCGCGAGCAGGAGATTGCCCGCTGTGCCCTGCGGGCCGGCGCGACCGTTCGGGCCTATGGTTTCCCCTGGCCGGACGAGGGCATCGAGGGCGTCTACCACGCTAAGGACGCGGCCGACGCGCTGAAGGGGGCCGACATCGCCCTCTTCCCGATCCCCGGCATCACGGCGGAGGGCGCGCTGTTCGCGCCGAAGTGCCCCGAGAAGATCATCCCGACGCGCGACATGCTCGCGGGCATGAACAAGCCGGGCCACATCATCCTCGGCTGGGCCGACGCTAATCTGAAGGGGCATTGCGAGGCGCTCGGCATCACGCTGCACGAATATGAGTGGGATGTCGATCTGATGCTGCTGCGCGGCCCCGCCATCGTCGAGGGTGTGCTCAAGGTGATCATCGAGAACACGCAGATCACCATCCACAAGTCGAACGTCATGCTCGTGGGACAGGGCACCATCGGCTCGTTGCTGACCAACACGCTGGTGGCGCTCGGTGCCCATGTCCATGTCGCGGCGCGAAACCCGGTGCAGCGGGCCGCGGCCTATGCGGCCGGCGCGCAGTCGCTGACATTGGAGGAGCTGCCGGACTACCTGCCCCGGATGGATATCGTCATCGGCAGCGTTCCGAAGCGCCTGATGGAGCGTGCGCAGCTCGAACTGCTGCCCAAGCATGCGCTTCTGGTGGATGTGGCGGCCCCGCCCGGCACGATCGACCGCGAGGCGGCCGGTGAACTCGGGCTGAAGGCGATCTGGGCCCGGGGCATGGGCGCGCGCGCGCCGATCACCGTTGGGCGCAGCCAGTGGACCGGCATCAGCCGGCGTATCGAAGGCATATTGGAGCAAAAGCAATGAAGGCGGATCTCGTCATCAAGAACGCCCGCGTGGTTCGCCACGACGGCGAATATTTCGGCGGGGTCGCCGTCAAGGACGGCAAGATCGTGCTGACCGGGGCGGACGAGGTCCTGCCGGAAGCCACCCGCACCATCGATGCCGGGGGCCGGGTCCTGATGCCGGGCCTGATCGACCCGCATTGCCATCTCGGTGTGAAGTTCCCCTTCCCGGAGGACATGCGGACCGAGACGGCCGCCGCCGCCTCCGGTGGCGTAACGACGGCGCTGCTCTACATCCGCAATCTGAAGGAATCCTACCTGCCCTTCTACGAGGAGCGCAAGGCGCTGGGGGAGGAGAATGCGGTTATCGATTTCGGCTTCCACTTCGGCATCCAGCGCGAGGAGCACATCGCCGAAATCCCTGAAATCGTCGCCAAGACCGGCGTGAAGTCCTTCAAATGCTATTTCGGCTATGAGCCCGACAACCCGATCGGCATCGTCCCGGCGACCGACGGCTGGGTCTACGCCGCCATGCGCATCCTGTCGAAGATCCCCGGCGCGGTGATCAACGTGCATTGCGAGAACACCCAGATCGCCTCGTGGATCAAGAAGGAGATCGCCGCGACCGGCCGCCAGGACCTCGGCGCCTACACGGAATCGCGCCCGGCCTTCTGCGAGGTCGAAACGATCCGGCGCATGATCTTCCTGGCCGAGAAGACCGGTTGCTCGCTGCATCTCGTGCACACATCGGTCGGCATGGGGCCGGTCCTCGCCGCCGAAGCGCAGGCCCGCGGCATCCATGTCACGGTGGAAACCTGCCCGCATTACCTGACGCGCACCTGCTACGACGACGATCTCGACATGCGCGCCAAGATCTCGCCGCCGCTGCGCGACCGCAACGAACTCGAGGGCCTGTGGGCCGGCATGCTCAACGGCTCGGTCTACAGCCTGGGCACCGACCATGTGCCGTTCCTGCCCAAGAAGCTCGAGGATCTCTGGACGGAGTTCCCCGGTGTCGTCAGCTTCCCCTGGGAACTGTCGCTGATGCTGCACTTCGGCGTGCACCAGCGCGGGCTGCCGCTCAGCCGCCTGGTCGAGCTCAACTCGTTCAATCCGGCCCGCCGCTTCGGCCTCTGGCCGCGCAAGGGCCATATCGATGTCGGCTTCGATGCGGACCTCGTTCTGGTCGATCTTGATGAGGAGCGCACGGTCGAGCACACCGGCAAGGGCACCTGCATCTACGAGGGCTGGACCCTGAAGGGCTGGCCGGTGATGACGGTCGCCCGCGGCGAGGTCGTCTATGAAAACGGCGCGGTCGACGAGCGGCATTACGGCCGTGGCCGTTGCGTGACCGTGCCGGCATGACCGTGGCGATTCCCGACCATCTCGACCTGGCCGGCCGGGTCCCGCTGACACCGGCGCGACTGCCGGTGCGCGAGGCCGTCGCCAGGATCGTCGGCCGCAAGGCGTCGATCCGCCAGGAGAGACTGTCGGGCATCCACAATCCCTGGGGCCACGGCATCGCCTTGACCGACCCCTGGGCCTTCCTCGAACTGTGCGAGAGCGACCTCGTCGTGGACGCGGCGAGGAGCGTGCTCGGGGCCGATATAATCCTCTGGGACAGCGAACTGTTCACAGAGGCCGGTCGATATCGCGCGTTTCTGGATGCGCGCAGGGAAGGCCGGTACTGGCCGGTGGCGCCGCTCGCCGGCGCCGTTGTGCTCGTGCCTGTCGCCGGAGAAGATCCTATTCCGCGGGCCGTTCCGCTGGCGGCGATGGGTCCCGAGGCGCTTTGCGGCCTTGAGGATGCGGAGCCGCTTTACGTGATCCGGCTGATGCCGGCGACGAGCCGCTTCGTGCGGGAGCCTGCGCATCCGGCCAACCGGGCCTGCATGGAAGAGCAGGTCCTGGTGAACTATTCGAACCGCCCGCTCTGGCTGCTCTCCGGCGCCGACCGGGCCGACAATGACCTGGTTTCGGGCTTTGCGTCCGCCGTGCCCGTCTGGGCCTCCGGCGCCACGCCCGCTGAAAGAGAGGAGACATAGAATGCCATTCGTCGTCGTCGAAATGTGGGAGGGGCGCACCGTCGAGCAGAAGCGCAACCTCGTGAAAGCCATCACCAAGGCCATGGTCGAAGAGGCCGCCTGCAAGCCGGATCACCTGCATGTTGTGATCCACGAGACGCCCAAGGATAGCTGGGGCCGCGGCGGCGTGCTCGGCATCGACATGGTGGAGCACAAGTGATGGCCCTTGAAACCCTCGACTATCGCAAGTCGGCGCTTCTGGTCATCGACCTGCAGAATGCGTTCATTCACGAGGAGGGAACGCTGGGTGTTTCCGGCGTCGACACCAAACGGCTCTCCTCCATCGTGCCGCCGCTGGCCAAGCTCATCAAGCGTTGCCAGGACACGGGCATCCCGGTCATCTGGACGATGCAGGAGCATTTTGCGATCGACCACAACCGCGCGAGGAAAAAGCTGCTCGGCCATACCGCGCGCCGCAAGCGCGTTTCCGCGCTTGCCGGAACCTGGGACGAGCAGATCATCGACGAATTGAAGGACCTTGCGGATTTCGATCCGGCCTTCGTCATCCGCAAGCATCGTTTCGGCGCGTTCTACGAGACGCGTCTCGAGATGATGCTGAAGATGCTGGGCACCCAGCATCTCTTCATTACCGGGGCGACCACCAATGCCTGCGTGGAGACCTCCATTCGCGAAGCCTATCTGCGCGACCTCGACGTCATTGCCGTCGATGACTGCATCTCGGGGGTGAATGCCGATTGGGAGGCGACGGCCAAGCAGGTGTGGAAGCAGTATTTCTGCGAGATCGCTCCCTCTTCCGAAGTGCTCGACTGGATCGGCGAACAGGTCAAGCCGCGCGTGACGAATTATGGCCACCAGCTGATCATGGTCGATGATATCGACACGTCGGTCGATTTCTACACCAACCTGCTGGGTTTCACGATCCGCCCGGCCAAGCCGCTCGCCGACGGCCGCCCGTTCACCGCCTTCCATCAGGGGATCGCCCTCATCCACGGCAAGACGCGCGAGCACCGTCAGCTCGACCATATCGCCTTCGAGGTCAACGATGTGCGCGCCATGGATGCGAAGCTGAAGAAAGCCGGCGTCCGCTACTATACCGACCTTCACGACGGTCCCTATGGTCTGACGATCTATATCGCCGACCCGGATGGTACGAAGGTCGAGCTCTACCAGGTCGGCGCGACGGCCTGATCTGCTTCGAGATGATCGGAATGTTGGGAACCCCGCCTGACCAGGCGGGGTTTTTCTTGGCGGGCCGGTGCTTCAGGTAAGCGCAAATCCCTCCAGCGAATCCAGTTCCGCATAGGCGGGCAGGGGGGCCGAGCTCGGGGAACCGTTTCGGATGACGATACGGTCGCTCTCCGCCCGGGAGAGGATCTCCGACCAGGAGCGTCCCTCGAAAAGGATCAGGTCGGCCGGTTGCCCTGCTGCGATGGCGCCGTGGCCGTTCAGGCGCATGATCCCGGCCGGCGTCGTAGAAACCGCCTTGATCCAGTCGCCGTGGGGATGGTCGAGATGAAGGGCACGCGTGCCGAGGCGGAACGTATCGAGCATGTCCAGGTCCCCGTAGGAATTGAACGGGTCGCGCGTGTTGTCCGAGGCGAGCGCGACGGCTATTCCGCGCCGCTTCATTTCATGCAGCAGGGTGACGCCGCGCCAGCGTGGCGACGTGCCGTCCTTCCTGCGATCCTGGAGGTAGAGGTTGCAGGTCGGCAGCGATACGACGGTGATGCCGGCCGCCGCGACCTTGTCGAGCGTCGCGTCGACAATCGCGGTTTCCTGCATCGCCAGGGAGCAGCAGTGTCCGGCCACTATCCTGCCGGCGAAAGAGGAGCGCAAGGCCGTTTCGGCGATGCGGCACAGCATATCGGCGGCCGGGTCGGCACTCTCGTCGGCATGAAAGTCGAGATCGAGGCCGTAGTGCGAGGCGGCACGGAACATCCGGTCGAGCAGGTGATCGATATCGGGCACCGGATAGGCGACGGCGCCGAGGATCCCTCCGGCATCGGCGACGCGTTTTGCGATGTCGCGCAGGAATGCATCGTCCCGTGCCATGTCGATGGGGAACAGGCAGGAAGCCTGTAGCGCGAGCCGCCCGCGCCAATGCTGGCGGAGTTCCGTGAACAGGGGCCAGGAGATTTCGGCCTGCGGCGGCTGCGAATCGAGGTGCGTGCGAATGGCGGATGTGCCGTAGTGAAAGGCCGAGCGAAGGGCGAACTCGATGCGCCTGCCAAGGTCGCCGGCTGACCATCGTGCCGTGCGGTCGCTGCGCGTCGCCGCCAGCGCGCCGTCGAACGTCCCGTCCGCCGCGGGCGTGCGCGGCAGGATGTGGCCCTTGTCGAGATGCGTGTGGCAATCGACGAAGGGCGGCAGCGCGACGCGCCCGCCGACGTCGATGAGCGGCAAGTTCGGGTCGTTCGCCGTGGTGGTGCGCGGACGTGCAGGCGTTATTGCTAATATTCTGCCCTTCTCTACACTCACATCGGCCAGGAAGAACGCGCTGTCTGCGGCATCGGCAGCGTCCGCCCTTGTGGTCGCCGTGTGAAGCCGCACGTTGCGCAGCACATAGCGGCCGAGACCGGCGGCGCGGTCGATATGGGCACGCAAGGCGGATTGGTCGGAAACGGTCGCAGTCATGTCTCATTCTCCCATCGGAGTCTCAGGGCGACTTTTCCGTCGGCTGGCGTCTGCGGAGCGGCAGGACAGTTAAAGGTTGCCGTCTTGAGAAAAGTCGTTTATTGATCACAATGTGAGATCACAAATTTTGACCTGTCAACCCCTGGGGCAGACGGGCGGTGTGGCGGGATTGGCCTTCTGGCGGATCGCGGATTTAAGACGAGATGACGGAGTCTGAAGACAAGATGCCGATCAAGAAGCCGGAAAACGAGGTCAACAGCGACGCTGCCGAAAAGCCGGCACGCGGCCATGTCCATGAGCATGTCCTTCGTTACATGCGCCGTGGGCTCATGGTCGGCGCCTTTCTGCCGGGACAGGTGATGAGCCTGCGCAAGCTGGCTGTCGGGCTCGGCACCAGTCCGATGCCGGTGCGCGAAGTGCTCAGCCGCCTCGTTGCTGCCAATGCGCTGGAGGAAACCAAGGGCGGTTCGGTCCGCGTGCCGAGGCTGCGGCCCGAAAAACTGACCGAGCTGTTTACGATCCGGGAGATGCTGGAGGGCATGGCGACCGAGCTCGCCGTGAAAAAGGATCCGACCGGGTTGGCGGAAGAGCTGTCGGCGATCAACAAGCAGCTTCTGGTGGCCATCGAAAAGCGCGACATCCTGAACTGCCTGTCGTCCAACCAGAAATTCCATTTCACGCTGTACCAGGCAGCGGACAGCGAAGTCCTGATGCCGCTGATCGAGTCGCTTTGGCTGCAGTTCGGCCCGACCATGTATATGTCGCTGCTGATCCCCTCGATGCCTTGGAATGCGTCGGACCACCAAAACATCCTGGCAGCCCTCAAGGACAAGAACGCCGCGGCGGCCAAGAAGGGCATCGTCCACGACATCCGCACCACCTGCAAGGCCCTGCTCAGCGTCGCCGGCCCGCAGGGGCTGGAACTGCCCTTCGCGCACGGGCCGGAGCTGCAATTCGACTACTAAATGATCGGGGAGGAACGCATCGTGGTGGGGAAGATCGACGACAAACTGGCGAGCCTGGGCATCGTGCTGCCGACGACGACGGCGCCGCTGGCCAATTATGTGCCGGCGCGCCGCCATGGCAGCCAGGTCTATATTTCCGGACAGGTGCCGGCCGAGGGCGGCAGGGACAAGTTCACCGGCAAGCTCGGTTCCGACTTTTCGGTCGAGGACGGCCAGGCGGCAGCGCGGCTTTGCGCCGTCAACATCCTCGCCCAGCTCAAGGAGGCGCTGGGCGGTGATCTCGACCGCGTCGTCGGCGTGATCCGGCTGGGCGGCTTCGTCAATGCCGAACCGGATTTCAAGGACCATCCGAAGGTCATCAATGGCGCATCCGATCTGATGGTCGAGGTTTTTGGTGAGGCGGGGCGCCATGCCCGCGCGGCGGTCGGCTGCTACTCGCTGCCGCGAAACGTGCCGGTGGAGATCGACGCGATCTTCGAGGTGGCCTGACCGTGCAGCCTGCCGCTCCCGCGCTGGATGATCGTATTCCCGTCCATGTCCTGACGGGCTTCCTCGGCAGCGGCAAGACGACCTTTCTCCGCCATCTGCTCGGCGAACCGGACTTCGCCGACACGGCTGTGGTCATCAACGAGTTCGGCGAGGTCGGCCTCGATCATCTCCTGGTGCGCGAAGTGTCCGAAGACGCCGTGCTCTTGTCTTCGGGTTGCCTGTGCTGTGCCGTGCGGGACGATCTGGTCTCGACGCTCGCCGACATGTTCGAGATGGTGCGCCGCGGGGAGGTGGAGCCCTTTCGCCGCGTCGTCGTCGAGACGACGGGACTTGCCGACCCCGCGCCGATCATGCAGGCGGTGATGAGCGATCTGCGGTTGAGGCGCGGCTACCGCGCCGGCACGATCGTCTCCACGGTCGATGGCGTCGGGGGCGCGGGAACGATCGCCCGCTTCGCCGAAGCCGTCCAGCAGGTGGCGCTGGCCGATCGCGTGGTGGTGACCAAGTCCGATCTTGCCGAGCCCTGGCGGCTCGATGCGCTGCGCAATGACATTGCCGCGATCAACCCGACGGTCAGCCAGCTCGTCTCCAGCAAGGCGAAGATGCCGGGCGCCGGCGCGCTTTTCGAGAGCACCGGAGACCAGCGCCCGCGCTACCTCGATGCTTCCGACGGGCCGCTTTTCGGCCGGCACAGCGCCGGCGTCGAGACCTTCGTCGTCGAAGTCGCCGCCGCCGTGGATTGGCCGGCCTTTGTCGACTGGCTGGAATTGCTGCTCGCCAGCCGCGGCCAGTCCATCCTGCGGGTCAAGGGCCTGCTGTCCGTTGCGGGCGATTCCCGCCCCGTGGTCATTCACGGGGTTCAGCATGTCGTCTACCCGCCCGAATACCTGCCGCGCTGGCCGGACGGCGTCTCGGGCGGATGGCTGGTGTTCATCGCCAGGGACCTCAGCCGTTCGGCCATAGAAAACTCGTTGCCGAGCATTTTCGCCTCGACACCGTGACGTGACGAGGGGCCTCGTCGGGTCCTGCCCATGGACGCCGACACCATGCACCACGCCCCGGCAACGGAGGGTGGTGACAGCGTCGTTCGAATAAAATTTACAAGCGATTTCCGGACATTGAATGATGTGCGAGGCTTTCGGCCGTGCGCGTGCGTCATGGGCAAGAACATGTGATCTCTCTCAGATTCTTTACTTGACAATCCCAATGTGTGATCACACTATGAGATCAAGAATTGAGCTAACGGGTAGGAGGCCCTGGTTCGATCCTTGGGGAATGAATGAGGCAGGAAGCCAACGGGACGCCAGCGGGCGTCCGCTAGGGAGGAGTGAAATGATGCATGTCAGACGTGTCATTCGCGGAGCCGCACTCGTCGCGTCAGCCGCCATCGCCACGCTTGTGGCGAGCCAGGGTGCAATGGCCGAGGAGGTGAAGGTCCGCTTCAGCTGGAAACTGAAGGGCGAATACGGCTTCTTCTATCTCGGCGAACAGAAAGGCGTCTACAAGGATGCCGGCGTCACCCTGAAGCTCGGCGAAGGCGCCGGCTCGCAGGCCGCGCTCGGTTCGCTCATCCAGGGCCAGGAAGACGCGGTCATCCTGCCTGGGATCTTCGCCATCTCGGCCATCCAGAAGGGCATGCCGGTCAAGATCGTCGCGCTCTACCAGCCGGAAACGCCGATCGCCCTGATCTCGCATGCCGAAAAGCCGGTCAAGACGCCGAAGGATCTGGAGGGCAAGACCATCGCCCATGCCGTCGGGGAAACCGGCACGTCCTATCTCGACGCCTTCTGCGAAATCAACCAGGTCGATTGCGGCAAGGTCTCGAAGGTCCAGATGGATTCCCAGTCGCGGGTGCCGCAGTTCCTGCAGGGCCAGGTCGACGTGGTCAGCGTCTACAAGACCAATGACCTGCCGGTGCTTGAAGACAAGACCGGCCAGACCTTCCCGACGCTCGACATGGTGGAATACGGCCTTGCCATCCCCGGCATGGCCGTGGTCGTGAGCGACAGCGGCATTGCCAAGCGGGGCGCTGCCCTGAAGAGCTTCCTTGCCGCCAATGCCAAGGCGATCGAGATGACGAAAGCCGATCCGGCGGGTGCGACGGCGGCCCTCAAGGCGGTCTGGCAGGCCGGTCCCTCCGACAAGGTCATCCAGCAGCAGATCGAGGCGACGTCGGCATCGATCCACGCACCGACGAGCGGCACGCCGCTCGGCTGGATCGAAGAGAAGGCGGTCGTCGATGCGCTGAAACTCGTCAGCAGCGCCGAGGAGATTGGCGACCCCAAGCCGGCATCGACCTTCTTTACCAACGAACTTCTGACACAGTGAGGCTAAGGTGGCGAGCACGAATGTATTCGGCGCCGATCGCGCCCAGTCAAAACAGGATAAGGCCATGCGCAGGAAGAAATCGCGGGGGCCGTGGCTCGAACGCTATTCGGCGATCATTCTCGCAACCCTGTTGCTTGGGGCGTGGCAGGTCCTGGTTCCGCTTTCCGGACTTTCGGAATTCGTCCTGCCGACGCCGGTGGCCATCGCGACGCGTATCGTCAACGAGCTTCCTCTGCTCGCCAGCCATGCCTATGTGACCCTTTTCGAAGTCGTCTCCGGATTTGCGATGGGCGTATTCGTCGGCATTCCCCTGGCGCTCGCGATCTTCTACTCGCGCGCGTTCGAACGTGCCATCTATCCGATCCTGGTCGCGTTGCAGACGGTACCGAAGGTGGCGCTGGCACCGCTGCTGGTGCTGTATCTGGGCTATGGCTGGGCGCCGAAGATCACGCTCGCCTTTCTGATCTCGTTCTTTCCCATCGTCATCTCGACGGTGGTCGGCCTCCAGGCGCTGGACAAGAACCTCGTCAACCTCGTCCGCTCCATGGGCGCCAGCGAATGGCAGACCTTCTTCAAGGTACGCCTGCCGGCAGCGCTGCCGAACATATTCGGTGGCTTCAAGGTGGCGGTGTCGCTTGCCGTCATCGGGGCGGTCATCGGCGAATACGTCGCCGCCGAACGCGGCCTCGGCTATCTGCAGCTCCAGGCCAATTCCCTGTTCGATACCACGCTGAACTTCGCGACCGTCGTCGCCATCTCCGGCCTGGGCGTGATGCTCTATTTCGTCATCGACTTCGTCGAGAGCCGCGTCACCTACAAGCGCGACACCAAGTAAGCAGGCCGCCCGCGGCTGGCGAAGCAATGAAGATTCAATGAGGTAATCCCATGAATGCTATTATCCAGGCGGGTGCGGCGGTCGACATCGCCCGGCTCTCGAAGATCTACAAGACGCGTGAAGACGAAGATGTCGTGGCCCTCGACAAGATCGACCTGAAGTTCGAGCCCGGCACCTTTGTCGCCGTGGTCGGCCCGAGCGGCTGCGGCAAGAGCACGCTCCTTTCGCTGCTGGCAGGCCTGACGGGCGCATCGACCGGCACGATCGCCATCGATGGGGAGACCATCAACAAACCGCATCCCAAGATCGGCGTCGTCTTCCAGTCCGATCTTCTGCTCTATTGGCGCACCGTGCTCGAAAACATTCTGCTGCCTATCGAGATCAAGAGGCTGGATGTGGCGCGATACCGCAGCCGCGCGGAGGAACTGCTGGCCCAGGTCGGGCTCGAAGGGTTCGGCAACAAGTATCCTTCGGAACTGTCCGGCGGCATGCGCCAGCGTGTGGCGATCTGCCGTGCGCTGATCCAGGAGCCCGGCCTCCTGCTCATGGACGAGCCGTTTGGCGCGCTTGACGCGCTGACGCGCGAACAGATGATCATGGATCTCCAGGCCATGTGGATGCGGCTCGGCAACACCGTGCTTTTCATCACCCACGGCATCGACGAGGCGGTGTTCCTGGCGGACCGCGTGCTGGTCATGTCGCCCCGCCCGGGCCGCGTCGACCTTGATCTCAATATCGACATGCCCCGCCCCCGTCAGTGGAGCCGGATACACGAGAACAAGGACTATCACGGCTATGTCCGCAAGATCCGCGACATCTTCGAGGCCAAGGGCATTCTGGTTGCTCACTAGGGCAAGCCGCTAGGGAACAGCTTGCGTGGCCCCGCGCTCGGTGTTTTCGCATCACCAGTGATCGCCGTTTCGCTGGAAAAATGCCGGCAAGCATCGCCGCTGAACATCTGGATTGGTCCGATCGCAGCATCGCCGGGGGCACCGCGCGGCGATTTCGGAACACATGCCTACACAAGAGGGCCGGCTCTGCCGGGAAGAGAAATGGGACAGAAGGTTGGAGCTCTCAGGGAGCTGGCCATTGGAGAGTCGCGCGTTTCGCTGACGCTTGACAGTGCGGTTCAGCTTCGAAAGCTTGGATATGCGTGTTTCGTAGAGGCGGGCGCGGGCCTTCTGGCGGGCATATCGGACGACGCCTATCGCGCCGCGGGCGTGACGGTGGTCGCGGATGCGGCTGCGCTGGTCGCCGCTTCCAAAGTCATCGTCAAGGTTCGCCCGCCGACGACGGGAGAGGTCGACCTCCTGTCGGCCGGCAAGACGCTGATCTCGTTCTTCTATCCCGGCCAGAACGCCGAGCTGCTGGAACAGGCCCGCGCGACGGGCGCCAATGTCATCGCCATGGACATGGTGCCGCGCATCTCGCGCGCTCAGAAGATGGACGCGCTGTCGTCGATGGCCAACATTGCTGGCTACCGCGCGGTCATCGAGGCGGGCAACAATTTCGGCCGCTTCTTCACCGGCCAGATCACCGCCGCCGGCAAGGTGCCGCCGGCCAAGGTGCTGGTCATCGGCGCAGGCGTGGCGGGCCTTGCCGCCATCGGCGTCGCCGTCTCGCTCGGCGCGCAGACCTATGCCTTCGATGTGCGGCCCGAAGTGGCCGAGCAGATCGAGTCGATGGGCGCGGAATTCGTCTATCTCGACTTCGACGGCGGCGTGCAGGATGGCGCGGCGACCGGCGGTTATGCCGCCCCGTCCTCGCCGGAGTTCCGCGAGAAGCAGCTTGCAAAGTTCCGCGAACTGGCCCCGCAGATGGACATCGTCATCACCACGGCGCTGATCCCCGGCCGTGACGCGCCGAAACTGTGGCTGGCCGACATGGTGGCGGCGATGAAGCCGGGCTCCGTGGTGGTCGACCTCGCCGCCGAGCGCGGCGGCAACTGCGACCTTACCGTCGCCGACCAGAAGATCGTCTCCGACAACGGCGTCACTGTCGTCGGCTATACCGACTTCCCGAGCCGCATGGCCGCGCAGTCCTCGGCGCTCTACGCCACCAATATCCGCCACATGCTGACGGATCTGACGCCGGCCAAGGACGGCGTCATCGTCCACAACATGGAGGACGACGTCATCCGCGGCGCGACGGTCGCCAAGGACGGCGACATCACCTGGCCGCCGCCGCCGCCCAAGATAGCGGCCATTGCCGCGCAGAAGCCGAAGGAGAAGGTCAAGGAGCCGACGCCGGCGGAGAAGCGCGCGGCCGAAGCCGCCGCCTTCAGGGCCGAGACGAAGAGCCAGCTTGTCCTGCTCGCCGTCGGCACGGCGCTGCTGCTGATCGTCGGGGCCTTCGCGCCCGCGGCCTTCATGAGCCACTTCATCGTCTTCGTGCTCGCCTGCTTCGTCGGCTTCCAGGTGATCTGGAACGTCTCGCATTCGCTGCACACGCCGCTGATGGCCGTCACCAATGCGGTCTCCGGCATCGTCATCCTCGGCGCGCTGCTGCAGGTCGGATCAAGCAACGGGCTGGTGGTTATCCTGGCGGCGCTCTCGGTGCTGATCGCCACGATCAACATCGTCGGCGGCTTCCTCGTCACCCGGCGCATGCTCGCCATGTTCCAGAAATCCTGATCGGGGGGAATCTGTCATGACCATCGGTATCGTCTCGGCCGCCTATATTGCGGCAGCAGTTCTCTTCATCCTCTCCCTCGGCGGGCTCTCGGGCCAGGAAAGCGCCAAGCGCGCCGTGTGGTACGGCATAACAGGCATGGCGCTCGCAGTTATCGCCACGGTCTTCGGGCCTGGTGTCGGCAACTGGCTCGTCATTCTCCTGATGATCGCCGGCGGCGCGGTGTTTGGGTCTTATGTCGCCTCGCGCGTGCAGATGACCGAGATGCCGCAGCTCGTCGCCGCGCTGCACTCCTTCGTCGGCCTCGCCGCCGTCTTCATCGGCTTCAACGCCCATATCGAGGCGGCGCACGTCGCCGGCCTCGACGAGGCCGCACGTTCCACGCTGACCGGCTTCGCGGTGATCCTCTCCCACAAGGAGCCGGTCGAGCTTTCGATCATGAAGGTCGAGGTGTTCCTCGGCGTCTTCATCGGCGCCGTCACCTTCACCGGCTCGGTCGTCGCCTTCGGCAAGCTGGCCGGCAAGGTGGACGGCAAGGCGAAGAAGCTGCCGGGCGGGCACTTCCTGAATGCCGGTGCGGCGATCCTCTCGCTGCTTCTCCTCGTGCTTTACGTGAACGGCGCGGGCGCGTGGACACTCATCCTGTTGACGCTCGCCGCCTTCTTCATCGGCTACCACCTGATCATGGGCATCGGCGGGGCCGACATGCCGGTCGTGGTCTCGATGCTGAACAGCTATTCCGGCTGGGCGGCCGCCGCCATCGGCTTTACGCTCGGCAACGACCTTCTCATCGTCACCGGCGCGCTGGTCGGCTCCTCGGGTGCGATCCTCTCCTACATCATGTGCAAGGCGATGAACCGCTCCTTCGTCTCGGTCATCCTCGGCGGCTTCGGCGCCACGGCCGGCCCGCAGATGGAGATATCGGGCGAGCAGATCGCCATCGACGCGGAAAGCGTCGCCGCCGCGCTCAACGAAGCCGACAGCATCGTCATCGTGCCGGGCTACGGCATGGCGGTGGCACAGGCCCAGCAGTCGGTCTCCGAGCTGACGCGCAAGCTGCGCGCGGCCGGCAAGACCGTGCGCTTCGCCATTCACCCCGTCGCCGGCCGCCTGCCGGGCCACATGAACGTGCTGCTCGCCGAAGCCAAGGTGCCCTACGACATCGTCTTGGAGATGGACGAGATAAACGACGACTTCCCGGAGACGGACGTCGTGATCGTTATCGGCTCGAACGACATCGTCAATCCGGCGGCACAGGAGGACCCGAACTCCCCCATTGCCGGCATGCCGGTGCTCGAAGTGTGGAAGGCCAAGCAGGTGTTCGTCTCCAAGCGGGGCCAGGGCACCGGCTATTCCGGCATCGAGAACCCGCTGTTCTACAAGGACAACACACGCATGTTCTATGGCGATGCAAAGAAAAGCGTCGATCAGTTGCTGCCAGCGTTGGCATAGGTCACCGTTTGGCACGGTCGGCGGTCTGATATCCTTCAGAACCGCCGACCGTGCGGCCGCTATACTCCCTATGAGTCTCGCGAAAGGCAGACGGGCAGAAACGACCGTAAGCCTCTGGACCTCGGCATTCCCTCGTTCTATTTTGCTGTTCCGGCTAGCCTGAAACCTATCAGGCTTCGGCCCTTCGCATCGTCGACCGCAAGGACTCGCGGTTCCGACCTGCACTTCAGCCCTCAACCAGCAAAATTTGACCACGCAAGCGGGAGGAATTTCCATGGCCGATGCCCAATGCGCCTGTGGTGCCCTGAGACTGACATTCAGCGAACTGCCACAATTGACCGCCCTGTGTCACTGCTTCGCTTGCCAGCGAAGAACCGGCGCGCCGTTCAGCGCCAATGCGTTCTACTCAATCGACTGTGTCGAGATATCCGGACCGTCCACGGAGTTCATCCGCATTGCCGACAGTGGCCGCAAGGTCCGGATGCATTTTTGCCCGGCCTGCGGTTCGACGGTCTATTGGAAGGCCGATGCCTCGCCCTCCTGGATCGGTGTGGCCGTCGGCTCGTTTGCCTATCCGGCCTTCGCCGCACCGACAATGTCGGTATTCGAACAATCGAAACACGAATGGGTGCGTCTTGACGAAACGATCGAGTCTTTCCAGGGTCTCCCGGTCGGCTAAATGGCGTTAGCGGGGAAAGGTACGGTCGGCCAGACCAGGCAGCATGAAGCGGAAGGCAATGCTGCGGACGCTCTGGAACAGGATGAGCGCGATCCAGAGGCCGTGGTTGCCGAAATGCGCCGGCAGCACCTTCCAGGCGACGAGATAGAGCGCAAGCGAGAGCAGCATCAGGTTGCGCATCTGCTTCGACCAGGTCGCGCCGATATAGACGCCGTCCATCTGGAAGGCGACGATACCGAAGATCGGCAGCGCCACCACATAGGGCAGGTAAAGATGGGCGAGCGTGGAAACCGCTTCCGTCGGTGCCGTGATGCCGATCACCCAGTCGCCAGCGGCGAGGAAGGCGAGAGAGACGAGCCCTGCGAAGACGAAGCCCCAGAGCGTCGTCAGGCTGATCGTCCGGTCGAAGACCGGGCGGTAGCGCGCGCCGACGGCCTTGCCGGCAAGCTGCTCGGCTGCCGTCGCGACCCCGTCGAGGAAGGCGACGCCGAAGAAATAAAAGCGCAGGAGGATCGTGTTGGCTGCGAGGATTTCGATGCCGAGCGTGCCGCTCTGCCGGGTGAAGAGCGACAGGCCGATCAGCAGCGCGAAGGAGCGGATCATCATGTCGCCATTGACCGAGAAGGCCCGGCGGAAAGCCGCAGCACCCGGCAGGCTCCAGGCCTTGGGATCGGTCTTCTTCCAGATGAGGTACAGGCCGGCGACCGCCGTCACCGCTTCCGCAACGAGCGAGGCGGCGGCGACACCCGCGACGCCCCAGCCCAGCCCCAGCACCCAGTAGATACTGAGCCCGGCATTGATCCCGTTCAGAAGCGTCTGCAGGATCATGCCCCAGAGCGCCTCGCCGCGTCCGATGATCCAGCCAAAGACGACGAAATTGAAGAGCACGAAGGGCGCCGACCAGATGCGCCAGGCGAAATAGGTCGATGCCGCCTCGGCGACGGCCCCGCTCGCGCCCATTGCGGCAAGGCCGAGTTCGCCAAGCGGCTTGTGGAAGACGAGGAGGGCGAGACCTCCGACGAGCGCGATGATCAGGCCGCTCGCCAGCATGCGCTGTTCCGCGTGCCTGTCGCCCGCACCGAGCGCCTGTGCCGTAAAACCGGTCGTGGCGCCGCGCAGGAAATTGAAGGTGACGAAGATGACGTCAAAGATGACGGCCGACAGGGCGACGCCGCCGATGAGCGCCTCGTCGCCGAGCTGCCCGATGACGCCCGTGGCGACCAGCCCGACCAGCGGGCTCGACAGATAGGCGATCATCATCGGAAGCGCGATCGTCAGGACGTCGCGATGGGTGATGTCGAAGGGGCGGACGGCGCCGCCCCCGTCAGTGCGGGAAAGCTGTTCCACTCATTCCTGCCGGTGCGGTTCGCCGAGCGTGTGCATCAACCGGTTCGCCCAGCCGAAGATCGCGACCGAATGGATGAGGTCGAGGATTTCAAGATCGTCGAGGCCGGTCTCGCGCAGGTGGTAGAACTGGTAGGTGCCGACATTGTCTGGATGGGCGGTCAGGTCCACGCCGAAGTTGAAAAGCGCCTGCTCGAACTCCGGCAGGTCGGCGTCAAGACCGTTCCTGTAGATTTCCTCCACCACCTCTGGCCGCTTCTCGATCTGGATGTAGCGGGCCGCATGCACGGCGGCACAGTAGATGCAATGGTTGACGAAGGAGGCGGCGAGCGCGCCGATCTCGCGGCCGCCGCGCGAAAGCCCGCCCTCGCTGTACATGATGTCGTTGAAGAGCGGCGTGCGCTCGCGAAGCGTCTCCGCCTCGTTGGCGAGCACCAGCACATAGGCTGAGACCTTCTTGTTGGACGGCGTGACCTTCAAGGCGTCCAGCTGTTCGGGCGTTGCCGTGTCCAGGTCGACCGGCCTGACATAGGGCTTCCAGTCGAGCGCCTCGACGGTGAATTCGTGAACGGCGTCCGACATGTCAGTTGTCCCTCAGCATCTTGAGGCCGGCCACGACCAGCACCTGGTAGTTGACGAAAGCGATGAGGCCGGCGAGCGTGACGATATCGCGGTCGTCGAGGCCGGCGGCGGCCAGCTTCTCGATATTGGCGCGCGTCGCCTCCTTGGGCGCGAGCGTCACCAGGTCGACATGGGCGAGGATCGCGGAAAGGCGCGCATCCGCATCGGCCGGGCCGGTGCCCGGATCGGCGATGGCGCTCAATACCGGATCTTCGCCATCGAGAAGCGCCCGGTAATGGGCGGCGAGTTCACCGGATTTCCAGAGCGTGGCCATGCGCGCGGCAAGCGCCGCCCTCATGCCGTAGGAGAAGTTGCGCGGCTCGGCGGGGCGAAGGGCAGCCTCGTAGCTCGTCTGGGTCAGGTGCTTGAGCTTGCCGCGCTGCTCGCGCAGCGCCTTCAGGTCCGGGAAGCGGTCGAGGCCGAGCACGGTGTCGATGACATCGGCGGCGGGGGAGGCGGTCATGGGCGTGTCCTCATTTCGCGCGTTCGTTCACGCGGTTTTCTGTGCCTGCACCGGCGCGTCGGCATCGGTCCACTCGGTTCCGTCGAGTTCCGGCTTCTCGTAGGCGAGCAGCGCTTCCCAGTGATAATCGACATCGCGGATGAAGAGCGAGGCGGCGACGCCGCGCGCAAGCCAGAGCGCGCCCTCGCTGATCGCCGGAATGTCCCCGCTCACCTTGCCCACGCTGACGGAGGCGCCGTAGTTGAAGCAGTGGATGTCCTTCAGCCAGGGTGCCGTGCCCGGTTCCTTCTCGGTGAAGGAGAAATCGCCGTTCAGCCAGGGAAAGCGGCCGAGGCCGGGATTTTCCTCGCCCGCCGGCGGGTCGTAGCGGTCCTCCCAGCAGGCGATCCTGTCCTGGTAGGGCGCAAGCTCGCTCCGGCTCATGGGATCGATCGAGAAGCCGGTCCCCAGGATGACGAAATCGGTGCGGAAGACGCGGCCGTTCGTGGTGGTGATGACGACCTCGCCGTCCTCCTCCTTCATCGAGGCGATGGCGCAGCCGAAATGGAAATAGGCGTTCGGGTGACGGCTGACGCGCAACGTCGAATTGTGCGGTGCCGGCGTCTGCTGCTTGGCGGCATAGTCCATCAGGCGCCAGCGCCATTCCGGCGAGATCTCGGCGAAGCCGGCAATGACGCCGTAGGAGCCGATGCCCATGAGCTTGTTGATCGTCGGCATCTCCTTGCGGCGGGCGAGAAGGCGGACTTCGCCGGCACCCTGCTCCAGCGCTTCGGCCGCATTGTCCACCGCCGAGGCGCCGACGCCGATGACGACGACGCGCTTGCCCTTCAGCCGGTCGAAATCGATCTCGTCGGCCGAGTGCGCCCAGGACCTGTGCCGCTCCATGCCCTTGACGAAATCCGGAATCGTCGGCTCGCCGAGGCCGTCGCGGCCGGTCGCCATCACCAGCTTGCGGGTAACGATCGACGGACGGGCGCCGCCGGCGATCTCGAGTTCGAGAAGACTGTCCTCGCGCGGCAGGATGCGGGTGACATGCGTGTCGTTCTCGACCGGGACGTCCATGACCTCGCGATACCAGGACAGGTAATCCATCCACATGGGCCTGGGGATGCGGTAGAGCTCCTCCCATTCGCCCTCGCCGTAAAGCGCGGTGAACCACGCCCGGAAGCTGAGCGAGGCGACGCCGAGCGCCGGGCCGAGCAGGATCTTCGGTGAGCGCAGCGTCTCCATCCGGGCATAGGTGAGCCAGGGGCCCTCGAGCCCCTTCGGCGCGCGGTCGACGATACGAAGGTTGACGATGCCGGCGCGCGTCAGCGCATGCCAGGCGACGAGGCCGCACATGCCGCCGCCGATGACGACGACGTCGCTGACCGGCCCGCCGTCGGCCGTCGTGACCGGCTTCGACCAGTTGGCCGGCGGATAGTTGAGATAGCCGAGGTCCTGCTTCACGCGCGCATTGAGGCTGGAGAGCCGGCTTTGCTGCTGCTGTCTGTCGATCATGATTCCACTCTCCGTTTCAATCCGCCAGGAGGACGGCGTCGCGTTCGCGCCAGCCGATCCAGACGTCGTCCCCCTCGATATGCGACAGTGCCACGGGGTCGAGCTGGACCAGCAGGCTGGTGCCGTTTTCGAGCGTGACGGTGAGCGAGGTATGCGCGCCTTTGAAGACGCGGCCGGTTATGCGCCCCTTGAGCGCCAGCCGTCCCTCTGGCTTCTCCGTCAGACAGTAGAGGGCTTCCGGGCGCAGCGCGACCGTTACGACCTTGCCTGTCGCAGGCGACGTGCCGTTGACGTCCGCGTGGATGATGTTGCCCTGCCAGTCCAGGCTGGCGATATTGCCCGAGACGGAGACCACCTTGCCCTCGATGAAGTTGCTCCGGCCGATGAAGTCGGCGACGAAGCGGCTGCGCGGACGGGCGTAAAGCTCGTCCGGCCCGCCCATCTGCTCGATCCGTCCCTTGTTCATCACCACGATGACGTCGGACATGGTAAGCGCCTCTTCCTGGTCGTGCGTGACGAAGAGGAAGGTCTTGCCGGTCTTCTGCTGGATCGATTTCAGCTCGATCTGCATCTGCTGCCTCAGCTTGGCGTCGAGCGCCGAGAGCGGCTCGTCGAGCAGCAGCACGTTCGGGTCCGGTGCGAGCGCGCGCATCAGCGCCACGCGCTGGCGCTGGCCGCCGGACAGCTGGGCCGGCATGCGCTCGGCATAATCCGCGAGCGAGACGAGGGAGAGAAGCTCCGTGACGCGGCGATGGATCGCATCCTGCGCCAGGCCCTTCAGCTCCAGCCCGAAGGCGATGTTGCGCATGACGGAGAGATGCGGGAACAGCGCATAGTCCTGGAAGACGATGTTTACATTGCGCCGGTTCGGCGGCAGGTGCGAGATCGGCTTGCCATCGAGATAGATCTCGCCGGAGGTCGGGTCCTCGAAGCCGCCGAGCATGCGTAGCGTGGTCGACTTGCCGCAGCCCGACGGGCCGAGCAGCGTGACGAACTGGCCCGCATCGATGGCAAGGTCCAGATCCTCTACGGCGGCTTGCGTTCCGTAGAACTTGTTGACGTTCTTGAATTGGACGACAGGCTGCATACGCATCAGCTCCTGGAACGGCGGGTGAAGTATTCGGCATAGAGGCCGACAATGGTCGTGACGATGAGCACGATCGTCGCCATGGCGTTGATTTCCGGTGACATGCCGCCCTGCACCTTGGCGAAGATCAGCATGGGCAGGGTCGGCTGGTATCCGCCGAGGAAGAAGGTGCGCACGAAGTCGTCGATGCTGGTCAGCACGCAGAAGATCATGCCGCCGATGAGCGCGGGCATCAGATAGGGGATCGTCACGCGCAGGAAGGCGATGAACGGATCTGCCCCCAGATCGCGCGCGGCATCTACGAGGTTCGCCGGCATCGAGCGCAGGCGCGTCAGAACCATGATCACCACGAAGGGAACCGCGTGCACCGTGTGTGCGAGCACGATGGCGAAGGTTCCGGTCGGAATGTCCAGCGCGCGGATGAAGATGCGCATGGAAATGGCGTTGATGAGACCGGGGACGACGGCCGGCAGGCAGGCAAGCGCGAAGATCGCCGCCTTGCCCCAGATATTCTCCGCCGAGATCAGGAGCGCGATCCAGACCCCGATGATGGTGGCGCAGACCGTGGTCGCGAGCGCGATGCCGATGGAGTAGAGCGAGGCGTTGATGAACTGCCGGTCCTGCAGCACCTTCGCATACCAGTCGAGCGTCCAGCTGTTGATCGGGAAGGCGATGAAATTGGCATCCTTGAGGCTCATCACCATCATCAGCGACAGCGGCAGGACGAGATAGACCGCAAAGAGCCAGTAGGACGCGCCAAGCGCCGTCTTCGGCAGGTCGTTGAAATAGGTTCTCATCATCCTCTCCTCACATCAGCCGGACGGAGCGTCCGCCGACGATCCGCATGAAGAGCCCGACCGTCGTCAGCGAGACGGCGAGCATCAGCATCGAGAAGGCGGCGCCTTCCGGCCATTTGTCGTTCGAACCGTGGAAGAGGGTGGCGATGACCTCCGGGAAGATGACCGCGTTCGGTCCGCCGAGCAGCAGGGGCGCCGCGAAGACGCCGATGGTGGTGAGGTAGACGAGGCTGCAGCCCGACACGATGCCGTCCTTGGAAAGCGGCAGGATGACCCGGCGGAAGCGCTGGAACGGCCCGGCGCCGAGGTCGGATGCGGCGTGGATGAGCGGCGTCGGGATTTTCTCGATCGCCGAATAGAGCGGCAGCAGCATGTAGAGAGCCAGCAGGTAGACGACGCCGAAGCTCAGCGAGAAGAAGGTGTAGAGCATCGGGATCGGCCGGTCGATGAAGCCGAGCTCCCGCAGCAGCACGTTCACGGCGCCGCGGTTTGCAAGCAGCATGATGACCGAGAAGGTCCGGATCAGCTCGCCGGCCCAGAACGGAATGAGCAGCAGCAGCAGCGCGCGCATCCGGTTCTTCGGCTTCACCACTTTCGCGACGTAGTAGGCGACCGGATAGACGATCACCAGCGTCGAGACCGTCACGACGGCCGCGAAGATGAGGCTGCGCACGAACGGCATGAAATAGAGCCGGTCGGAGAAGAAGAAGCCGTAGTTCTCCAGCGTGTATCCGCTGTCCACGCCCGGCCGGGGCGGGTAGTTGGCAAGGAAGCTGATATTGGCCATCTGCAGAATGGGGCCGAGATGCAACGCGGCGATCCAAACGAGCGGCACGCCCGCCAGCACGGCAAGCCGGACCCAGCGGTTGCTGGCCAGAAGCCCGATCGTATTGCGGTAAAGGGTCGAATTGACCGTCCTGCCGATCCATCCGGCGTAGCGCGGCGGCGCCGTCGAGGTGACGGTTCGGGGCTGCATCGTCGTATCCACCATTCTCGTCGTTCCCGGCTTCGAAGGATGCCCATGCGCGGCCGGCCGAAGACCGGCCGCGCCTGTCGTCAGGATCAGGCCGCCTTGATCTCGGCGGCGGCCTTGTCGATCATCTCGTTCTTCATGTCGCGGTTGACGGAGCTGAAGAACTGGATGCGCTGGGCCTGCTCGTCGGGCAGCGAAAGGGCTGCGCGCTCACGATCGTCCAGCACGTCGTTGACGCCTGCGAAGGCCGAGGCGAAGCCGGACTGGCGGGTCATCGCCGCACCGATTTCCGGAGAGGAAAGGATCGCGTCGAGGAAGGTATAGGCGGCGTCCGCATTCGGCGCGTTGTTGACGACGTTGAACGAGTAGAGGAAGCCATAGGTGCCTTCCTTCGGCACCGAGATCTCGATCGGGTGGCCGTCCATGATGAGCTTGGCGGCCGGGCCGGACCAGACCTGTGCCAGATAGATGTCCTCGTTGAGGAACATCTGCTGCACCTCGGAGCCGGCGTCGTAATACTTGCGCACCTTGTCCTTGTGCTGGATCAGGAAGTCGCGGGCCTGGTTGGTGGCGGTCTGCGCGACATCCGGCTTGTCGCCATAGGTCACGTAGTCGCCGTCATTGCCCTGGTAGGTCATGACTATCGAGAGGAAGTCGGTGATGATATAGGAGGTAAGTCCCTTGAACTCGTCCTCGAACATAAGGCCCCAGGTATCGGTCTCCTTGGTGTATTCGGTGTTGCGCGCCAGGCCTTCATAGCCGGCAAGCAGCGGCAGGCCGTAGGTGGTGCCGTCGATGGTGAGCTGCGGCGCGCCCTTGTAGGCGGCGGCGAGCTTGTCCCAGTTCTTCAGGCGGCCGGTATCGAGCGCCGAAAGCAGGTTCGAGTTCAGGAACTGCGACAGGCGGTGACCGGTGACGGTGACGATGTCGGTGGAAGGCGTCGCACCCTCGGCGGTCAGCAGATTGTACTGCTTGCCCTGGTCGTCGGTGAGGCGGATGCGCACTTCGATGCCGGTATCCTTCTGGAACTGGTCGATGAAGGATTGGGGTACGAACTTGTCGTAGGTCGTGATGTTGACGACCTTGCTCTGGGCAAAGGCCGGACGGATAATGGCCGGAGCGGCAAGGATGCCGGTGCCGGCGGCAAGCAGCTTCAGCGTCGAGCGGCGTGTTGTGGTAAAGTCCTTCATGTCACTCTCTCCTTGTTTTGGTCTTTGCGGGCTCATTTTCATTCACGTCGGGCATGTCGCGGGCATCGCCGCCGGCCGGAGCGGGGTCGCCGGCGCGGCCGGAAAACGTGCGGTCCGCGATGCGCGCCATCTGGCGCGGGTCATGGATGACGAGATCCGGAATACGCCTGGATGCGACATCCACGATCTGCCGGATGAGCGCGCGCGCGCCGGCCGAAAGCGGGCGCGCCGTTGCGGAAAAAATCGCCCAGAGGAACGGGACATCGACATCGAGCGGCCGGATCGCAACGGGCGCAGACTGCAGGCCGTAGGCCGTGGCGGGCTCGATTACGGCAATGCCGAGCCCGGTCGAGGCGATCTGCACGGCGTTCATCGTCGCGTTCGTCGCGATGACGCGGGCGGGGCGGACATTCGCCGCCTTGAGCGCCTGATCGACCCGGTGGCGCAGGCGGAACGGGTTCGCCATGGTCACGAGTGTACGATCGGCAAGGTCGGCGATGGAAATGACGGACTTTTTCGCCAGCGGATCGTGATGGGCGACGGCAGCGACGCAGCGCCCCTCGAAGAAACCCTGCACTTCCAGGCCCGGCTGGTCGGCCGGCAGTGACGTCACGCAGAAATCCGCGGTGCGGCCGAGCACCGACTGGATGGCGGCTTCCGCCGGCATGCTGCGCAGCTGCATGGTGCGGGGAAGCCGCTCCGCGGGCAATTCGGCGAGAGCGAGCGGAATGATGCCGCTTGCGAAGGCCGGCGTCGCGGCGATCTCGATCGGTTCTGGCTCGCGGCCGGCAATCGCCTTGGCCCGGTCGCGCAGGTGGCCGATGCCGCTGAAGAAGCGCTCGGCATCGTCATGAAAGGCGACCCCTTCGTCCGTCGGCGTGATCTTGGGACCGTTGCGCTCGAACAGCGGAAAGCCCAGCGATGTCTCGAGATCCTGGATGAGGCGCGTCACCTGCGACTGCGAGCGATCGAGCAGCCGGGCGGCAGCGGTGATGCTGCCGGTGGACATGACTGCCAGAAATGCCTCGAGGTCGCGGACTTCCATGGGTATCATGCATTCCTTGCATTATGACAATTCTACTGTGCATAAAACGCATTCTGTGCGCTAGTGACAAAACACAAGATTTTTTTGTCTGGTGTTTTTGTAGAAAATACACCCCCGGCTGCCATATCGGCAGGGAAACCTTTGGCCAAACGGTGCCGGTGGCAGCCTTGCCCGGTGCTCGAAACGAACAGGGAGATAATCGATGCGGATTGGAATTCTCGGCGCGGGCGCGATCGCCTTCGGCATGGCGGCTTTCCTGGCTAGGGCTGGACACCAGCCCGTCCTGTGGTCTCCCTCCGGGGAGCGCACCCGCAAGCTCGCAGAAGGCGCGCCGCTGACAGCGACAGGCGCGGTCGAATTCTCCGGAACGGTTGCGGTCGCCCGCGACTGCGCCGACGCGGTCAAGGGCGTGGATGCGGTGGTCGTCGCCCTGCCCGCCAACGGCCACCGCCATGTCTTCGACGCCGCCGTTCCCCACCTTGTTTCCGGACAGCCCGTCATCATCAGCTCGCACAGCTCCTTCGGCGCATTGTACCTTGCCGGGCGTCTCGCCGAACGCGGCGTGCGCCTGCCCATTATCATCTGGGGCACGACGCTCCTGACCGGCCGCCAGCAGCCGGACGGCACCAGCGTTGCGGTCAATTCCGTGCGCCAGAAGGTCGATGTGGCAACATTGCCGAAGTCCGAAGCCGAGATGGGCAAGGCGCTTTGCACAGAGCTCTTCGGCGACCGGTTCGTCATCCGCGACGGCCTCCTCGCCATCGCGCTTTCAAACCTCAATCCGCAGAACCACCTCGGCATCGCGCTTCTCAACCTGACCCGCATGGAAAAGGGCGAAAAATGGGGCCAGGGTGAAAACGTCACGCCCGCCGTCGGGCGGCTCATCGAGGCGCTCGACCTTGAACGGCTGAGGATCGCCGAGAGCTTCGGCCTGTCCGTTCGCACGGTACAGGAACACTTCTCCCTGTCCTTCCACGTGCCAATGGGCACCGTGTCCGAGATGAACCAGCAGATGCATGCGGAAGGGCGCGGCGGCTTCGGCCCGGCGACCGTCGACAGCCGCTACATCTACGAGGACGTGCCCTTCGGCCTCGTGCCCACCAGCCTGCTCGGCCGCATCGCCGGCCGGCCGGCCATTCTGCACGAAGCCGGCATCAACATCTTCTCATCCTCGATGAACCGCGACCTGATTGCTGACAACGACCTTCTCCCGGCCCTGGACCTGGAGGGCATATCACCCGCTATCCTGATCGAGCGCTGCGAGAACTGGCCCGTGCCGGGCTGATCGGTGAGGCGTTGCCGACGTATCCGTTAAGGCCCGGATGTCCCTCAGTTAGACATGTGGCCTACGCACACTTCGGGAAATCGCTGCCGCCAGGGTTTCGGCGGCGCCTTGGCAGAAAATACGATATTTCTGTCATTTCCGTCAGAGCACGCGTTCGATACCCATAGCCTGGTAGCAATGCAGGATCGGAGCGCTGGATGTTCACGCGCTATCTTCTCCGCGCTTTGCGGGAGATCGGAGCTCGCTATGGGCATGGTACTGCCGAACCCGTCGCCATGCAGCGCGAACCGGGAGCAGGGCCATGAAGGCGTTGATCGCGGGGGCCGGTATCGGTGGATTGACGGCCGCCCTCTTCCTGCACCGGGCCGGGGTCGAGGTGGAGATCTTCGAGCGTGCGGATGCGGTGCGGGAGCTGGGCGTCGGCATCAACATGTTGCCGCATGCTGTCGGCCTTCTGGCCGAACTCGGACTGATGGACGACCTCGACGCAGCGGGAATCCGCACGCGCGGGCTGATCTATGCGACTCGGTTCGGCCAGGTCGTCTGGCAGGAGTTGCGCGGGATCGAGGCCGGTCATGCCGTGCCGCAGGTCAGCATCCATCGCGGCAGGCTGCTGGGCCTTATCCACAAGGCCGTCATCGAACGGCTGGGGCAGGGGATCATCCGCACGGGATGCCGCGTGCACGGCTTTGCGCAAGACGAGCGGAGCGTCACCGTTCAGCTGTCAGAAGGTGGTAGGGCATCGCAGGCGGGCGGTGACCTGCTGATCGGCGCTGACGGCATTCATTCGACTGTACGCGCAACGCTTTACCCGGATGAAGGTCCGCCCATCTGGAATGGTGTCATGCTTTGGCGCGGCGCCACGCGCTGGCCGAAATGGCGGGACGGCCGCACCATGGCAGTCGCCGGCGGCAACCATGCCAAATTCGTCTTCTATCCGATCGGCAAGGATCCGGACGATCCGGCCATGCGCCTTACCAACTGGGCCGTGATGGCCCGCAGCCGTGCGCCGCAGGCCGGGCGCTTCACCCTCGGGGACTGGAGTCGGCCGGGGAAACTCGCACGGGTCCTGCCGTTCGTGCGGGATCGCTTCCGCCTGGATTACGTCGATCCGGCCGGGATCATCCGCGCTACCGGCGCGTTCTACGAATATTCCAATTGCGATCGGGAGCCGTTGCCGCGCTGGTCGTTCGGACGCGTCACCCTGCTGGGAGATGCCGCCCATCCCATGTACCCCGTCGGCTCGAACGGCGCGAGCCAGGCCATCCTCGACGCCCGGTCCGTGGCAGAGCATCTGCGAACCCACGGGACCGTCGAGGCCGCGCTCGGCGCCTATGACAGCGAGCGCCGCCCGCCCACATCACAAGTCGTCCTGTCGAACCGCAGGGGTGGGCCGGAAGGCGTGATCGATCTCGTCGAGGCGCGCGCACCCGACGGTTTCGACGACATCGAGGCGGTCGCATCCTACGAGGAACGCGAGCAGGTCGTGCGCGGTTATGCAAGCCTGGCCGGCTTTGCTCCGAACAATGGGACGTTGCCGAAGGCGGAGCGCCGTAAGCCTTGAGGGAAAGCAGCCTTTCCCGTCACCTCAAGCGAGGACACGAAATGATCGACACGGAACGTATGATACGCCTTGCCGGGCGCCGGGAACTTGACGCCGTGGCTGCTCTTGTTGCCGATGCTTTCGCGCACTATCGGGGAGTTTTGCCGGCGCACATCTTCGATCCCTATTTGAAGGACTCGTGTGATTTCGCGAGCCGGTGGGGGCAGACGGACATTGCGGTGCTCGAGATGCAAGGGTGCCTCGTCGGGACGGTCACCTACTACGCAGACGCATCGCATGAGGGAATGGGCTGGCCTTCCGGCGTTGCAGGACTGCGAACATTGGCCGTCGCACCGTCGGCACAGGGGCATGGCTACGGTCGCGCACTGTGTTCGTGGTGCATAGGGCGCGCCCGCCAAGATGGAGCACATGCGCTCACGCTGCACACTGCCGAGTTCATGACGGCGGCATGCAAGCTGTATGAGGGCCTCGGTTTTCGCAGGCAACCTTCACACGACCTGGCGGCGTCAAGCGTTCTCGGGTTCGGTCCCGGCCTGGCCGATCAGATGATCATAGCATACGCCCTGCCGCTCGCGGATGCTGGACATGCGCCCGACCACTGATCGGCTGGTACGGAGGAGATCGAAGGAATTTCAAATGCCTGTGGAGGACTGGTGCAAAATGATGCTTTCGAGCAGCACTTGGGCTCCCAAAACGCAATGCTCCTTCCGTGCACTTTCGGCTGGGTTGTGGCTCAGGCCGTCTTTGCATGGAATAAAGATCATCGTCGTCGGCGCGATGCGCGACACATGGACAGAGTCATGGCCGGCGCCGGAGACGATATCGCGCCTGCTGGTTCCGAGCCGTTCCGCGGCACGTCGAACCGTTTCAATGCAATCATTATCAAAATGCACGGCCGGGCTGATCCAGACCGTCTGGAGATGCGCGCGCTTGCCGCACTGCTTCCGGATGAGATCTGTCACTTCGATCTCCAGTGAGTCGAGCCCGCCGTCTGTGACGTGGCGCAGGTCGAGGCTCATGCTCAGCTTGCCCGGAATGACGTTCCGGGAGGGCGAGTTGATCGACAGCTGGCCCGTCGTCGCCATGCCGCCCAGCTTGCGGGCTATTTCCTGGGCGCCAAGGACAATCGCGGCTGCGTCGGCGAGCGCATCGCAGCGCATGTCCATCGGTGTGGAGCCAGCATGGGCTTCCTGACCGGTGATGGCAAGATCGTACCAACGCATCGCCTGGACGCCGGTCACGACGCCGATCTCGATATCTTCCCGTTCCAGAACCGGCCCCTGCTCGATATGCAGTTCGAACATGGCGGCCAAGGACGTTTCTCCCAAGGGGGTCTCGCCGCGGTAGCCGATCTTTTCGATGGCTTCGGCGAAGGAAACGCCGCCGGTGTCGAGGCGGCTGTCCACAAAGGCTTGGTCGAAGACGCCGGCATGCGCGCCGGAGCCGAGCATGGCGGGCGCGAAACGAGCGCCTTCCTCGTTCGTCCAGTTGATGAGCATCACCGGATGCTCGGTTTCATAACCGGCGTCGTGCAACGTCCGCAGGACTTCCAGCCCGGCAAGAACGCCGAGGATTCCGTCGAACTTGCCCCCGGTTGGCTGCGTGTCGAGATGGCTGCCCATGGCGATTGGCAGTGCATGCTCCCTGGTGCCGGGGCGTGTCGCAAACATATTGCCGACCGTATCGACTTTAAGGCTGCAGCCGATGGCTTCGCACTGTTCGCGAAGCCAGTCGCGAACCTTCTTGTCTTCCGGTGAAAGCGTAAAGCGACGGATGCCGCCATCCGGGCCGGCGCCGAAGGCGGCGGTTTGCGTGATCGTCCGCCAAAGGCGTTCGCCGTTGATCGTCAGGTTGTGCATGCGTTTTCACTTCTTGCTCCGATACCGGAAGGGTTGGCGCGGCGGTTGAAGCCGCCACGCCGCAGGGTGGTCACAGCGCGATGCCGACGGATTTCACCTCGGTATAGAGAAGAATGGCCTCATAGCCCTGCTCGCGCCCCCAGCCGGACTGGTTGAAGCCGCCGAAGGGAAGCGCGGGGTCGATGACGTGGTGGGTGTTGACCCCGACCGTGCCTGCCTTCAGCTTCTTTGCGACCTTGTGGGCACGGCTGACATCGCGCGTGAAAACGCTGCCTGCCAATCCGTAGATCGAGTTGTTGGCCTCCTTGACGACGGAGTCGATATTGTCATCGTCGAAGGTGGCAACGACGAGGACCGGCCCGAAGATCTCTTCCTTGACGACAGACATGTCGGAGGTGGTTTCCGTCAGGATCGTCGGTTCGAGGAAGTATCCTTCCGTTCCCGCACGATTTCCGCCGCAATAGAGCTTGGCGCCATCGGCAAGTCCTGCCTTCACATATGCACTGACGCGGTCAAACTGCTCCTGGGACACAAGCGGCCCGATCTGGGTCTTCGGATCGAGGCCGACGCCGATCGACATGGATTCGGCGAAGGCCTTAAGGCCGGTCAAGATGGTATCGGCGATGTCCTTGTGCACGTACAGGCGGGTTCCGGCGGTGCAGGTCTGCCCCATATTGTAGAAGATGCCGTAGGCAATGGCGGGGATTGCAACAGCCGGGTCGGCGTCGGCAAAGACGATCATCGGCGACTTGCCTCCGAGCTCGAGCGAGACCTTCTTCAGGTTTCCCTTGGCCGCGTCGAGGATCTTCTTGCCAACTTCGGTGGAACCGGTGAAGGCGACCTTGTCGACATCGGGATGGGCGGCGAGGGCCGCGCCTGCCGTTTCGCCATAGCCTGTCACCACGTTGAAAACGCCAGCGGGGAAACCGGCCTCCTCGACGAGTTCGGCAAGACGCAGGGCCGTCAGCGGCGTCTGCTCGGCCGGCTTGAGGACGATGGTGCAGCCCGCAGCAAGCGCCGGGGCCACTTTCCAGACAGCCATCATGAAGGAGAAATTCCACGGCACGATCTGTCCGCAGACACCTACGGGTTCCCGCAGCGTATAGGCATGGAACGGAGCGCCAGCCGACAGCGGGATGGTCTGACCGCAGATTTTCGTGCTCCAGCCGGCCATGTAACGCAGCAGCTCGTAAGAAAAGGCAACGTCGCCGTTCCTGGCGTCCGTCACCGGTTTGCCATTGTCCAGCGCCTCGAGCTCCGCCAGTTCGTCCGCATGCCTTTCGACGAGATCGCCGAGCTTCCAGACGAGCTTTCCGCGGTCGGCCGGCGTCATGTTGGCCCATGGGCCGTCATCGAACGCCTTGCGGGCGGCGGCAACGGCGCGGTCGATATCGGCGGCCTTGCCCTCCGGGACACGATCGAAGGCCTTGCCGGTTGCGGGGTCGATGACGTCGATGGTGCCACCTTCCATAGCCGGAACCCACGTGCCGTCGATATAGAGCTTCTTTTCCTTCGCCACGAAGCGGGCAGCATCCGCGCCTAGGCGCTGGAGAGTTACAGGTGCGTTCATGATACTTTGCTCCCCTCGTCGATGTTCAGGCCTTGGCGGAAATTTCGTTGGCGGTGATCAGGATGACCTCACCGTCGAGGATCGGCTTTGCGATGCCGAAGAAGCGGGCGACGACGTCGGAATTGTTGTGCAGGTCCATCGCGGCGCGATCGACAAAGCGCTCGTATGTGGCAAACAGGCAGGGATCCTGCGCATCCTGGGAAATATGGAAGCCGATCGTGTCCGGCTCGTTGGCGCGCACATGCTCGGCGACTTCGAGCAGGGCCTGGGCCATGGTCTGCTCATAGCCCTTGCGGGCGCGGATGACGGCGGTGATGGTGATCATGATGACCTCGTTTTCTGGGTGTTGAAGGAGATCAGGCGGGCAGGAATTCGCCCGCCAGATCGGCGTCGTGCAGTTTGGCGGGGTCGATCTCGCCGGAGAGCTGGCCGCGCTTGATGACGAGGACGCGGGTGGCGAGATCGCTGATGAATTCGAGGTTCTGCTCCACGAGCAGGATCGAAAGGTTGCGCGAGCGGGCGAGGGCCTTCAGCGTGTCCTTCATTTCCTCGATGATGGACGGCTGAATGCCCTCGGTCGGCTCGTCGAGCAGGATCAGCTTGGGATGGGCGCACAGGCAGCGGGCAAGGGCGAGGATCTGCTGCTCGCCCCCGGAGAGCACCCCGCCGGCCCGCGACAGGATCGGCTTCAGCCGCGGCAGGTCCTCGATCACCTGATCGATGATCGCCTTGGCCTGTTTCGGGCTCTGGTGGGGGGCGCCGACGCGCAGATTGTCCATTACGGAAAGCGCCGGGAATATCTGGCGCCCTTGCGGGACATAGCCGATGCCGGCGCGGGAGCGAGCGGCGGGAGAGGCGCTGGTCACGTCGCGACCGGCAAGATGGATGCTGCCGCCAGTCGGGACGATGTGGCCCATCAGCGTGCGCAGCAGCGTTGATTTGCCCATGCCGTTATGGCCGAGAATGCCGACGAACTCGCCTTCCGCAATCGACAGGCTGATCCCGAAGAGGATCGGAATGCGGCCATAGCCGGACTGAAGGTTCTCGGCGGTCAGGAGATCAGGCGCCATGTTTTTTCCCCAGATAGACGTCCCGGACGGTCTGGTTCGCAAGGATGCTTTCCACATGGCCTTCCGCGAGGATGCGGCCCTGATGGAAGACGGTGACCTGGTCCGCGATCATGCGAATGAAGTGCATGTCATGCTCCACGACCACGACGGTATGGGTGCGGTTCAGATCGCGAATGATGGAGGCGAGGCGCTCCACCTCGCCGTCGGTCATGCCGGCGGCCGGCTCGTCGAGCAGCACGAGATCCGGATCGCTGGCGACAACCATCGCCAGTTCCACGAGCTGGCGCTGTCCATGGGCCATGCGCCCGAGTACGTTGCCCCGCAGCGGTGAAATGCCCACCCGCTCCATCACATCGGCGATCTTCTCCTCCCGTGCGGCAGCGTTCCGAACCGTGCGGAGCGCAAGCCAAAGGTTCTCGTGGGTGGTGAGACCGTCGAACAGGCTGGGCACCTGGGTCTTCACCCCGATGCCGGCACGGGCGATGTCATGCCGCTCCTTGCCGGCAATATCGGTGCCTTTGAAGAGGATATGCCCCCGGGTTGGCTTGTGGGTACCGGTGAGGCAGCGGAAGAAGGTGCTCTTGCCGGCGCCGTTGGGGCCGAGAAGGCAGCGCAGCTCGCCCTTCTTCAGGCGGAAATCCACGCCGTCGAGTGCCTTTACGCCGCCGAAATGCATGGCGACATCCCGCGCTTCGAGGAGATAGCCGCTCATCATGCGGCCTCCTCGCGCATATGTCCCGGGGACCCGCGGGGCGGGGTGGCGATGCGGGCAAGGAGCGCGGCGAGGGCCGGCTGGATGCCGCCCGGTACGAAGACCACGAAGACGACCAGCACCAGCCCGAGCACGATGTTGGGGTCGATAAGGCCGAGCTTGCCGAGTGCCGCCGCCGCGATTTGCAGGGCGAAGCAGGCCGCGACTGGGCCGAAGAGCGTGCCAAGGCCGCCGACCACGACCCAGATCAGCACCTGCGCGGCCATGGAAAGGCTGAACATGGTCGGGCTGACAAAGACGGAGTTGGCGAACAGCAATCCGGCCAGCCCCGCAATGCCCGCGGAGATGACGAAGATGGCGAGCTTCAGGCGCCTGGCATTGTAGCCGAGCAGTTCCGCCCGCACCTCGTTTTCCCGCACGGCAATCACGGCGCGGCCGAAGCGGGTGGTGATCAGCCTCTTGCAAAGGGCATAGGTTGCAAACAGGGCGATGCAGGCGAGCGTGAACAGGTTTGCAGGGGACAGCGGGATGCCGGTGAACGGCATTGTCAGCAGCGGCGTGTTGGGAATGCCGTTGAAGCCGCCGAGCCGCGCCTCGCCGATCCGCCAGGCGTCGCCGCCGGTGCTGTTGATCAGCTTGAACAGGATGAGCGTGACGGTGAGTGTGATGACACCGAGATAGACATCGCTGAGACGGCCATAGAACAGGAAATAACCGAGGCCGGCGGCAAAAAGGGCGGGAATCGCGATGGCGAACGCAGATGCCAGCGTTGTGTCGCCGAAGTTGATGGCGGCAATGGCATAGGCATAGGCGCCGAGGCCGAAGAACGCCGACTGGCCGAAACAAAGGATACCGCCGTAGCCCCAGAGAAGCGCAAGGCTCAGCGCAAAGACGCCCATGGACATGTAGAGCGTCACGTTGATCAGCGTGTAGAGCGGCGCAACCTTCGGGAAGATGACGATCGCTGCCAGCATGGCGACGGCTGCGAGCGCGACATGCGTGCCGCTGGCACGGCAGAACGTGGACAATGTCATGGTGCCCCCTTGAAGATGCGGCCGGTGATGCCTGTCGGCAGGAGGCGCAGGAAGATGGTGGCAGCCAGAAGCAGGGCCACGTCGCCGAGAACCGGTGTGGTGATGAAGGTGGAGACCGTGTTTATGCTGCCAAGCAGGGTCGAGCTCAGCGCCGTGCCGGTGATGACGCTGGCGCCGCCGGTGATGACGGTGATGAAGGCCTTGGCGACATATGCGACGCCCATGGTGGGCAAGACGCCGGATATCGGCGCAAGCAGCCCGCCCGCCAAGCCGCTGAGGGCGGAGCCGATCGCGAAGGTGACGGCGTAGACCCGCGAGGGTTCGATGCCGAGGGACGAGGCCATTTCCCGGTTCTGCATGGTTGCCCGGGCAACCAGGCCGACGCGGGTGAAGCGCAATATCGCGTAGCCCGCGGCAAAGACGACGAGGGCGATGCCGGCCAGCACGAAATCATACGCGCCGAGATTGTATTCACCGATGCGGAAGCTCCCGACCGGGGCGGCGACGCCGACGACGCGATTGCCGAAGAAGGTGGTGGCGAGCCCGATGAGCAGCAGGCTCAGGCCCCAGCTTGCCAGCATGGTGTCGACCATGCGGCCATAAAGACGGCGCATCACAAGGCGTTCGACCAGCACGCCGAGCACGGCCACGCTCAGCGGCGCGATCACCAGCATGGCGAGCCAGATGTTGATGCCGGCCTGCACGCTGAAGATGGCGGCAAAGCCGCCGAGCATGATGAACTCGCCATGGGCGAGGTTGATGACCCGCATCATGCCGAAGATGACGGCAAGCCCGACGCTGACAAGCGCGAGATTGCCGACGGCTCCAGCGATCTGGAGCAGCACAACAAGAAGATAGTCCACTGGATTTGTCCCGTATGGGCTCCCGGTGCGCGGCCTGCCACGCGCCGGGAGGCAATGCGTCCGCGGCTACTGGATGACGTATTGCTGGTTGTCGTTCGGGTTGGCGACCAGGTCGCAAACGGCAGCCGTGTCGGCTGGCGGCTGGTTTGCGAAGCTTTCGAGGATTTCGAAGCTGTGGTCCTTGACCCGGCCGATATGGACGTCCGTGGCGCAATGGTGCGTCTTGGGATCAATCGTCGAGGAGCCGCCGGGGCCGTCCACCGTCGAGCCGCTCTCGATCGCCTCTATGACCGCCATGCGATCAAGGGAGTTCGCCTTCCTGACGCCGTTTGCCCAATGGTGGACGGCGTTGTAGGTCGCCGAGGCGTGCTCGGTCACATAGGGCGCCTTGTCTCCGAACTTCTGGTGGTAGCGTTTCACGAAGGCCTCGTTGGCCGGCGACTTTATCTCCTGGAAGTAGCCGAACGCGGCCATGACGCCATCGGATTCGGCGGGTGTCAGGACGATGTGCTCGTTACCGCCTCCGAAAGACGTGGAGACGATCGGGATCTGGCCTGCCATGCCCGCCGCCGCCCACTGGCGGAAGAAGGACATATGGTTGCCGCCCACCAGGAGCGTATAGATCACGTCGGGCTTTTCGCGCTGAATCTTCTGGATCGCCGCGCTGAAATCCGTGACGTCGAGCGGGAAGAATTCGGCGGCAATGACTTCGCCGCCGGCTTGCGCGGTAAAGTCGCGTACCCACTTGGCGGAAATCTGACCGTAATTGTAGTCCGCTGCCAGAACATAGACCTTCTTGCCGAAGTTCTTGACGGCAAAGGGCATCAGCTGGCCGATCGTCTGCGAAGGGGTCGAGCCCGTCAGGAAGGTGTTGCGGTCGCAGACACCGCCCTCGTAGAGCGGCGAGTAGAAGTAGAGCGTCTGGTAACGGCCGAGGATTGGCCGGATGGCTTCGCGGGAGGCGCTGGTGATGCCGCCGAAGACCGTTGCAGCCTGCAGGCTCGTTGCGGCTTCCGTCGCAAACTGCGTATAGAGTTGGATGTTGGATTGCGGATCGTACTTCTGGACCTTGATCTGGCGACCGAGCAGGCCGCCGGCCTCGTTCAGTTCGGAAACGGCAAGATCGAGGCAGGCGTCGATCGGCTGGCCGTAGATCTCGAGACCGCCGGAAAGATCGTAGATGCTTGCGATCGTGATGTCGTCGGCCGCAAAGCTGCGATTGACCCACGGTGCGGTCAGAACAGCGGCCGTGCCGCCGAGAAACAGGCGTCTGCTGATTTTCATGAGTTCACCCTCTTTTATAGCTCCGGATAGGCGCACGAATCCGCTCCGGCAGGCGGCAGCCTGCAGGCCCGGCCCGAACCGGAAGGAAGCGGGCAGGAGGATTTCATGCGGTCGATATGTTTATATATTCAATATTTTCTTTTTCAAGTATTTTTATAAGGCGACAGGTTTTGTCTTCCGCAGCCCTTTGGCGAAGCTGGAAAGCGCTTTCAAAACAGCCGGATGGGGAAGATGCGGCGCACGCCTTTCAAGCGCGGTCCGGATTTGCGGGCTGAACCTGTGCTATCTGTTTATCGAAGCTCGGAAATTCCGGATCAGGCGTTGTCGAAGCTGCGCAAGACTTCGAACTCGGTGCCTTCGGCGCGGGCGAGATAGGTCGGCCCGGAGGCGACGCCGTTTCGAACCGTGGTTACGCCGCGCGGGCTTTCGAAGCTCAAGCCTTCGAAGGCCTGCGACAGGGCATCGATTTCAAGCGACTGCGCGCGGGTTGCCAGGGCGCCGAAGAAGCGAAGGCCTTCATAGCAGGCTTCGCTCAACACGCCCTGCACGGGCGCCGTCACGCCAAAAGCATCCCGGTAGCGTTTGAGAAAGGTGTGGTTCTCCGGCGTCTGCAACGCACTGAAATAGCCTGCGGCACAAAACAGGTTCTCGGTATTGTCCGCGCCAATCGCCATCAGCGTATTTTCCTCGACAGCGCCCGACAGGCGCAGGATATGGCGGGAAAGGCCGCGTTCGGCAAACATGCGGTTGAACGGCACGCATTCCGAACCGACAAGGGAGAGGAAAACGATATCGGGATTGGCCGCCTCGATCATATCGACAAGGTGGGTCGTGTCATAGCCAAGCCCGACATACTCCTCGCCGACGACCGCTCCGCCACGCCCCAGAACGAAATCGCGCACCCAGTTGTGCGAAGCCCTGGGCCAAACGTAATCATTGCCGACCAGAAACCAGCGCCTGGCCGCCTGATTGTCCATGAAATGGCTGACCGGACCTGAAAACTGCCTTTCGGGCACCTCGCCTATGCTGAAGACCTTCTCGCTTTCCGTGCCGCCTTCAAAGAGCGGCGCGAAGACATAGGGCACACGATCGGCCAGCGCACGGGCGAGTTCGACCCTGACGGAGGAGAGGTGGACGCCGATCAACGCATTGGCGCCCTGGCGCTCGACAAGGTCGCGGGCGCGCTCGACAACGGCTTGCGGGCTGCCGCCGGCGTCGGCCGCCAGAAGCTCTATCTGCCGGCCAAGTATGCCGCCTTTTTCGTTGAGCTCCGCCGCCGCGAGAACGGCGCTGTACTGGCAGGATGGCCCCCAGATCGCATCCGCGCCCTGAAAGGGAACCAGCAGCCCGATCCGGATGGGCTCACGCTTGCGCGACGCAAACGCTTTGTGTCCGCGCGCGTTTTGCGAAAACGGAAACGAACCCCGGGGAGCCTTTGGCAGACGCGAGGAGGTCGGGCCGCGCATCCATATGCTGCGGGCGCCACCGGCCAGGGCGAAATCGAGCGTCACGGCATTCTCCCCTTTTTGTTTTTCGCTCCACCCCAGACACACGCTCCGCAATGCCGGATTGTGAATGTTTTGTTTTCGTTGGCGCCAGCCTATGCGGCAGGACAGAAGCACTATATATACAGTTTCCGATTAAACAATTGCTGATTAAAGAATCATGGCCGAACGCTTGCTCAACGAACATCTTTCGCATCTGCTTGCCCAGGCAAATCGCCATCTGAGCCGGCAGTTGACGGCCGAGGGCGTGTCGCTGGACCAGTGGCGCCTGATGAAGGTTCTTTCGGAATCAGGCGGCTTGCCGATGGGCAAGCTCGCGGAGGAGTTGGCGCTAAACCTGCCGACGCTGACAAAGCTGGTCGATCGCATGGTGCAGGACGCTCTGGTCTACCGGGTTCCGGATCCGGCGGATCGTCGCAAGGTCCGCATGTTCCTGTCCGACAAAGGCGCCGCGA